>UROG01000003.1 GCA_900549485.1 uncultured Eubacteriales bacterium
CCAGTAACGTATTCCCTGTTTGCACCAGCTCCTTCCACCCAATACCCTTTTTTTAGCCTCGCAATTTCAACTTCTTGCTTTGCCACCAGAAGACGCAGACGCTCCACCTCTGTCAATGACTTGCTCTTATGCAGCGCTGCATATGGATTACCGTTGTGCGGCTCCAGGGCATCCTCGCCGTCCTCCAGATATTTCTTAACCCATGCCCCCACAAGCGAATTTCTTATCCCGTATTCTTTCTCAATCTGCGTGAGGGACATATGTTCGTCCAAATGCAGACGAACATACTTCATTTTCTCATCTTTGCTGTACCTTCTATGGGGTGTTCCCTTTTTGCCCATATCCTCACATCCTTTCTCTTATACTATACCACGAAAAAGTAGACACCCACACTTTTGTGAGTGTCTACTTTCATTTTACAAGTGCACAAGGACTTTTTACCCTGCGGCTTTTGGTTTTATCCGGTTTTTACACCTCTCTGATGAAGCGGTTGAAGCCGATATCGCGGCGTATCTCGCGCAGGTACATTTCGCGCATATAGGGTATCTGCTTCTCCACAAGCGCCATTGCCCCGGCGCAGTCCTTTCTGAGCTTCGCGCACAGCTCCTTTGCCTCGGCGATAAGCTCCTCCTCATCGACAAAGAGGCTTCTGCCATGCTCAAGCACCTTCCGTCCGGCGACGATAACGGTGTCCACGTGGGAGCCGTTTTCGTAGTATACCAGCTGCCGCGTCATATCGTTGACCGGCTGCCAGAGGATGTTTTCGATGTCTATTACCGTCAGGTCCGCGCACGCGCCCTCCTCGATGGCGCCTATCCTTCTGCCGAACAGCTTCGCGCCGCCGTGATAGTCAAGCATGAGCGCGTCGGAGGCGGAGAACCAGTCCTCATAATCGACATGGGACACGTCGTGCAGCAGCGCGGTGAGCTTTATCTGATCAAGCATGCTCAGACCGCCGCAGTTGCCGCCGTCGCTGCCGAGGGCGACGTCTATGCCGCGCTTTCTGTACAGATCGACGGGAGCCACGCCGCTGCCGAGGTGCAGATTCGACGACGGGCAGTGAACGACGGTCGCGTTGGCGCGCCGGACGCAGTCAAGCTCCGCGTCGGAGACCCAGACATGGTGGACAAGGGCGGTGCGCTCGTTGAGTACGCCAAGCTCGTCCATGTGCTCGATAAGTCCCTTGCCGTAAAAGCTGCGCGAGACGATCGCCTGCGTTTTCGCCTCAAGGATATGCGTCTCCCAGCCCATTTTGTATTTGCGCTCAAGCTCCGCGTGTCTGAGCAGCAGCTCGTCGGAGCATCTCTGCGGGCCGTCTGTGCCGAGGATTATATCGACGAGCGGATCGCCGCGGTACTTGAGGTAGGCCGTTTCGACCTCGGCGATGTACTCGTCGATGCTCTGGGGCTTTCCGCCGCCCTTCGGCAGAAGCTCACGCGGAAGCTCTCCCTCTTTAAGGGGAAGCGTGTCGAAAAAGCCCTTGTCGGCGAACATGGTGGCAATGCGGCTTCTCATGCCGAGCTTTTTGAACGCCGCCGCGTCCGCGTCAAGCCCCGCGGCGGAGATCGACGGGCGCTGGGAGAAATGGTCAATGACCGAGGTCGTGCCGGTTTTGAGCATCTGAAGCCCCTCGACAAGGCTGCACACGTATATCTCCCTCTCGCTGCGGAAGGAGCCTCCGGCAATGGCATAGAGCATATAGATATCAAGCGGAACGTTGTCTATCGTACCCTTGAGATAGCCCGTGTAGGAATGTGCATGGGCGTTGATAAGGCCGGGAATGACCGCCTTACCGGCGCAGTTTATCGTCTCGTCCGGCTCATACGCGGCGCAGGAGGCGCCTATTGCCCTGATGGTATCGCCCTCGATATAGATATCGTCCGTCGTCCACGTGCGGCAGTCGCTCCTGAGATAGAGCGCGTTTTTCAGAAGAATGGACATTTTGTCCCTCCGTTAAAATAGATTGTTTGTAAAAACCGAAGAGCCGTCCCAAAAAATTATTTTGAAACGGCCCCTGAGGTTTATGAAAAGCTTTTTACCAGCTGCCGTATACCGTCTTGGGCAGCCACAGGCTTATCCCGGGTATATACGTGATAAGCAGCAGTGCGACGACGGACAGGCCGATGAACGGTATCGCGCCCTTTGCGACCTTCATAACGGGCTTTTCCGTAATATTGGAGGCGACGAAGAGGTTGAGGCCGAAGGGCGGCGTGAACATACCGATAGCGCAGTTGACGACCATGACCACGCCGAGGTGAACGGGATCGACGCCCGCGGCGGTGGCAATCGGGAAGAAGAGCGGTCCCATAATGGTGACTATGGAAGCGCCGTCAAGGAACATACCGGCGATGAGCAGGATAATGTTCATGAGCAGGAGAATGACCGTCTTGCTGGAGCTTACGCTCAGGATGGAGTTTGCGATGGTGACGGTGATGCCCTCGGAGGTGAGTATCCACGAGAAGATGCACGCGCCCGCCATGAGTATCATTATCTGCACGGTGGAAATGGCGGATTTGTAAACGCAGTCGATAAGCTTGCTGAGATCCATTTCCTTGTAGACGAACAGCGCGACGACGATCGAGTAGATGACCGCGACTGCGGAGGCCTCGGTCGCGGTGAAGATACCGGAGTAAATACCGCCGAGGATGATGATGGGAACGCCGAGCGCCCAGAGGCTGTCCTTGAGCGCAACGAGCTTTTCCTTACCCGTGGTCTTGGGCAGGCGGATGATCTCGGTGTGCTTTTTCGCGTAGAGGATAGTGTAGATGATATAGGTAAGGCCGTAGATAACGCCCGCGCCGAAGCCGGCGATGAAGAGAGCGCCGACTGATGCGCCGGTGACGGTGCCGTAAACTATCATGGTGACGGAGGGGGGAATTATGATGCCGAGGGAGCCGGAGGCGGTTATAACGCCGGTGGCGTACTCGTCGTCATACTTCATTTCCTTGAGCGCGGGGTAGAGCAGCGCGCCGATCGCAACGACGGTTGCGGGGGATGAGCCGGAGATCGCGCCGAAGAACATACTCGCCACGACCGTGACGATGCCGAGACCGCCTATCGAGTGGCCGACGAAGGCTTTTGCAAGGCCGATTATCCTCTTGGAGATACCGCCCTCTCCCATTATATTGGCTGCAAGGATGAAAAACGGGATGCTTATGAGCGAGAACTTGTTGAGACCGGCGATCATTCTCTGAATGACGACGACAAGGTCCATGTTTGAAAAGCAGGCGAACGCCAGCGTGGTGGAGCCTGCCAGGGAGATAAAGATAGGCACGCCGAACACCATGAGAACGACAAGCGCAATAAAGAGAACGGTAATCATCCGGCCTTATCCTCCTTTGCGTTTCTGTTCTTTATAACGTTCACGAGAAGAACGATATAGCGCGGGATCATAAGCGCAGCGCCGATGGGAACGGAGATGTAGATTATCCACATCGGCAGCATCATCGTCGGGGATACCTGCATTGTCTGCACCGTTTTTACGGTCAGGCGGATGCCGTACCACAGCATGAAGGCGGAAAAGCCCATGCCGACAAGGTTGACGAATATATCAAGAATGAATTTGCCCGTTCTGCCGCATATATCGTACACGGCGGAGATGTTCATATGCGCCTTTTCGCGCACCGCCGCGCCGCATCCGGCGAAGGTCATCCATATGATGGCAAATTTTGCGTATTCCTCGGCCCAGGTAAGGCTCATACCGAGGTTTCTGAGCACAACGTTGATAAAGAGCACGACCGCGCCGGAGAGAATTCCGAACACGAGCACTATCTTTTCAAAGCCGCTCATGTATTTTTCTATTTTGTTCATTTTGCGTCTCCATTAAAAACCGCTGTTTCCCAAAAGCAGGACACTATCATTATAACAGTGCCCTGCTTTTTTTCAATGCCCGGCGTATAGTTTTTCCGCTCAGGCGGCGTCTATGAGCTTGTAGGTCGCGTCAAGCACGTCGGAGCCGATAACGTCGCGGAACTGCTCGTGTACGGGCTTTACGGCCTCTGCGAAAACGGCCTTCTCCTCGTCGTTCAGCTCGTAAACGGCGGTGCCGGAATCCTTGATGGTCTGGATATAGCCGTCCTCCATGTCGGCGTTGCACTGGCGCTCGTAAGCGACTGCCTCATCTGCGGCCTCGGTGATGGCTGCCTGAAGCTCGGCGCTGAGGCTGTCCCATGTACCGTTGGAGAACATGAGCGCGTATGCGAGATAGCCGTGGTTGGAGAGGGTCATGTTGTCCTGAACCTCGTAGAACTTCATGTTGACAATGGAGTTGAGGGGGTTCTCTTCGCCGTCGGCAGCGCCCTGCTGGAGGGAGTTGTAGACCTCGGAGAAGTCAATGGCGACGGGGTTTGCGCCGAGAGCCTTATACTGTGCGATGAGCAGGGGGGATTCCATAACGCGGATCTTCAGACCCTTGAGATCGTCGGGAGAGGTGATCTCCTTGTTCGCGGTGATCTGCTTGAAGCCGGATTCCCAGAAGTTGATGCCGGTAAAGCCGAGATCCTTCATCGGTCCGAACAGCATATCCTTGAATTCTGCGCTGTCAAGTACGGAGTAGGTGACTTCCTTGCTGGGGAACAGGAACGGGAGGTCGATGACCTGCAGGGGGGCGTAGAAGCCGCTGAGCTTTGCGGTCGGGATGATCGCGCAGTCAATGGCGTTGGTCTGGAGCATCTCGGCGACCTCGGTGTCGCTGCCCATCTGACCGGCGGGGAAGATGGTGATCTCAACCTGACCGTTGGTCTTCTCGGCGACAAGCTCCCGGAACTTTACAGCGCCCATATGCTGGGGGGTGTTCTCCATCATTGCATGGGCAAGCTTGAAGGTGTAAGCGGGAGCCGCGGCTTCGCCGGCTGCGGTGTCTGCCGCTTCCGTGCCGGCTGCTGCCGGAGCTTCCGTCGCCGCAGGGGCGGCGCTCTGTCCGCAGGCGCAAAGCGCCAGCGTCATAACAATTGCCAAAAGCATTGCAAATGTTTTCTTCATGGTTTTCTCCTTACTTGTGGTATTGGTTTGATATATTTTAAAGCCCTCCCGGAGGAAAACTTTAAATCCTTATGCGGCCTTAAGCAAAGGGGAGTTGAACAGACGCCGCATTTCGACGGCACTGTCCGGCTCTTTCGGGCTTATCGTCCTTGACTTGCGGCAGCAAGCCTGCGTCCTCTGCACCTGAAATAACCAGAACATTTCTCGCCGAAATGTGCAAGGCAGTTTTTTCGGAGCGGATTTTTGCACAGACGAGGCATTGTCCGCAGGTAATCCTTGTCGGCTTGCCAAGGACAATAACGACGTATGGGTGAAAATCCGCCCGATAAAAACCGGCGCGGGTTCGACTCACCTTTGCTTAGCAAGCATCTGAAACAGGCGTATATATAATATAATCAGCCGCATCAAACCGGAATATATTTTTGCACAAAAAACCAATCTGCGCGATAGGCACGATGCACAATATTTCGGCGGCGGTTTATCCAATTTGAGGCGGGTCTTACCCCCTCTGACTCCCCTGCTGCTCTGTTATCCGTCTTTGGAGCATGTTTTTTTGACAGTCTCGGTCTTGACCGCAAACGACTTTACGGGGGGATAGGCCATGCCGAGGCAGATCATGACCACGCCGACAACGCCGCCCGCCTCAGAGCCAGCGCCCAGCGACAGCACGATCACCGGCAGCGACAGAAGTACGAGTATCATTGCCGCGCCGAGTCTTCCCTCGTTTGTCGAAAAAAATCCGTTTTTCATTGTGAGTATGCTCCTTTCAGATAACCGTCAGGATGACGAACAGAATAAGCCCGACGAATATCGCCGCGGCGATGCTCAGCGGAAGCGTTTTTCTGAGCGCCTCGCCCTCTCTGCCGACTATGCCCGCCGTGGTGCAGCCGAGCGTGATGTTGCCCGGGCAGGTCGCGGTGCCTATCGCGCCGCCGGCGGTCTGCGCGCCGAGTATCCCCGCCGCGTCAAGACCGAGCAGCCTTGCCGTTGTGAGCTGGAACTCCGAGAAGAGGATGTTGGAGGCCATGTTGCTGCTTGTCATGAACGCGCCGAGCAGACCCACCATGGGCGCGAGCAGCGCATATGCGCGCCCCATCACCCGCGCCATTCCGTCCGCAAGCACCGACGTCATGCCCGAGCCGCTCATGATGCGCGACATGATGAGAAAGCCGATGACCGCGATGCCGGAGGGAATGACCTTATATACCGAGCGCCTGAGCGCCGGTCTGAAGCTGCCCGCTCTGAGCAGCCCCTTCTTCACATAATAAATATAACCTATTATTGACGAAATTATCAGGAAAAAACTTGCATGAGTGAGCGGAGAGAGCGGAGAATAGCGCTCGACAGCCGCGTTTGTAAAGCCGTAGCCGGTGGATGTCTCCGGCAGGGCGAAGCCGAACGACCATTGACCGAGGAAGCCTTTGAGCGGTTTTATCAGAAGCACGGCAAGCGTTATCACGGTCAGCACGATATACGGCATGAACGCTTCAGCCATGCTCATGCCGCCGCTGCTCCTGACGCCGCCCTCGGCGCTGCGGTCCATAATGGGGCTTTCCTCAATGCGCCACTGTTCGCGGTAGAGCCTTGTCCTGCCCAGGAGCAGCAGCACCGCAAGCGCCGCGCAGGTCGGCAGGAAGCAGGCGAGCGTCTGGTTGAACTGCCCGACGAGCAGCTGTCCGCCTCCCTGGATGAGCGAGACGAGAAGCGCCGCGGGAAGTCCCTTTCCGATACCCTGCCGTCTTCCGTAGAGCCAGCATACCGTAAGCGCCACGATGAGGTTCCATATCCATATGAAAACGCCCGACCAGAGCGCGGTGTTCAGCAGCATCTGAGGATCGGTGTCGAGACCGGCGGCAAGGCGCATTGCGTCCCACGCGACGCCAAGCGTGCCGAAGGTGCTGCCCCACGCCTCTCCGATAAGGGAGATGACCACCGCGTACAGCGGGGAGACGCCTATTCCGATGAGCAGCGGCGCGCCGACCGCGACGGGTACGCCGAAGCCGGTAATGCCGATGAGGAAGCCCACGAAGCCGAGACCGATCGCCATTATCCGGACAAGCTCGTTCGGCAGGAGGGCGCGTATGCCGCTTCTGAACGAATCAAAGGCGTTCGCCTCGTTGGATATTTCGTACATAAGAAGCGCCGGCCATATCACTATGAGCACGACAAGCGCGCTCCATATGCCCTTTGCCGCTTCCGCGGCGATGAGCGCGGAATTTGCCCTGAAAACGGTGAGCGCGATAATGAGCGCGGCGAAAAGTCCCATCGGGGCGGCCTCGGTGGCGCGCCAGCGGAACTGTATCATAAGCACAAGCAGCACAAGTATCGGCAGGAACGCCGCCGCCCAATTTCCGGCGGTGCACGGAACGGTAGATGTCATAGGTGTCTCCTTTTCCGTCAAAATACGAGGAGAAATCCCTTAGGGGACTTTTCCTCGTATCAAGACGATAAAAAATAAGTATAAACTCGTTTGGGCGGGGATCAGGCCTCCGCCTTCCTGTCCTCAACAACCGCAGGGATAATGGTTATGGGCGCGGCGTCCTTGAGTATGACGTTCTTCTTGCGCAGGAAGGTCATGAAGTAGAGGAATATAAGCTCCAGAACGCCGGTAGCAAGGCGGACGACAACGGAGATGAGCACCATCTGCGCCATGACGGCGAGGGGCTTTGTACCCGCGAACGCAAGCAGCGTGAAGATGATCGCGTTCACGATAAGGCCGACTGCGGTGGAAACGAAGGTTCTGAGCCAGAGCTTGCCGTGGCCGGTCTTGTTCTTGATCTTTGCGAAGATGTGTACGTTCAGAAGTCCGCCGATGTAGGTCGCGGTGATGCTGGCGATGGTCACGCGGGGAACAACGCCCATCAGCTTTGCGAACATCTCGTAGTTCTCGGTGTCTGCCGCGGGGCAGGGGAGGTAAATGAGCCATACGAGATAGATAGTGGACAGTGCGCGGACGATGAATTGGCAGGTGACGGAGGATTTTGCGATCTCTCTGCCGTAGAACTCATTGATGTAGTCTTCGCCGCAGGCGAGGATGGGATACATCAGCGAGCCTGCAATGATGAAAAACTCCTGACCTGCGACGGTGAGGGTGCAGTTTTTAGCGGAGGT
The DNA here is from genome assembly GCA_900549485.1 of uncultured Eubacteriales bacterium. Classification (GTDB taxonomy): domain Bacteria; phylum Bacillota; class Clostridia; order Oscillospirales; family Oscillospiraceae; genus Limivicinus. The sequence goes on from UROG01000003.1 coordinate 8,092, forward strand.
AAAGGAAACCATTATCTGCAAGCCGGCCATAAGACCGACCATGATGAAGGGTGCGTATTTCTTGCCGAGCCTGTCGGCGAGGACAGCGCCCACTATTATTGTGATAAGACCGAAGCCTGCCGTCAGCAGGAGATTAGGGATACCCGACCAGGGACCTGTTATAAGTCCGTACATATTTTCCTCCAAAAATATTTATTTTTTCGGTTTTTTTCTCGGTTTTTTTCAATATTCTTTCTTTTTAAGGATCGCCTTGGGTATGCTCATTGAAACGGTGCGCCATGGATTGACTACCTGAAGTATCTTCAGATCCGAGGTCTGTCCGGCAAGGGCATATGCCTCGTCAAAGCTGTAATCGCCGTGCTCCATGATAAAGGCGATCGTGCTTCTGGCCGCTTCCTTGCACAGCCCGTCCATATCCTCTCCGGATACGGCGATCTCAAAACGGTCTTCCGTTTCGATAACAGGATGCTTCTGCGCCCTGTTTTTGATAAGCTCAACACGCGCCGTGACGGTGCTGCCTATCTCTATGCCCGTGCCGAGGATCTCGCCGCAGCCCATTGCGGCGTGTACATCGCCTATCGAGAGCATCGCGCCCTCCACGTTTACCGGCAGATAAACCGTGCTGCCGGGGCAGGCGCTGAGCGCGTCCATGTTTCCGCCGTGATCGCCGGGATAAAGGCAGTCTACCGCATCCCCTGCGGGCGCTGTGCCTATCGTGCCTATCATCGGCCTTATCGGGAAGCGCACGTCCTCTCTGAATATGACCGTGCCGTCTTCCACACGCGCCTTTCTCATATAGCAGTGATCCACCTCGTCCATGAGGATGCCCATCCATTGACCCATCCACATTTTTCCTTCGGCGTTGAGCCGTATATCGTCAATGTGAACGCAGAGAATATCTCCGGGCTGTGCGTTTTCAACGCGGATAGGCCCCGTGATCGTGAGTATGCGCTTGGGGAAAGGCTCTTTTGTGTAATCCTTTTCAAAAACCGCGTCCGGTATGCCGGGGTTCGCGGTCTCCACCGTAAACGTCTCCCCGCAGCTGACGGTCATCGCGGGCTTGTTCTTTTCGTCCATAACGTGGATAACATCCGCTGTCGTTATATGCTTCATGATCTCACCTCCGTTCTCTGTTGTTTTCGCTTCGGATACGCCCGTTTGCCTCTCCGAGTATATTTATATATTAATGTCCGCTCCCGTTTTCAACAACTGCGGCGCGTTCCAAAAAAGCGTCCTTTACGCTATGCAGTATGCACAGTTTTTTCTCCGGCACACACGTAAATTTTTCCGTATCCGCTTCCGCGCCGCCCGCACACGGGCAAAAAAATCTGCGGAGCTTTTTTCGGCAAGCCGTATTTTGCATATATAAAAAGCGCTTTTTGTACACTATGCACAGTGGAGCCGTTTCAAATTGGTACTGTGCAACGTCCAAAAGGCGCTGTATATCCTATAAAATGTTCAGCGTTGAAAAGCGCGTCTGCGCAATTGAATCAACCTTTACGGAGGATCACAATGCTACGTACAATTATAAAAAAAGGCACATATCAGGATTCCGTCACGCTTATGCTGCTCACCGGCAGGCTGGCAGGCGCCGAGGGCGTCAGAAAGGTCTCGATCATGATGGCGACCGACGCCAACAAGGGCGTTTTTGCCCAGAGCGGGCTTACCACCCCGGAGCTTCTTGCCGCCGGCGCCAATGACATGGCGATCGTCGCCGACGTTGACTCGGAGGAGGTCATCAATGCGCTTGCGCAGGCCGCCGACGACTTTTTCAGGGCGCAGGCGACCGCCGACGCCGCCTCCGCGTCCGGGTGCAGCCGCGTCAGATCCTGGGAGACCGCGCTCAAAGCGAATGAGGACGCCGATCTTGCCGTCATTTCCGTTCCCGGCATCTATGCCGCCGCCGAGGCCGACAGGGCGCTGGACGAGGGGCTGAACGTTTTCATGTTCAGCGACAACGTCACTCTTGACGACGAGGTAAAGCTCAAGCGCAAGGCGCATGAAAAGGGTCTTGTCGTCATGGGTCCCGACTGCGGCACCGGCATAATCCAGAGCGTGCCTATCGCCTTTACAAACAACGTCGCCCCCGGCGGCATCGGGATAATCGGCGCATCCGGCACCGGCATACAGGAGCTTACCACCATTATCGACCGTCTCGGCGCGGGCGTTACCAACGCCATAGGCATCGGCGGGCGCGATCTCTCCTCCGCAGTCGGCGGCATAACCATGCTTGACGTTATCGAGGGCATGGACCGCGACCCCTCCACGAAGGTGCTTATAGTCATCTCCAAGCCGCCCGCAAAGGAAGTGCGCGACAGGGTAATGGCGCGCCTGCACAACTGCTCCAAGCCCGTCGTCACGCTTTTCCTCGGCGAGCGCCCGGAAAAGCACGAGCAGGGACTTTACCATGCCTACACTCTTGACGAGGCCGCACGCATCTCCGTGCAGCTGCTCCGCGGCGAAAAGGTCACGCGCTTTGTCCCCGAAATGCCCAAGGGCGATTTCTTCCGCCCCGAGGAGAAAAAGGTCATCCGCGCCTACTATTCCGGCGGCACGCTGGCGGGCGAGGCGGCAATGATGATAAAGGACGCTCTCGGCATTCATCTTCCGCCCGAGAAGCAGGAGGGCTTCATGCTCAACCATGACGGCCATGTCGTGGTCGATCTCGGCGACGACGTGTACACTCTCGGCCGCCCGCATCCCATGATCGACCCCGCCAAGCGCATAGAGTGCATGGCAAGCGCCGCCGACGATGAGCGCACGGGCGTTATCCTGCTGGATATCGTCATGGGCTACGGCTCGCACGAGGATATGGCAGGCTCTCTCATTCCGGCGATACGCGCCCTCCGGGAGAAGGCGGAGCGCGAAGGACGCAGGCTGTTCTTTGTAGCCGCCGTGTGCGGCACCAACAAGGATTTCCAGGGCTACGACAAGCAGGTCAGCTCCCTGCGCGAGTGCGGCGTTATCGTCTGCGAGACGAATATGATAGCCGTCGCCACAGCCATACACATCATCGGTCACGAGATAGACATTCCCGAAAAGCCTGTTGTACCCAAGGCCGAAATGAGCTGTGAGCGCGGCGAGGCCAGCCCCCGGCTTATAAAAATGCTCTCCGAAAAGCCGGTTATCATAAATCTCGGACTCAGGAGCTTTGCGGACGTCGCCGCCGAGTTCGGCTGCCGCGTCACGCAGTTCGACTGGACTCCCCCCGCCGGCGGCGATCTTGAGATGATCCGTGCGCTGACGTTCCTGCGCGATATCGCGCTTGACCCCGCCGAGACCGGCTTTTCTGGCATCGACGAGGCAAACCGCGCCGTTATCGACCGCGTCGTTGCCTCCCAGCCCGTGCTTGTGGACGTAAAGCCCGCACGGGAGCTTATTGACGAGTTCAACCACGGCAGGCTCCTGCTCCACGCCGGTCCGCCGATCAGGTGGGAGAATATGACCGACCCCATGAAAGGCTCCTGCATCGGCGCTGCGCTCTTCGAGGGCTGGGCGGATACCGTGGAGGACGCACGCGCCCTGCTCGAATCGGGCGGGGTAAGGTTCATGCCCTGCCATCATGTCAGCGCCGTCGGCCCCATGGGCGGCATAACCTCTCCGAATATGCCCCTTCTTGTCGTTGAGGACCGCGCCTGCGGCAACCGCGCCTACTGCACCATGAACGAGGGTATCGGCAAGGTGCTGCGCTTCGGCGCTTACTCCGAGGAGGTCGTGGAGCGTCTTACATGGATGAAGACCGTTCTCGGTCCCGTCATAAGTCTTGCCCTGCACGCCGACGGCGAGCTTCCGCTCAATCCCCTGATTGCAAAGGCCGTCGCAATGGGCGATGAGTTCCACCAGCGCAACATTTCCGCCTCCCTGCTCTTCCTCAAGGAGATGGCGCCGCGCATAGTAAAGCTTGACATTCCGCAGAGCGACAAGGAGCGCGTGATGCACTTCCTCGCCGTCACCGATCAGTTCTTCCTCAACATCATGATGGCATGCGGCAAGGCGGTCATGGACGATGCACGCCGCATCAGATGCGGCACCGTCGTCACTGCGATGTGCCGCAACGGCGAGAACTTCGGTGTGCGCATTGCCGGTATGGGCGACGAGTGGTTCACCGCTCCGGTCAACACCCCGCAGGGGCTGTACTTCACCGGCTACTGTGCAGACGATGCAAGCCCCGACCTCGGCGACAGCGCGATCACGGAGACCTTCGGCGTAGGCGGCATGGCGATGATCGCCGCGCCCGCCGTGACGCGCTTTGTCGGCGCGGGCGGCTTTGAGGACGCGCTTGCCACCAGCAATGAGATGATGGAGATCGTCATATCCCGCAACCCCAACTTCACCGTACCCACGTGGAGCTTCCAGGGCATATGCCTCGGCATAGACGCACGCAAGGTCGTCGAAAAGGAGATCACACCGGTTATAAACACCGGCATCGCCCACAGGATCGCCGGCTTCGGCCAGATCGGCGCGGGTACCGTTCATCCCCCGCTTGAGTGCTTCCGCAAGGCGGTCATGGCATATGCGAAAAAACTCGGCTTCGAGGGATAAAACCGAAAAATGCGCAAAAAAGACCGTGCAGAAACGCACGGTGCAACTTAGGGATTTCGTAATCCCGGAAATATCGGCATAGTCGTGTTATGCGGCTATGCCGTTTTTCCTTTTTCACAAGATCATACGCCTTTGGCAGGGATATCCCCAGCTGCGAGGACAGCTCCTGCACACTCATGGTCGTTTTCTCCATATACTTCTCTACCTCCGTTTCTGTAAATCTTTGCGTAAGAATACCGTCCCGTTTCAGAGAGCGGCTTTCGCGGTTAATTCAGCAAATGGAGCTTTTCCGTTTGTCCTGATCTGCCGGACTGCGTTGTAAGCGGTAAGGTCTTTAACACCGCAGTCGTTTCGCTTATCGATGAGTTTCTCTCGCTGCTTGATGCGTCGGTTATCACGCTGGCGTTTCCTGTTTTTCAATTCAGTTGGCGGACTTCTGAAAAAAATATAGACTGCTCCCGCAGGTACGGGAAACAGCCTTTTCTGGTTGACGTCCGCGAATGAGAAGTGTAATTCTCACTTTCCTCACTCACATTATATAACTTTGCGTTATTCAATCAATAGCAAAACAGAAAATTTTACAAAGAATTTTATACTGTTGTAGAACTCTATAGAATCAATTCTCACCAAACGCTTGACAGCACTCACTCATAGTAATATAATATAAGCAAAATCCAAGACGAGGTGTGAGAACCATGTTTCCTGAACGACTGAAAGACCTTAGAAAAGAAAAAGGCATGACACAGATTGAGCTTGCCACAGCACTTGGCGTATCCAGCGGCACCGTTGCCATGTGGGAAACCGGAAAACGCAAGCCCAGCTTTGAGATGTTTGAAAAACTGACGCAGGTTTTTGATAAACGGATCGATTATATTCTTGGGACGTCGGATGATCCGACCCCGGTCAAACTGAATGACATGGAAGTCGCACAACTGGGAAACTGGGCAATGCAGGAGGAGTACGAGGATGTGATGCGTAAATACTCGCTTCTCGATGATTTCGGTCAAAAAACGATAGCTGCCGTTTTACGCATGGAATTTGCCCGCTGCCAGGAGCAAGGAACACTGAAAAGCGGAAAAAGCGTGTCCGTTTCCGTAAAAGTGAGAGACTTGCCGGATGAAGTTCTTACTGCGAATACAACGGAGGGTGAATAATGGATAAAAAGAGAGTCGGTCAAATCAAAGAGCAATTTGACCTTGTGATACATAGCGACCAGGAGACACATATTGAATTTTGGTATGCGCGTGACATCATGCCGCTTCTCGGCTATGAACGGTGGGAGAACTTTGATAAGGCAATCGGACGCGCTATCGAATCCTGTGAAACCAGTGGAATAGAAGTATCGGATCATTTTCGTGAGGTCACGAAAATGATAACCGCTGGCAAAGGTGCGCAGCGATTGGTCAAGGATTACATGCTTACTCGTTACGCATGTTATTTGATTGCCCAAAACGGAGATCCTAAAAAAGAAGAAATTGCCTTTGCACAAAGTTATTTTGCCGTCCAGACTCGAAAGCAGGAGCTGATCGAAGAACGCATTTCTCTTATTGAGCGCACAGAAGCCAGAGGCAGACTGCGGGAATCCGAAAAACGGCTTTCACAGAATATTTATGAGCGTGGTGTGGATGACGCCGGGTTCGGACGCATTCGTTCGAAGGGTGACCAGGCTCTGTTTGGCGGTTACACGACGCAAGAAATGAAGGAGCGACTTGGGGTGAAAGGCAATCGCCCACTGGCTGATTTCCTGCCGACGCTCTCCATTGCCGCAAAGAACCTTGCGGCAGAAATGACCAACTACAATGTTGAGGAAAAGGATCTTCAAGGCGAACGGTCCATTACCGGAGAACATGTGCAAAACAATCGCTCCGTGCGGGATATGCTTGGACAGCGGGGCATTCAACCGGAGAATTTGCCTGCTGCAGAAGACATTAAAAAACTGGAGCGGCGTGTCAAATCTCAGGAGAGGAAACTGGCTGCGCAGTCCAGAAAGCTCCCTTGCGAAAGCGAGGAGGATAAATGATGGCTAACAAACTGGAACTGACCTGGTACGGCAAGGACGAGCCGATTCGAGTAGAGCCTCGTTTGCTGATTGAAAACACGGAGCTTTCCAACACCGCCGCCGACCCGGATACGCAGAATATGCTGATCCATGGGGATAATCTGCTGGCACTGAAAGCGCTGGAGAGCAAGTTTTCCGGACAGGTAAAGTGTATCTATATCGATCCTCCGTACAATACCGGCTCGGCATTTGAGCATTACGATGATAATCTGGAACATAGTGAGTGGCTGAATCTGATGCGTCCCAGACTTGAAATCCTTTGGCGGCTTTTATCCGAAGATGGCAGCTTGTGGATCAGCATTGATGATGATGAGCAGGCTTATATGAAAGTTCTTTGCGATGAGTTGTTTGGAAGAAATAATTTTATAACAACTGTGATATGGCAAAAAAGGACATCTCCTGATAACCGAGTGACTCTTGGCGGAGCTCATGATTATATAATTGTCTATGTAAAAAATCGTGGAGCAGAAAAGAAATTCAATTTGCTTTCATTCAATGAAGCAAGGAGCAACGATTACAAAAATCTGGACAATGACCCAAGAGGAGCGTGGGCTTCAGTTGATATAACCGGTCAAACCGGGCACGCTACATCATCACAATTTTATAAAATTACTACCCCCGCCGGAATAGAGTATTACCCACCTGAAGGACGATGCTGGGCATTATCGGAAGAAACCTTTTTGCAACTTGTTGCAGATAATCGCATTTGGTTTGGACAACAAGGGAAAAATCGTCCGCGGCAAAAACGGTTTTTAACAGAAATGGCTGGGCAGAGTGCATGGAGTTGGTGGACAAATAAAGAAGTAGGTCATAATCAGGAAGCAAAGAAAGAAAATAACGCTTTATTTGGAAGTAACAATGCCTTTGATACCCCCAAGCCCGAGCGTCTAATCCAGCGCATCATCCATATTGCCTCCAATCCCGGCGACCTTGTTCTTGATTCCTTCCTCGGCTCCGGTACCACTGCTGCCGTTGCGCAGAAAATGGGGCGGCGCTGGATCGGTGTGGAAATGGGTAATCACGCCTATACCCACTGCAAAGTGCGCATGGATAAGGTCGTTGCCGGGGAAGACCCCGGCGGCATTACCAAAGCACAGAATTGGCAAGGCGGCGGAGGGTACCGTTTCTATGAGGTAGCCCCTACGCTCATCAACAAAGACCCCTTTGACGAATATGTCATCAACGAGGACTATGATGCCAATATGCTGGCAGCGGCGGTGGCTCTGCACGAGGGATTCCGCTATCAGCCGGATGGAGACCTGTTCTGGAAACAGTCTGTAGGCAACGAGAACAGCTACCTCTTTGTGACTACCCGCCACCTGAACAGCCCCTATCTGGACTCCATCAAGGACACCATGGAGGAAGGCGAGTATCTGATCATCGCTTGCCGCTCTTTTGACAGCGGACTGGACAAGGCTTACGACAACATCACGGTGAAGAAAATCCCGCAAATGCTGCTGGAACGCTGCGAGTTCGGCAAAGCAGATTACAACCTGAATATCGTACACCCGCCGGTGTATGATGATTGCGACAAGGAGGAAGAGGATGTCTAACGATTTTCCGCTCTATACAACGGATTATATCAGCGGTGTCATGTCTCTCCGCAAGCCGCAGACGCAATCGTTGAAGATTCTTGAAGAGATCACCAACGCCGTACAGCTCCGCAAGGGCATGAATCTGAAAGCGGCACTGGGTGCTGTCCACGCTATGTACCCGATCTGCTCCGATTTTGAGCGTGACTTTATGTCCCTGACCTTTGCGCTGGCAACCGGCGTCGGCAAGACTCGTTTAATGGGAGCCTTTATCGCCTACCTCTACACACAGCACCATATCAGGAACTTTTTCGCGGTCGCTCCCAATACCACGATATTTGAGAAGCTGAAAAAGGATCTCAGTGATAACAACAGTGCCAAGTATGTGTTCAAGGGGCTTGGCTGTTTCAGTACGCCGCCGCAGATCATTACGGATGACGATTACCGTGAAAAAACGCTCTCCCTGTTTGAATCCGATGTTCACATCTTCGTGTATAACATCGACAAATTCAACAAAGAGGGCGCAAACATGAAAAAGGTGAACGAGCTCATTGGGGACTCGTTCTATCAGGCGTTGTCCGACTTGCCGGATCTTGTGCTCATTATGGATGAGTCGCACCATTACCGGGCAGAAAAGGGGGCACAGGCGCTGAACGAGCTGCATCCGCTGCTGGGATTGGAATTGACAGCGACACCGTTGGTGACCAAGGGGAACAAGCAGGTGCCGTTCAAAAATGTGGTATATGAATACCCTCTGTCCAAGGCAATCGAGGATGGCTATACCCGCACCCCATATGCCGTGACCCGCTCGGACATTGATTTCTATAACTTCGGTGATGAACAGCTGGATAAAATGATGCTGCTGGACGGCATCACCTGCCATGAAAGCACAAAGTGCAAATTGGAAGTCTACGCTGCCAATCACGGCAAGCCTGTGGTGAAGCCGTTTATGCTCGTAGTTTGCAAGGATACAGATCACGCAACCTGGGTGGAGCAATTCGTAAAGTCAGACGAATTCCGTAGTGGCGCATATCGCAACAAAACGATAGTCGTCCACTCCAAACAGAAAGGCGCAGAAACCGAAGCGAACACTCGCCTGCTTCTGGATGTGGAAAATCCCGAAAATCCGGTGGAGATCGTGATCCATGTCAATATGCTCAAAGAAGGTTGGGACGTCAACAACCTCTATACCATCGTTCCGCTTCGGACAGCCGCATCCAAAATTCTGCGAGAGCAGATGGTAGGTCGCGGCTTGCGCCTGCCCTATGGGGAGCGCACCGGTGACCGTGATGTGGATGCCGTCATGCTGACTGCCCACGATAAATTCAATGATATTCTGGCGGAGGCACAGAAGGGTGATTCTATTTTCAAGGCCGGGAATGTTATTAAAGCAGAAGAGATCAAACCCGAAGAAGTGGTCTATACCCAGCTGACAATAGAAACCGATCCGGATGCCGAGCTGGAAAAAGCGTATGCTCATACTCAAATTGAAAAGACGGATGCTACAGATGCACTGCTCAAGAAGGCAGCTGACTTGATCAAATCAGAGGTTGAGCAGCACATTCAGCACACCCCTGCACATACGGTCACCCCTGTGCAGGCGCAGCAGATCGTAGAAACGGTCAAACAGAAGGTTTCCGAGGATAAGGACCTGGGACAGACCTTCAAGGAGAATGAAATGCCGCTGGCAGCATGGATGCTCTACCAGACCGAGGAAACGCACAGAGCTGCCGTGAACAAATTTATTCCGATTCCCCGTATCAAGGTAACGGATGCCGGTGTTGAGGAATATGTGTTTGTAGACTTTGATTTGGACATGGCAGATTTTACCCATGTGCCGATCAAGAATGAGCTTCTCGTTCAGAATCTGGAGGATATGCAGGACCGGCAGCGCATCAAGGGCGATGCAATCGATTTTGAGGGCTACAATCCGAAAAAGGTCATACTGGAACAGCTGCGTGCAAAGCCGGAAATCGATTACGAAAAGTGTTCCAAACTGCTGTTCAAACTGATTACTCAGGTCTGCGACCATTACGAAACCCGATATGGCACAAACGGAATGCAAAACATCATTATGATGTACAAGCGGGATATTGGCAATAAAATCTACAAGCAGATGCTCCAGCATTTTTACTGTGAAAACGGATTTTTACAGGAAGAAGTGGTCGGCACAAGAGATTACAACCTGCAGCAGTCTTACAGCTGTGCCGAACGGGTCAATCTTTTCTCCGATGATTATACCGGGAATATCCAATCAGTTCTGTTTGAAGGTGTCAAGCGGGGCGTATTCAGCGCCGCCAAGTTTGACAGCCGCCCCGAACTGGTACTTGCACGGGTGTTGGAGACGGACACCGATGTGCAGAACTGGCTTCGCCCTGCTCCGCAGGAATTCAATATCACCTACAATCACGGGCATAACTATGAGCCGGATTTCGTTGTGGAAACCGACGATACGATTTATCTCGTGGAGGTAAAGGGCGAGGACAAGCTCAGTGATCCGGATGTTATCGCCAAGAAAAAGCGCGGAATCCGGTACTGCGAAGTTGCCTCTCGCTGGGGAAAGGCGAACGGCTATAAGCAATGGCGGTATCTGTTCATTCCGTCCAAGCAGGTCATGCCGAATTCGTCGTTTATGCAGTTGGCAAAGCGGTTTGAAATGCAATAGTGCTGAGTCATGCCACTGACGATGAATCAGCCTTGTTGTATGCTATCAAAGCGGGAATTTCGCAAGCGTTTGATCCACGTAGAGGAAATCGTTCAAATGATGAATGGTCAAATTCAGGCTACGGATTATACATGGTCAGTGAAATATGCAAGGAGTTAGGCGGAAACTTTTGCATTGCTTCTGGTGGTAAGTGTATATATGTTACCGGCGAAGGCACCAAGTCGATAGATACTTATTTAGACGGAACGGCGGTAAAGATGACATTTCCTACGGACAAACTAAAAAGCAGTCACGATATTATTCGTGAAATCGCTGGTCGTGGTGAGTGCGAAGCGCGTGCAATCAAAAACGCATTTAAAAAAGCCTCCCACCCATCCAAAGGATTAATATTAGAACTGTAGAAATCAAGCCCACACATTTGGCATTGCCATTTGTGTGGGCTTGATTCTTCTCCGCTTGGAGAATGCCGGTAAATACTTTTTCAAATCCCTAATTCCAACCCTCTAATGCACGGTCCTTTTTTTGATATATTAAAGAGTTAAGAGTGGAGAGATTCATTCAGTGAGGAGCGAGGAGTTAATGAAGCTCCTAATTCCTCACTTTTAATTCTGTCTGTCTCTTTCCGCGACGGCGAGCGCGTCGCAGCGGTTGTTGTATTCGTTGTCCGCGTGACCCTTTACCCAATGGTAACGCATGGTGTGTACCGCTGTGAGATCGAGCAGCCTTTCCCACAGGTCGGGATTGAGCGCGGGCTTTTTATCGGATTTTATCCAGTTCTTCTTTCTCCACGACTCTGCCCAGCCCTTGCTGAGCGCGTCAATGACGTATTTTGAGTCGGAATACAGCTCAACAGCGCACGGCTCTCTGAGCGCTTCAAGCGCCGAAATGACCGCGGTCAGCTCCATGCGGTTGTTTGTGGTCTGTCTTTCGCCGCCGGACAGCTCCTTTTCGCGCCCGTTATAGCTGAGTATCGCGCCCCAGCCGCCCGGCCCCGGATTCCCCGAGCACGCCCCGTCGGTATAGATGGTTACTGTTTTCATTTTTACTGGTTCCTTATTCCTCACTCCTCACTTTTAAAACCCCTCCGGGAGGTCGAGCTTATTGTACCTTTCGCACATGAGGTTGTATTCCGCACGGTCGATAAACCCGTTTTTATAGAACATCGCCGCCTGATCGAGATAGCGCTGCTTGCCCTTGCTGCAAGTGCAGCGTATGGCGGCGCTTTCCCCGCCGTGCGCGGAATATGCCCTTGTGCTTGTCTCGTGCGCGCTCATGCGCTTCACCGCGCCCGCTCTGTCCGCCGCCGCGCCGACGGACTTTTTCTTTGCGGCGGCGTTCACGATGCAGATGACTGCGGCGATGACGGCTATCACCAGAAACGGGAGCGCGCCCTCGGCCGCCGCCATTATCGCACCCAGCAGCACCACAACGACACCCGTCCACGCTGTTCCCTGCTGTTTCTTTTTATTCATTTTCCGTCTCCTCCGGCGTATCGCCTTCCCCGGCGGCTTCCTTTTCGGTCGTCTCCATGCAGATGACCCTGCTGCCCTCAAGAAGTCTCATGACCCTTACGCCCTGCGCGGTGCGTGACTGGAGTGAGATGCTGTCGGCGGGTGTGCGGATTATGGTGCCGTCGTCGCTTATAAGGAGGATATCCTCCTCGCCGGTGACTATCTTCACGTCGGCGACAGGTCCCGTCTTCGCGGTGACGTTGTAGTTCTTTATGCCCACGCCGCCGCGGCCGCGCACCGCGTATTCATCCGTAGACGTTCTCTTGCCGTAGCCCTTTTCGGTGACGGTGAGAATCTGTGCGCCGTGTGCGGTGCTGCCCGCGCCGACGACGCGATCGCCCTCTCTGAGCCTGATGCCGCGAACGCCTACCGCCGTCCTGCCCATGGGGCGGACGTCGCTTTCGTTGAAGCAGACTGCCATACCGTCCTTTGAGGCGATCATAATGTCCTCGCCGCCCGTGGTGGCAAAGACGCTCATAAGCTCGTCGCCCTCGTCAAGGTTGAGTGCGCGTATACCGCTTGAGCGGATATTTTTTAGCTCGATCTGGCGCATACGCTTGACCGTGCCAAGACGCGTGACAAACATGAGATAGCTGTCCTCGTCAAGGCTTCTTGAGCGTATCATTGCGCTTATCTTTTCGTTGTTCGCGTTTTCTATCTGGAGGATATTGACGATATTCGTGCCTCTTGCGGCGCGTCCTGCCTCGGGAATGGTATAGCCCTTCTTTATGAACACGCGCCCGAGGGAGGTGAAAAAGAGGATATTGTCATGCGTGGAGGCGGTAAAGACGGTCTCCACAAAGTCCTCGTCCTTGGTAGTCATTGCGCGGATGCCCTTGCCGCCGCGCCCCTGCGCCTTGTATTCGCTCACGGGGATGCGCTTTATATAGCCGCCGTTTGTAAGCGTGAAGACGCACTGCTCCTCCTCGATGAGATCTTCCGCGTCTATTTCGTCCGCAACGTCCTGTATCTCGGTCTTGCGCGCATCGCCGAATCTGTCGCGGATGGCAATAAGCTCGTCCTTGAGTACGCCCTTTATCTTCTCTGGGTCTGCAAGCAGCTCCTTATAGTACGCTATCTTCCCCTCAAGCTCCTTATACTCCGCCTCCAGCTTTTCGCGGTTGAGTCCCTGAAGGGAGATAAGGCGCATATCGCATATCGCCTGCGCCTGCACGTCGGAAAGGCTGAACCTCTCCATAAGGCGCTGCTTTGCGTTGTCGTAGCTTGTGCGGATTATGTGGATGACCTCGTCGATATTATCCTGCGCGACGAGCAGGCCTTCCAGCAGATGCGCCCGCTCCTCCGCTTTTCTGAGATCGAACTTTGTGCGGCGGACGATGATCTCCTCCTGGAAGGTGAGATATTCGTCCAGAATATGCCGGAGCGAGAGTATTTTCGGCTGGGTCTGGTTGTTGACGAGAGCCAGCATATTTATTGAGAACGTTGTTTGCAGCTGCGTCTGGGCAAAGAGGCGGTTGAGCACGACCTGCGGGTTCGCGTCGCGCTTCAGCTCTATAACGATGCGCATACCGTTGCGGTCTGATTCGTCGCGCAGATCTGAGATACCCTCAAGGCGCTTGTCCCTGACCTGATCGGCCATGTTCTTGATGAGCATTTTTTTGTTGACCTGATAGGGAAGCTCATGAACGATGATTCTTATGCGCTTGTCCTTGCCGTACTCCTCAAAATCCGTGCGCGCCCTGACAAGCACCTTGCCGCGCCCCGTGGCATACGCCTGACGGATTCCGCTTCTGCCCATGATGATGCCCTTTGTGGGGAAGTCGGGTCCCTTGATATGCTCCATAAGCTCTGAAAGTCCGGCGTCGGGGTTATCCAGCACGCAGACGCAGGCGTCTATGACCTCGTTGAGGTTGTGCGGGGGAATATTTGTCGCCATGCCGACGGCGATACCGGACGAGCCGTTGACAAGGAGGTTGGGAAAGCGGGAGGGGAGTACCCTCGGCTCCTTGCGGCTTTCGTCGAAGTTGGGGTCCCAATCGACGGTTTCCTTGTCGATGTCGCGCAGCATCTCGTTTGAGAGCCTGGACATCCTCGCCTCGGTGTAACGGTAGGCGGCGGGGGGGTTGCCGTCCACGTCGCCGAAGTTGCCGTGGCCGTCCACAAGCGTGTAGCGCAGGGAAAAGTCCTGCGCAAGACGCACCAGCGCGTCGTATACCGACGTGTCGCCGTGCGGATGGTAACGGCCGAGCACGTCGCCGACGCAGGTGGCGGATTTCTTGAACGGCTTATCGGAGGTCAGACCGTCCTCATACATGGCGTAGAGTATGCGCCTGTGTACCGGCTTGAGGCCGTCGCGCACATCGGGCAGCGCCCTGCCGACGATGACGGACATGGCGTAGTCGATATAGCTTGTCTGCATCTCGCTTACAAGCTCCGACTCGTATATCACCTGATTCGGGAAAAGTATGTCTTCCGGTTTGTAGTCTCTTTTATGTGGCATTTTTACTCCAATTGTGCAGTATTGCACTTTCATCAAGAGTGGAGAGTAAAGAGTGGAGAGTGGAATGTTTCTTGCTTCACTTTCCCCTTTTACTTTTCACTTTTTCTGACTTCTGCACTTTTTTGTTCTTATTTTTGCTCGTTTACCGTCTTTGTTGTCGATGAGAGTATTTTTCTTATTTCATTGGCGTCTGCGTAAAGAGAGCTGAACTGTCTTTCGGTCAAGAAGCCTGTTTTGAGATTATAAATTCTTTTTTCTCTTCGCTGAGATATCTGTAAAGCTTTACCATTCTTATTGCGAAAGCCATGCTTTTGTTCTTTGCCGCTCTATTATCCATCTCTCTCCACTCTTAACTCTCCGCTCTCTTTTCAGATGTCAAGGTTCACGACGTATTTTGCGTTCTGCTCTATCCATTCGCGGCGCGGCTCGACGTCCTCGCCCATGAGTACGTTGAAGATCTGATCGGCGCGGATGGCGTCGTTGAGAGTTATTCTGCGCAGGGAGCGCTTTTCGGGATCCATTGTGGTGTCCCACAGCTCGTGCGGGTCCATCTCGCCCAGACCCTTGAAGCGGGAGATATCGACCTTGGCGTTGGGGTTGTCGGCGCGCATCTCGGCGGAGAGCCTGTCGCGCTCCTCATCCGAGTAGGCGACCCTCTGCTGTTTTCCGCGGGTGAGCTTATAGAGCGGGGGAACGGCGGAGTAGACATAGCCGTTTTCAATGAGCGGGCGCATATAGCGGAAGAAGAACGTCAGCAGGAGTGTGCGGATATGGCTTCCGTCAACATCGGCATCGGCCATTATGATTATCTTGTGGTAGCGGAGCTTTTCTATGTTGAACTCGTCCCCTATGCCGGCGCCGAGCGCGACGATGAGCGGGTAGAGCTTGTCGTTTCCGTATATTTTGTCCGCCCTTGCCTTCTCGACGTTGAGCATCTTGCCCCACATGGCAAGTATCGCCTGGAATCTTGAGTCGCGCCCCTGAATGGCGGAGCCTGCGGCGCTGTCGCCCTCGACGATGTATATTTCGCACAGCCCCGGGTCGCGCTCATTGCAGTCCTGAAGCTTATCGGGCATCTGACCGGATTCAAGCCCCGTTTTGCGCCGGACGCTCTCCTTCGCCTTGCGTGCGGCCTCGCGTGCGCGGTTGGCCATCATCGCCTTTTCAAGTATCGCCTTGCCGACGGCGGGATGCTCCTCCAGAAACTCGGTGAGCTGATCGTTGACGATGCCGTCAACAAGCGTTCTTATATACGCGTTGCCGAGCTTCTGCTTTGTCTGTCCTTCAAACTGCGCCTCCGGAAGCTTTACGGAGATTATCGCCGTGATGCCCTCGCGCACGTCCTCGCCGCTGACCTTATCGTCGCCCTTTATGACGTTCGTCTTCGCGCCGTAGGCGTTTATGACCCTTGTCAGCGCCGTCTTGAAGCCGGTTTCGTGCATACCGCCCTCTGGAGTGTGTATGTCGTTTGCAAAGGAGACTATGCTTTCGTTGTATACGTCGGTATACTGTATCGCTATCTCCGCCACGGCGTCGCCCTTCTGACCGGAGAGATATATTATCTCGTCGTGTATGGGGGTCTTGTTCTTGTTTATAAAGCTCACATATTCCCTTATGCCGCCCTCATAGCACATCTTTTCGCTTTTTTCTTCTTCGCCGCGCTCATCGCTGAGCATGATAGAAACGCCGGCGTTGAGGAAAGCCTGCTCCTGCATACGGGTATGGAGGATGTCGTAGCTGTATACCGTGTCGTCGAACATTTCCGGATCGGGCTTGAAGCGGACGATTGTGCCGCGCCTGTCCGTTTCGCCGACGACGGTTATCTCCTGCGTGATAGCGCCCCTTGCAAAGCGCATCTGGTATATTTTCCCGTCCTTATGCACCTGAACCTCGAGCCATTCGGAAAGCGCGTTGACGACCGACGCGCCGACGCCGTGCAGACCGCCGGAGACCTTGTAGCCGCCGCCGCCGAACTTACCGCCCGCGTGCAGCACCGTGAACACGACCTCAAGCGCGCTTTTGCCTGTCTGCTCCTGTATATCGACGGGGATACCGCGCCCGTTGTCCTCAACGCGGATTATATCGCCCTTTTCTATCGTCACCTCTATATCGGTGCAGAAGCCCGCAAGAGCCTCGTCGATTGCGTTATCGACGATCTCATACACGAGATGGTGCAGACCCGATGACGAGGTGGAGCCGATATACATACCCGGGCGCTTTCTTACGGCCTCAAGCCCTTCAAGCACCTGTATCTGCGATGCGTCGTATTCCTCCGCGCTTTTGTTTACGTTTTCTATCAAATCAGACATCTTTATTTCAAGAGTTAAGAGTAAAGAGTGGAGAGTGGAGAGGGTATCTCCGCTTTATCACCCAAATATTCTTTTATCTTTTCTCCTTATCGAGTTTTACTTTTTTCAGCGAAATTATTTGACTGCCGGAACATATACGGATCAGAATTTTTCCGTTCAGCTTATAAAAAAATCTCTCCGGCTTTATTGAGGTTTTCCGCCCGCCTGAGCAGAGTGGATACAGCCATCTGGCTGAGATAGAGCTTTTTTATCCCGCCTGCCTCGGTCACTACGTAGGATTTTGGAATATCCTCCGCCGCGTTTATGACCTGTCCGGCTTTTTCGGCCGCGCTGAGATATTTTCTTGTTATGTGCGACTGAGAGGTGATGTCAAGATCGAATATGCCGATTATTTCCCTCTCGTCGATAACCGTGCCTTTTCCGATGTGAATATACATAGTACAATATACAATATAGAGTGGAGAGTTAAGAGTTGAGATGTTGAGCCGCTCACGCGGCGATTCAACTCCTCACTCTATCTGGTTTTCCCTTTTTCCACAAATATGACCTTCCCGCCTGTGCGGGATGAGATGCCCTCGTCCTCGCAGCAGCTTATGAGCGTCTGCCCGCCGCCTATGCGGTTGAGTACAAATTCCTGCCGCTTTGCGTCAAGCTCCGACAGCACATCGTCCAGAAGCAATATCGGATACTCTCCCGTTTCCCTGAGAAAAATCTCCCGCTCGGCAAGCTTTACTGACAGCGCCGCCGTCCTCGTCTGCCCCTGAGAGGCAAACGCACGTGCGGGAGAGCCGTTTATAAATATCTCAAGATCGTCCTTATGCGCGCCGGTCAGGCACTGTCCGCTGTCAAGCTCCGCCTGCCGGTGCTTCTCCTGGTGGGCGCATATCTCAAAATATATATTCTTTGACGGCGCGGATGTATCGCTCACTGTGCTGACGGTTTTATAGCCTATCTCCAGCTTCTCGCCGTTTCCGGAAAATTCCGCGTGGATCGGCGCCGCCGTCTCGTTGAGCCGTGCGGCAAACGCGGCGCGGTAGCGGATTATCTGCGCGCCCGTTCTCGCCATGCCGTCTGAGAAATCATCCAGTGTTTCAAGCAGCGCGGGCTTTTCGCGCCAATCCTTCAATATCCGCGTTTTATGCTCGTAAAATCTGTTGAACTGCGAAAGAAGCTCGGCATATCTCGGGCGGATCTGGCTTATCGCGTTATCAAGAAGCTTTCTTCTCACCGCCGCCCCGTCCTTTATAAGGTTGAGATCGTCCGGACAGAACAGCACTGCGTTCATCGTTTCCGAAAGCTCCCCCGCCGTCTTTTTCACGCCGTTGACCGTGATTCTTTTCGGCTGTCCCGGGTGCAGCAGCAATCTGACCGTCTGCTCCCTGCCGTGACTGTACACATCCGCGAGTATTTCCGCGTCGGAAAAATCAAAGCCGACAAGCTCCCTGTCTAAGCGGCTCCGGAAGCTTCTCCCGCAGGAGAGCATGTATACCGCCTCTAAAAGATTCGTCTTGCCCTGGGCATTGCGTCCGGTTATGACATTTGTACCCGGCGAAAGCTCCACCGACGCAAATTCATAATTGCGCCAGCCCTGAAGGGCGATTCTGTCAACCCTCATATTCTGCCGTCAGAATTTTTCCGCCGTACTCTATCGTATCGCCCGCACGTATCTTCTTCCCGCGCATGGTGCAGACCTCTCCGTTGACCTTTACAAGACCATCTAAAATGACGTTTTTCGCCTCTCCCCCGCTCATGCACAGACCCGCGAATTTCAGAAGCGATTCAAGCTTGATAAATTCTGTATTTATAGTAATTTTTTCCATTTTTTTCGTTTTTCAAAACCCTTTCTTTCAAGTGAAAAGCTCCTCACTCGATTACGCCTTCAGCCTTACCGGCAGGATCATATACGTAAACGCGTCGCTTTCGTCCTCGGCCTTTATGATGCACGGGGATGAGGGTGAGTTGATGCAGATGAGCAGCTTGTCCTTGCCGGAGGCCTTGAGCACGTCTGTCATATATCTGTTGTTGAAGCCTATTTCCATTCCGCCGCCCGTGCCGTCGCAGAAACATTCATCCTCTGCCACGCCGACGGGGTTCTGGCAGCGCAGGTATATGTACCCGTCGTTGAAGGTCATGCGCACGGGGCTGTTGTTCTTTTCTGAGATGATGAGCGCGACGCGTTCTATTGAGGTCATAAATTCCGATTTCGACACGGTTATCTTGTGCTCAAACTCCGTCGGGATGGATTTTCTGTAATTCATGAACTCGCCTTCGAGACGGCGGCTTATAACGACCGTTCCGCCGATAGAGAACGATATGTGCTTTGCGCCGACGTTTATATCGACGTTTCCCTCGCCTTCCGTGCATATTCTCTCAACATCCGAAAGGGACGAGCCGGGAACGACGAAGCTTGATTTTTTCAGCTTTGCATCGTTGAGCTTCTCCACCCTTTTTGCAAGGCGGTACCCGTCTACCGCGACAATTGTAAGCTCCTTTTCCTCGACCTCGAACAGAGCGCCGGTGTATATGGGTCTTACGTCCGTATCCGCAACGGCAAAAATGGTCTGGTTTATCATGCTCTTGAGTATCGCCATCGGCATGGTCATGGAGCTTCCGTTGTCGATAGTGGGTATTTCGGGGTAATCGTCCGTGCTGATGCCCATGAATTTATATTCGTTCTTGCCGCATTTGAGGTATACGTTCTCGTTTTCATCGACGCTGAACGAAACGCGCCCATCGGGCATACGGCGGATCATTTCGCCGAACAGCCTTGCGTTTACGACGATGCTTCCGCACACGTCGATATCCGCGTCGATATCCGTATAGATACCCTTTTTGAGATCGTAGCCCGTCAGGCGCAGCGTATCGCCGGCCGTTATAAGGATACCCTCAAGCGCGGGAACGGGACTTTTTGCCGCAGTCGCTCTCGAGCAGACCGCGACAGCCTGCTGAAGCTCATATTTGTCACAAGTGAATTTCATAATCCTTCCTCCGTGCGTTGTCACACAAAGCGCTTTCGCTCTGTAAGTAAGTAAATAAGTATTTTTTAGTAAAAGAATTAGTAGGCGTTTTTTTTGTTCAAAACCCGTTTCAGGCAAGAGAACGCGCCGTTTTTCGTGTTGAAAAAAATGTTTGTAATTTTTTGTCTTTCAACATCCGGTCCGTTCAGAAAGTTTTCAACATTGCGTCTTTGAACTTTGAACAGCCTTATGTTGAAAAATCGGGCAGCCAGATCAGCTGTTGATATTGCCGGTGATGTCCCTTATCGTAGCCGCCATTTCCGTTCCGTTTTTCAGAAGATCCTCTACCTTGCGTATCGAGGAGAGGACTGTCGTGTGGTTTCTGTCGCCGCAGCTTGCGCCGATGTCCTTCAACGACATATTCGTGAGCGAGCGCATGAGGTACATCGCCACCTGCCGCGCCATCGTCGGATTTTTGGAGCGGGACTGACCTGTAAGCTCATCCTCCCTTATATTATAATATCTTGCACACTCACGTATGATCTCATCGGGCTTAGGGATATATTCGCCGTCGCGTATCACGTCGTTTATGGCGCGCTGTACGGAATCTATCGTTATCACCTCGTCAAGTATCTCCTTATACGCGGTGAGCTTTTTTATAACGCCCTCAAGCTGGCGGATGTTCGCGGTTATCTTTTCCGCGATGTATACCACCGCCTCGTCCGACAGCACAAGACCCAGCTGAGAGGCCTTGTTGCGTGTGATCGCCATTCTTGTCTCCACGTCGGGCGGCTGGATATCCGCCATAAGTCCGCCCTCAAAGCGGGTGAGCAGACGGTCGTCCAGCAGGCTCATCTCCATCGGCGGTCGGTCGGAGGTAATGACTATCTGGTGTCCGGCCTCGTAGATGTTGTTGAAGGTGTGGAAAAATTCGTTCTGCGTCTGCTGCTTGCCGGCAATGAACTGAATATCGTCCACAAGGAACAGGTCTGCGTTTCTGTATTTCGTGCGGAACTCCTCCGCCGTGCCGTCGCGTATCGAGCGCACCATGTTGTTCGTGAATTCATCGCCCTTGATATAGACGATTTTTTTACCCGGCGTTTTTTCGTGGATATACTGCCCTATCGCCAGCAGAAGATGCGTTTTGCCAAGACCGGAGTTGCCGTATATGAAAAGCGGGTTGTAGGCCTGTCCCGGCTTTTCCGCCACGGCCATTGCCGCCGCGTGGGCGAATTTGTTTGAGGTGCCGACGATAAAGCGGTCAAAGGTGTATCCGGCGGTCTCGGGCAGGGAATTGTCCGACTTCTCGGTCTTGACATAATCGTTTATCTCGTCTCCGGCAAGAACTACGATGTCAAAATCGGCAGAGAAAAGGTAATTGAGGGCTTCCTTTATAAGAGAGGTGTATCTGCTGTCTATAACGTCGCGCTTGAAGTCGTTCGAGGTATGGATGACAAAACGGCTGTCGTCCATCTCCACCGGCTCACAGTCGGAGAACCATGTCTGAAGCGCGGATTCATTCATTTTTCCGGCAAGAAATTTAATGATCTCCTGCCAAAGATCGTTGAGTGAATTCATATATATAACCTCCGGAAAACACACGGAAAATCTGTCATACCAAATCAATTAAGTATAGCAGATTTTCCGCCTTTTTTCAAGATATAAATATAATATAGAAGATGTTGTGATTATAACAGAATATGTGCGCAAAAGCAAACCCCCGCGCACGGAAAAATGTTTGCTTTTCTTAACATCTTTGTGATATACTTTGTGTTTATAAAAGTTACTTACGGAGAACGGAAAAATGTGCGATACTCTCGGCTTTACGAAGGACGGACGGCTGCTTTTTGCCAAGAACAGCGACAGAAGTCCCAATGAAGTGCAGATAATCGAATATCACGATGCGCTCATGCATTTTGACACGGATCTTGTTATCGGATATTCGCGCAAAAAGCCGGCGGCGCATGAAAGAAGAGCCGTGCAGCGCACGACCTATTTAGATGTAGATCAGGTCAAGGAGACGCACGCGGTCCTGCTTTCGCGTCCGCAGTGGATGTGGGGCGCGGAGATGGGCGTGAACGACTGCGGCGTGTGCATAGGCAACGAGGCCGTGTTCACAAAGGGCGGTTACGGCAGGGACGCTCTTACCGGCATGGATCTTCTCCGCCTTGCGCTTGAAAGAAGCGAAAGCGCCGCGCAGGCGCTTGAATGTATCATTGAAAATCTTGAAAAGTACGGTCAGGGCGGCAGCTGCGGCTATGACCATGAGTTTTATTATAACAATTCCTTTCTTATAGGCGATACGGAAAAATTATACGTGCTCGAGACCTTCCATAAAGAATGGGCATGGAAGGGGTACGACCGAGCTACCATCTCCAACCGTCTTACCCTTGGCAGCGATGCCGACGCATACTCCGGCGAAAGACTTGATTTTAAAAAGGCTCATTCCGACTTTATTTTTTCAACGTTTTCCTGTGCGGACAGACGCCGCGCCATTACCGGGAAAATGCTTGAAAGCGCGGAAAATGCGGGGGATATGATGTCGGCGCTTCGTGCGCATGACGCAAAGGCTCCCTTTGCTTCGGGCAGCGTTTCAAGCCCGTGTATGCACTTCGGGGGATTGGTTGGAGACCATACGACGCAGTCCATGGTTGCGGACGTGACAAAGGACAGAACGATCCTGTGGCTCACAGGCTCATCCTGCCCGTGCGTGTCGCTTTTCAAGCCGTGGCTGTTCGGCAGCAAGCCGGTATGTCCGGTGTTCTACGAAAACGACACCGGCAGTGAATATTATTGGCGGAAAAGCGAAAAATTCCGCCGCTCGCTCATAGGGAAGAGGCTTCCGGCGGAGTATTATGCCGAGCGCGATGAGATACAGAGCGGATGGATAGCCCTTGCGGAAAGCTGCGCCGCGGCGGATTTTACGCAGCTTAGCGGTATGTGCATAGAGCAGGAGCGGGAATTTTTTGCAAAGTGGGGAAGATACGGCTTTCCCGCGGCCGTCTGCCCTCCGGGCTTCAGAAGCCGCTGGGCGGAAAAAAACAAGGTATTTGAAAGGGAAAGCTCAGATTTTGGGCTTTGAGATATGAGGTAAATATAATGAAATACTCGTCAAAAATAGAAAAATGCGGTCTTTCACCTATGCGGAAGTTCAGCGGCATGGCAGACGATGCAAAGAAGCGCGGAATAAGGATATACCCGCTCAACATCGGACAGCCTGATGTAAAGACGCCGGATATATTCTTCGATACGCTCAGAAGCTTTTCCGAGCCGGTGCTTGCCTACGCGCCCTCCGACGGCATACCGGAGCTTCTGGACGCGGTGAGGGAATATTACGGCAGGATCGGCGTGAAGCTTGACAGGAAGGACATCCTTGTCGCAAGCGGCGGAAGCGAGGCGTTCCAGATGATAATGGCGTGTATTCTGGACGACGGGGACGAGATAATAATCCCTGAGCCGTTCTATCCCAACTACGCCACCGCCGTCACGCTTGCCGGCGGCGTTATCCGCCCCGTACCCACCTCTCCCGAAAACGGCTATTTCTACGCCGACAGGAAGAATATCGAAAGGTGCATAAACGAAAAGACCCGCGCCATATTCATAACCTCCCCCGGCAACCCGACCGGAAACGTCCTTTCACGGGACGATTTCAAGGTCATTCTCGACATTGCGAAGGAGCATGGGCTGTTCCTCGTCTGCGATGAGGTTTACAGGGAGTTCGTCTATTCCGACGAGCCGCTTCTCAGCTCATTGCAGTTTGAAGGCTACGAAGACAACGTTATAGTGATAGACTCCGTTTCCAAGCGCTTTTCCGCTTGCGGCGCAAGAATAGGTATGGTAATATCAAAGAACGAACGGTTTATGGAGCAGGCTCTCAAATGGTGCCAGTGCCGCCTGTGCTCCGCCACCGTCGATCAGCTCGGCGCCGCCGCGCTCTATTCGCTTCCCGACGGATATTTCGACGAGGTGAAGAAGGAATATAACCGCCGCCGCGACACGATGATAAGAAAGCTGCATGAGATACCGGGCGTAAAATGCGAAACGCCCAAGGGCGCTTTCTATGTGATGGTGTCTCTGCCGGTGGACGATGCGGACAAGCTCCAGCAGTTCATGCTTACCGAGTTTGACGATAACGGAGACACGGTGCTCCTTGCCTGCGGCGAGCCGTTCTATGCCACGCCCGGCAAGGGCAGGAACGAGGTGCGCCTTGCGTACACGATCTGCTGCGAGGACATAGAGCGCGCAATAGATATTCTGAAAAAGGCGATTGAGAAGTATAACTCCTCACTTTTATAAAAGCTTTTCTCCCACTATTTTCTGGAGGTAATTTACATGAAGTCCGCCAACGGTATAAACCTTACGATGCTCTGCGATTTTTATGAGCTTACCATGGGCAACGGCTATTTCAAAGAGGGTATGCAGGATATGATCACGTATTTTGACGTGTTCTACCGCGACGTACCGGATAAGGGCGGCTTTGCCATCGCCGCCGGACTTGAGCAGATAATCGACTATGTTCAGAACCTGCACTTTGACCGGGAGGATATAGAATATCTCCGCTCACGCGGCCTTTTTGACGAGGGCTTCCTGGATTACCTCAGCAATTTCAGATTCACCGGCGATATCTGGGCGGTACCGGAGGGAACGCCCATCTTCCCGAGAGAGCCGGTGATCACCGTGCGCGCACCAGCGATACAGGCGCAGCTTCTTGAGACGTATATTCTCCTTGAGATAAATCATCAGAGCCTTATCGCAACCAAGGCGAACCGTATCTGCCGCGCTGCGGGCGGACGCGCCGTGCTGGAGTTCGGCTCACGCCGCGCACAGGGCATTGCGGGCGCGGTGACGGGCGCAAGGGCGGCGTTTATCGGCGGCTGCGCCGGTACGGCATGCACCGTCTCCGATCAGATATACGGCGTTCCGGCGGCGGGTACGATGGCGCACTCATGGGTGCAGATGTTCCCGAGTGAGTATGACGCTTTCCTCTCCTACTGCCGGACATATCCCAACGCCGCAACGCTGCTTGTCGATACCTATGACACGCTCCGTTCGGGTGTGCCGAACGCGATACGCGCTTTCAACGAGGTTCTTAAGCCGCTTGGCATCACGAAATGCGGCATCCGCCTTGATTCGGGCGACATGGCGTATCTTACAAAAAAGGCGAGGAAGATGCTCGACGAGGCTGGCTGGACGGAGTGCGCGATAACAGTTTCAAACTCTCTCGACGAGAATATCATAACGGAGATACTCTCTCAGGGCGCGTGCATCAACTCCTTCGGCGTGGGCGAAAGGCTCATCACCTCAAGGAGCAACCCGGTGTTCGGCGGGGTATACAAGCTGTGCGCGGTGGAGGATAAGGACGGGAATATCATCCCGAAAATCAAGATAAGCGAAAACGTAGACAAGATAACGAATCCGGGCTTCAAGAAGGTATACCGCCTTTATAACCGCAGAACCGGCATGGCGGAGGCGGATTATATCACGCTGCACGACGAGATCGTGGACGATACGAAGCCTCTTGAGCTGTGCCACCCGGTCGCCCGCTGGAAGACCAAGGTCATGGAGAATTTTGAGGCGCACGAGCTGCTTGTGCCGGTGTTCCGCGGCGGAGAGCTTGTGTATGACTGCCCCGCGCTTATCGACATAAAGCGCAGCTGTGCCTATCAGGTGAGTACGCTCTGGCCGGAGGTCAAGCGCTTTTCAAATCCCCACGGGTATTATGTCGATCTCTCCCCGAAGCTCATGGAGCTGAAGGACGCCATGCTCAACAGCTCCCGCATTGGCTGAACAATGCGTATACCGAATACAATTACACGCTTCTGACCGGAGGATAATAAAAATGCTTGATAAGGAAATTTACGGGATAATTGCGGCGCTGGGACTGCTGCTTGCGATATTCTTTGTCTTTTTCTATGTGCTCAATCTGCTTTCATCCAATATAAAGCTGAAAAAGAAATTCGGAAACGCGCCCGATATGCGCGAATATATCAGAACGCAGGGCATGAAGGGGCTTCTGATGTTCACGCTGCTGGTATTCCTCTGCGCGCTCCTGCTGCTTGTAAAGAAGCTGTTTCTGTGAAAAGCTTTGTTCAGTGAGGAGTTATCTCCACTCTTAACTCTTTAATATATCAAAAAAGATGCCCCGTGGCTTTCGGTCACGGGGCATTAAGAGAATGTGGGATAAAGATATGAGCCTGATCCACGCGGATCAATTGGATAAGCTGTGAGATTATAATAGCGCTTTTGCCGCGCCTTGTAAAGAGCGAAAGAACACCGCTTTTGTCGAACGCAAAAATAATTTTCCCGCGGCGCGTCAGCCCTGCGGCACAGTGCGGATTATGCCGTCGATCTTTCTTGCGCAGAGGATAAAGTCCTCCTCCTTCCAGCCCTTTGTGGTCATGGCGGGGGTGCCTATCCTTACGCCGCTTGTCTGGGTGGGATTCCTCTTTTCGCCGGGAACGCAGTTCTTGTTGAGCGTGATGCCGTACCCGTCCAGAGTGTCCTGAACCGTCTTGCCGGTGAGGTATGGGTGAGTGCGGCTGAAATCGACGACGAACATATGGTTGTCCGTGCCGCCGCTCACAACGTCATAGCCGAGGGCGGCAAACTCCGCCGCCATTGCCTTCGCGTTGCGGCAGACCTGATGGATATACTGACGGAACTGCTCCGTGCAGGCCTCCTCCGCCGTGACCGCCTTTCCGGCGATTATATGCTGCAAGGGGCCGCCCTGCGTACCGGGGAATACGGCGCTGTCGATTTTCTTTGCAAGCTCCTGAGTGCTGAATATCAGACCGCCTCTCGTACCGCGCAGCGTTTTATGGGTGGTGGTCGTGATGATGTCCGCCAGACCGAAGGGAGAAATATGATCCCCCGCGGCGATAAGCCCTGCCACATGAGCCATATCCACCATGAAATACGCGCCGACAGCGCGCGCGATTTCGGCAAAGATCCTGTAATCTATCTCACGGCTGTAAGCGGACGCGCCGGCAAGTATAAGCTGCGGGCGGAACTGCTCCGCCTTGTGCCTGACGTCCTCATAGTCGATGCGGCCGGTTTCGTCGATACCGTAATTGACGATATTGTAAAGCTTGCCGGAAAAATTCACGGGGCTTCCGTGGGTAAGATGCCCGCCGTCGTCCAGCGCGATGGACAATATTGTATCGCCGGGGCTGAGCACCGCCATGTAAGCCGCCATATTTGCCCCGCTTCCGCAGTGCGGCTGAACGTTGACAGCGTAATCCGTCCTGAAGACCTCCTGCCACTTGCTCTTGCAGTAGCTCTCCAGCGCGTCCACACACTGACAGCCGCCATAATAGCGCCTGCCGGGGTAGCCCTCGCTGTATTTATTTGTAAGACAGCTTCCGACGGCTTTCATAACGTTCTCGCTGACAAAATTTTCGGATGCGATAAGCTCGACATTATTGTTCTGCCGGAGCTGCTCCGCTTCTATAAATTCAAAAACCTTACTTTCCATTGCTTTGCCCTTCCGTTTGTGGATCAAAACTTTTTTTCTCAGATATAATATACGTTTTCCGGTTTTTTGTAAAGAGCGGGAAGCCTGAATATTTCTTGACCCTCCTGGAAATAATAGCGAATGTACTTCATTGAGAGGAGAAAATTTACATGATAAT
Organism: uncultured Eubacteriales bacterium; assembly: GCA_900549485.1. Classification (GTDB taxonomy): domain Bacteria; phylum Bacillota; class Clostridia; order Oscillospirales; family Oscillospiraceae; genus Limivicinus. Next base: position 35,759 of record UROG01000003.1, read on the forward strand.
GGATCGCATAGCCCTTATCCTTGCCATCATAGGCGGCGTCAATTGGGGCAGCGTGGGACTTTTCCGCTTTGATATTGTTGCATGGCTGTTCGGCGGTCAGACCGCAACGGTCAGCCGCGTGATCTACACGCTGGTAGGTCTGTCCGCGCTGTGGTGCGTGTCGCTTCTGTTCAGAACCGACAGCGTAGCCGACGACGGCATCTGACCGAGGCCCGCGCCGCGCAAAAAAACAACGTCTCCGCCGCCGGCCGCGGCCGGCGGACGGGGGCGTTGTTTCCCCTTTAAGCAGCGCCGCGGCGCCGCCCGGACAGTCAGTAAAATCGGAAAACCTCAAATTCGGCAGTCATTGAAAGGCCTGCATGGGGGCGCGGCCGCTTCCGGAGCGCGGCGCCGCCGCGGATGCACGGCGCAGACCCTGCCTGCACCCGGATCACTCGTCGTCATTTACTGTGAAGCCGATATACCGCATCAGTGACAGTTGAAGTAATAAAGCGCCGTGCTGTCTGTGAGAACGACGTCGCACTTTCCGGCGTAGAGATTTTCAAAGCACTCCGCCGTGCCGCCGGCAAGCCTTGTGATCTGACCGAGGCGCTTTGCGATAGACGGGTCGGTGTTGAGCGCGTCCATCGCCTCTGAGGTGGAGCTCATGCACATATTCTTGCCGGAGAGCATAAGCTTGCTGCGTATGCTTGACCCGGCTCTTGCGGCGATGACGATATCGTTATGTACATACGGCCCGTACTGTGTGAGCTTCTTTTCGTCAATATCCTCCTGCATGAGCGCGATGCCGCCCCATGCGCAGTCGATATTTCCGGAGGAAAGCTCGATATATGCATTTTCCTTTTCTATGGCCTGCATTTGCAGCGTCCAGCCAAGCCTTTCGCACACGGCGTTTGCAAGCTCCACATCAAAGCCCCAGAACTGCCCGTTGGACAGGTATGCCATCGGGAAGGCGTTTATGTCCACGCCGATGATGAAGACCCTCGGGTCGGGCGGTGTGAGCTGGGACAGGGCGTCGGCGTTTTTCCGGAAGCTTATGATATCCTGTCCGAACCATTTTGCGGTGAGCTGTTCAATCCTGCCCTCTGCGGCAAGCGTCTCAAGCGCGGCGGTGACATAGAAGTAAACTGGGTCGTCGTTGCGGAAGCCCAGAGAATAATCCTGCTCGACAAGCGTGACGATCGACGACACGCCGTAGCCGGAGGAGCTGCCGCAGGCGCACAGCGACAGGCACAGTGCAATAAGCAGAACAAGCGGAATGACGGTTTTTTTCATCTTTATTATACGAGTCTCCTTGCGCGCAAAGGTTTTTGGGCATCCTCCGGCGCAGGGAGGATTTTTTTGCCGTTCCGGCGGAAGGCGTGGGAACATGATTCAGTGTCTGGGCGAATAGCCGCCGCTTCTGCCGCCTCTGCCGCCTCTGCCGAACATTGACGACAGCTCGTCGTCCTCGTCCTCATCGTCCCCGACGCTCCGGAAGCTCCTGCGGGCGGGGGAGGAGCTTTTTGCGGACTGCGTAAGCGGCGCTCTGCGCACGGGCGGGACGTAACCGTCCTCGTCGTCCTCATCCGCATCCTCGTCTTCATCGTCGTAGTAAGAGGCGGCTCTGCGCGGTGCGGCAGTGCGCCGGTTACGGGACGCGGTGCGCACGGGCGGGACGTAACCGTCCTCCTCGTCTTCTTCATCCTCGTCCTCGTAATCGTCGCGATCGTCGTATGCGGCAAGCCTTCCGGCGGAAACGGTGTTCCGGCGCTCCTTCATGCCGCGCACCTTCCGCGGCGCACCGCCATCATCGTCCGCAGCGGTATCCGCGGCAAAGGCGCGGCGTCTGACGGCGGAAACGGACGCTCCGGCGCTCTTTCTCGGAGAGTAGAGAACAACATCGTCGTCCTCATCGTCTTCCTCGTCCTCGTCGTCATAATCGGCATAGCCGCGCCCGCTCATGCCGCGGGCGGGAGAGGCGTCCCTGTGCAGGATGCCGGCGAACGGAGAGGGCGCTTTGCCTGACCGCTTCGCGTCTGCCGCTTTGCCTGCGGGCTTTGCGCTTACCGCTCTTCGTGCGGGCGGGGCGTAATCGTCCTCGTCGTCTTCGTCTTCGTCGTAGTCATCTTCGTCGTAATAATCGTCTTCGTCTTCGTCGTAGTCGTCTTCATCCTCGTAATCGCCGTAATCATCGTAACCGCGCCTGCCTCGGCGGCGCGGCGCAGGCATTTCCTCAAGCTCCCTGCGCTTGCGCATGGAGGTGACGACGGCCGCCGCTATCAGAACGGCGACTATCACGGCGCCGGCAATGCCGACGTATCTGAGTATCTTTGAGATAACGGCCTTGCGCGCCGCTGCCTTTTCCTCCTTTTCGGCGGCTCTCAGCGCGGCTTCCTCGGCGGCCTTTTTATCGGCCTCTTCCTTGGCTATGCGCGCTTCCTCCTCGGCCTTGGCTTTTGCCTCGGCCTCGGCGGCGGCCTGCTCGGCGGCTATGCGCTCCTGCTCGGCGCGCTCCTGCTCGGCCTTGTATTCGCTGAGCTTGGTGTCCAGCTCAAGAGTATAGTTGACAAACAGCTCCGCCAGATCGCCCATGAACTGCTCTCCCTTTTTCGCGTCCGCGGTCATTACGGTGAGCACTATGGGGTTGGGAGTGTAGATGATGCCGGTGTTGTTGTGCCACTCGGTGTTGCGCGAATCCTTGTAATAGCCGTACTTCTGCGCGATCTGATATGTATCGCCGAGCTTGAGGTGATAATAATTCTGCGGCTGGGCGGTCTTGAGAAGACCGATTATGTTCGGGAAGCGGCTCTGATCGTTATAGAGCGTACACATCACGTCGTTCATGAAGCGGGCGGTGAAATAGCTGTACTCCACAAAGTCGCTGTGATAATAGCTTTCGGGGAGGGAGGAATACGCCTGATACATGGGGCGCGTACCCTTTTCAAAGGATTTCTTCACCGTCTCGCCGGTGAGATAGCGCATGGTGTTGTGGGCATAGTCGTTGTTGGAATCGACCAGCACGATCTTCTCCACCTGCGACAGCGGCAGACCCATGATATCGGTATCCTGCGAGATCTCGCCCTTGGAGTCCTTTTCCGCCATTATCATCATCAGCGGGACCTTATAAATGCTCGCGCTGTAAAACCACATATCGGGGTTGTAGTACCACGAATTGCCCGTGGCGAGATATGTATACGCAATGGCCAGCTTTGAGCTGTCCACGAGAGAGGCGTCGGTATACTGCTTTATGAGCGCGTTGACCTTCTCGGAAATGGCGGCCTCGTCAAGAATGGTCGTGCCGTCGCCGGTATCCTCCGGCGCACTCGAGACTTCAAGAGCGGCAAGAGCCGACACACCGACTGAGGCAACAATCGCCGCGCATAAAAGTAACGATATAATACCTTTGATATGTCTTCTCATCGCACAATGCTCCTTTTATCTGCAATGTCAACAATATACCACAAGTAACTAATTTATGTCAACCGAAAAACGGACATATTTCGCCCCTTGCATCCGGAAAAAGAAGGAAAATGCGTCGGAAAAGGCTTGCGGCGGTCGTTGACGGCCAGCCGCTTGCGCTTGTCCCGAGAAGCCAGTGCGTGGAGCTTGTCGAGGCAGTCAACCGCGTGACGCTCGCCGCGTCCTGAGTTTTTCAGCAAGATGATTCCCTCTCTCTGGAGAGGGAATTTTTATTTTTGCGTTTATCGGCACGGGATGGGCATGATAAGTGTATAAAGTGTTAACATTTTGCTTTTTTGCCCCTGCGGCTATTGACAAAGGGTGTGCACGGTGATATATTAGCACTCGAACAAAGAGAGTGCCAACAGTCGGAGAAGGCGAGTGCTAAACAATTGAAAACCGACGGAGTTCGGATACGGCTCTTTGCTAAGGGTGAACGGAATGACTGTCAGCGAGAGAAAAAAGAAAATACTTGCGGCAGTTGTGGATGAATATATCCGCACAGCCGAACCGGTGGGCAGCAGGTTCATCGCCGAGAAGGCGGGACTTGGGTGCTCCTCGGCGACTATTCGCAACGAGCTTGCGGAGCTTGTGAACATGGGTTATCTTGAGCAGCCGCACACCTCCGCCGGACGCGTCCCTACCCCGGCCGGGTACAGGATGTACGTCAACGAGCTTATGGAAAAGCAGAAGCTTTCCCTTGAGGAGACGGAGGAGATAAACAGCAGGCTCAACGTGAAGCTCAGGCAGCTTGACGAGACGATAAGCGACGTCAGCCGCCTTGCCTCGCAGATAACCGATTATCCCGCTCTTGCCCTCACCACACGCGCTCCTGCGCTCATCAAAAGATTCGACATTATCTATGTGGACGCGAACACATTTATAATAGTGGTCATGCTCTCGGACAGCACGGTGAAAAACAAGCTTGTTCACCTTCCCGTGTCTGTGACGGAGCAGATGATGAAAAAGCTTTCGGTTTTGTTCAACGCAAATTTCGTGGGCATTTCCGAGGAGCAGATAACCCCGCTGCTGATCTCCTCGACGGAGCGGGCGGCGGACGACACGATGGGCATTACATCGGTCATCGCGTCCTTTGCCATTGAGGTTCTGTCGGAGGCCTTCAGACCGACGGCGTTCGTCGCGGGAGAGAACAGGCTTCTCAACCAGCCCGAATACAGGGACCCCGACAAGGCGCACCGCCTTATGAGCTATCTCTCGGGCGGGAATCACATCCTGCCGGACGAAGAGCTGGCATCGCTTGCCGACAACGGCGTTCAGGTGCTTATCGGTCCGGAAAACGTGGCGGAGGAGCTGAAGGATTCCAGCGTTGTTATAGCGACCTACGACGCGGGGGATAATACAAAGGGGCTTATCGGCGTGGTCGGGCCGACGCGTATGGATTATTCGGCCGTCGCCGCGAAGCTCAGCGCCCTTGCCGCAGGACTTTCAAGACGCCTCGGCACGGGGGACGCGCCCCCGGAGGGGATGCACAACAAACTGATAATAGGCCGCCGGAAGCCGCCGAAGAAGGATGAATGAAAACGGCGTAAGGCTTTGAGCCGGCAATGAAAGAAGGAGATGATCCGAATGAGCACAGATAACGAAAAGAAGCAGACCGCAGCTCAGGCGGAGGAAGAAAAGGAAAACGCCGCCCCGGATAAGGGCGAGGAAATAAAGGACGCCGCTCCCGCCGGAGAGACGAAGGGCGAGAACAAAAAGAAGCCCGCCAAGAAGGACAAGAAAGCCGAGGAGAAGGAAAAGGAAGAGCTTCATGCTCAGGCGCTTGCGGAAAAGGACGATAAGTACCTCCGCCTTGCCGCAGAGTATGACAACTTCCGCCGCCGCTCCCAGAAGGAGAAGGAGAGCCTTTACAACGACATCAAGGCGGACGTTCTCACAAAGTTCCTGCCGGTTTACGACAATCTTGAAAGGGCGCTGAAAGCTTCCACCGAGGATGAGGCGTACCGCAGGGGCGTCGAGATGATAATGGCGCAGTTCAATGCGACCATGGAAAAGCTCCATGTGGAGAAGATAGACTGTCTCGGCAAGACGTTCGATCCCGCGCTGCACAACGCGGTAATGCACATTGACGATGAGACGAAGGGCGAGAACGAGATCGTCGAGGTCTTCCAGGAGGGCTTCAGGATAGGAGACAAGGTCATCCGCTTTGCAATGGTCAAGGTTGCAAACTGATCGGGTTTTACCCCGCACCCTTTTGGCTTTGCCGGAGGAACGCACAAACTAATTTTCCCGCACCCTTTTGGCTTTGCCAAAAGAATTTAAAAAAGGACAAACCGGCTATGTGCCGTTTGTTATATAAATTAAGTAAAAAATTATTTTCGTTATATAGGAGGAAATCACAATGAGTAAGATAATAGGAATAGACTTAGGTACAACCAACAGCTGTGTAGCAGTCATGGAGGGCGGCGAAGCCGTCGTTATCCCGAACGCAGAGGGCGCGCGCACTACCCCGTCTGTCGTTGCATTTGCAAAGACCGGCGAGCGTATGGTAGGTCAGGTTGCAAAGCGTCAGGCGGTCACAAACCCCGACCGCACCATTTCCTCCATCAAGCGTGAAATGGGCTCCAACTACAAAGTTACCATCGACAACAAGTCATATACCCCGCAGGAAATTTCCGCAATGATCCTCCAGAAGCTCAAGGCAGACGCCGAGGCGTATCTGGGACAGAGCGTCACGGAAGCGGTCATCACCGTTCCTGCATACTTCACCGACGCACAGCGTCAGGCGACCAAGGACGCCGGCAAGATCGCCGGTCTCGACGTAAAGCGTATCATAAACGAGCCTACCGCTGCGGCTCTTGCATACGGTCTTGATAAGGAAACCGATCAGAAGATCATGGTCTATGACCTTGGCGGCGGCACATTCGATGTCTCCGTGCTTGAGATAGGCGACGGCGTTATCGAGGTTCTGGCGACTGCGGGCAATAACCGTCTCGGCGGCGACGACTTTGACGAGTGCATCACCAAGTACCTGGTGGATGAGTTCAAGAAGGCAGAGGGCGTTGACCTCAGCGGCGATAAGGTCGCTATGCAGCGTCTGCGCGAGGCGGCCGAGAAGGCGAAGATCGAGCTGTCCGGCGTAACCACCTCCAACATCAACCTGCCTTATATCACCGCCGACGCAAACGGCCCGAAGCATCTTGATATGACCCTCACAAGGGCAAAGTTCAACGAGCTTACACATCACCTTGTCGAAAAGACAATGGGTCCTGTAAAGCAGGCTCTCTCCGACTCCGGTCTTAACCCCTCCGACATCTCCAAGGTCCTGCTGGTCGGCGGCTCCAGCCGTATCCCCGCAGTTCAGGAAATGGTCAAGTCCCTCATCGGCAAGGACGGGTTCAAGGGCATCAACCCCGATGAATGCGTCGCAATCGGCGCGGCCATCCAGGGCGGCGTGTTCTCCGGCGATACCAAGGGTATGCTCCTGCTGGATGTAACTCCTCTGTCTCTGGGTATCGAGACTCTCGGCGGCGTCTGCACCAAGCTCATCGAGCGCAACACCACCATCCCCGTGAAGAAGTCCCAGGTCTTCTCCACCGCAGCCGATAACCAGACCTCCGTTGAAGTTAACGTTCTCCAGGGCGAGCGCGAGATGGCTGCTTACAACAAGAGCCTTGGCCGCTTCAATCTTGACGGCATCGCTCCGGCGCGCCGCGGCGTTCCTCAGATAGAAGTCACCTTCGATATCGACGCCAACGGCATCGTCAACGTCTCCGCAAAGGATCTCGGCACCGGCAAGGAGCAGCATATCACCATCACCGCTTCCTCCAATATGTCCAAGGAAGACATCGACAAGGCAGTCAAGGAAGCCGAGATGTACGCGGCTGAGGATGCAAAGCGCAAGGAAGAGGTCGATGTCCGCAATCAGGGCGATCAGATCGTCTACCAGACCGAAAAGACCCTCTCCGAGATGGGCGACAAGCTCGACGCGGCCGATAAGAGTGAGGTCGAGGCAAAGCTTGAGGAGCTGAAGACCGCTCTCAAGGGTACCGACACCGCAGCTATCAAGTCCGCTACCGAGGCGCTTACCCAGGCGTTCTACAAGGTCAGCGAGAAGATGTATCAGGCTGCCGGCGCACAGGGTCAGCCGGGCGCAGGCTCCGATCCTTCACAGGGCGGCGCTCAGGGCGGTCAGGATTACTACGACGCAGACTACACCGTCGTAGATGACGACAAGAAGTAATTTTCCGGATGTCCCGGCGCACATCCCGTGATACGGAGTGTGACCAACAATCTGTTGAGGCGAGGAGTTTTCCCCGCCTCAACGGCGCGTAAAAACACAGGCAGCGCCGTATAATGAGCGGACGCGTCCGCCGGTGCGGCGGATGATGCGCGTTTTGCGCGGATCGGAGGAGCTATGGCAGAAAAAAGAGATTATTACGAGGTGCTTGGCGTTGACAAAAGCGCGAGCGCCGATGAGATAAAAAAAGCATACAGAAAAATAGCCAAGGAAAACCACCCTGACCTGCACCCCGGCGATAAGCAGTGCGAGGAGCGGTTCAAGGCGGCAAACGAGGCTTACGAGGTACTTTCCGACGACGACAAGCGCAAGAAGTACGACCAGTTCGGCCACGCGGCGTTTGACCCCAGCTACGGCGCGGGCGCGGGCGGCGCGGGTTTCGGCGGCGGCTTCGGCGGCTTCGGAGATCTGGGCGACATATTCGGCGATATATTCGGCGGCGGCTTCGGCGGCTTCGGCGGCGGTCAGAGGAGCAATCCCAACGCGCCGCGCAAGGGCGAAAATATCCGCGCAAGCGTGAACATAAGCTTTGAGGAAGCGGCCTTCGGCTGTGAAAAGGAAGTCACCGTGGCGCGTGTCGAGCAGTGTCCCGACTGCAAGGGCACCGGCTGCGCCCCCGGCACCACGCCCGAGGTATGTCCCGACTGCAAGGGTACCGGCTATGTCACGCAGTCGCAGCGCACGCCCTTCGGCGTGATGCAGTCGCAGGCGCCCTGCGGCAAGTGCCGCGGCAGAGGCAAGATAATCCACCAGCCCTGCAAGACCTGCAAGGGCATGGGCAGTATCCGCCGCCAGCACAAGATAAAGGTGACCATCCCCGCCGGTATCGACGACGGGCAGGCCATTTCCCAGCGCGGCAAGGGCAACGCGGGCGCAAACGGCGGTCCCGCCGGCGATCTGCTTGTGTCGGTCATCGTCCGCCCCCACTCACGCTTTGAGCGCGACGGGAACTCCGTCCTTCTCGAGCAGCCCATCACATATTCGCAGGCGGCTCTTGGCGCGGAGATCGAGGTGCCGACGCTTGACGGCAACGTGAAAATGACGGTTCCCGAGGGTACGCAGCCCGGTACGGTGTTCCGCCTGCGCGGCAAGGGCATACCTTATCTGCGCGGCAACGGCAGGGGCGATCAGTTCGTCACTGTGACACTCTCTGTGCCGAAGAATCTGACAGGTTCTCAGAAGGAGCTGCTGCGTCAGTTCGCCGCGTCAATGGGCGAGCTGGACAGCGTAAAGCAGAGCGGAAGAAAAAGAAAATAAGCAAAATTTTAAGCCGGTGAAAGCAATTCAAGCTTTCACCGGCTTTAGCTTGTCAAAGAAGTCCTCACAGACCTTTTTTGACAGTCTCGGAAAAGTATTCTGCTGTTTGCGGTCAGGCAAGGCGGCTGTCGATGCGTCCTTTCCATGTGCCGTAGTCCGCATAGCCGACGAATGCGCCCGCGCCGGATTCAGCATAGCCTTCGGCGATCTCACGGCAGTATTCCTTTATCTTTGCGTCATCGCCGACTATTCCGTCAAGCTCCGTCTTTATCTCCATGCTGTCCTCGTCGGTAAATTCGTCAAACTCGCCGCCGAGGTATGCTTCGATCGTTTCGTTGACCGCCTCGGTCAGCTGATCCATGAAATCCTCGGCCTTCGCGGGGAGAATATTTCCCTTGGCGTCATAGAACACCGTCGCCGGAACGCCGCTCTCGGTAAATTCGCACGGCCCGTCATAGAAAACGGTGGGATAGCTTATGCCAAGCTCCTCTATCGTCTTCGCCGCGTCCTCCTCGGAGCTGTACATTCCGACGATGAGAAGCCCCTTGTCCCTGTATTCCTGCCAGAGCTTTTCAAAGTCGGGCATCTCCTCAAGGCACCAGTGGCACCACGGCTCCCAGTAGTTGACAAGAATGAGCCTGTAATCGGCAAAGTTTATCTCGTCGAGAGAGGCGTAGGTTTTCGCAGGCTCGGGATACTTTGTCTCCGCCGCGCCCTCGCTTTTCAGTGCAAAGCTCAGCGTACCGCCGGCCTTCACCGTTTTGACTTCCTTGGTTTTTGCAAAGCCCTCAGGGACCTTGAGTATATGCACCTCATATTCGCCGGACGCAAGGTCTGCAAAGACCGCCGTGCCGTCCGCTCCGCTGACCTGCACAAAGCAGGTTTTGTCGTCGCACAGCTGCACCTTCGCTCCGGCTACTGCCTTGCCGCTTTCGTCGGTGACAAGCACCGTTGCGGCAGACGCGGCAAATGAAAACGGACATATGCTCATTATAAGAATGAGCGCAAGAACGGAAGCTATTATTTTTTTCATCATATTTACCCTCCTTAAGCAGACGCTGATTTTTTCCGGCACCTGCTTATACGCTTCACCGGCGATTTTGTTTCGCCTTTTTTATTTTTTCGGGAGGAGAACCTTTGTGCCGCCCATGTACTGCCACAGCACCTCGGGGATGGTCACGCTGCCGTCTGCCTGGAGGTGGTTTTCAAGAAACGCGATGAGCATACGGGGTGGAGCGACGACGGTGTTGTTGAGCGTGTGGGGGAGATACATTTTGCCGTCCGCGCCCTTTACGCGCATCCTGAGACGGCGCGACTGCGCATCGCCGAGATTGGAGCAGGAGCAGACCTCGAAATATTTCTGCTGGCGCGGGGACCATGCCTCTATATCGCAGGACTTGACCTTGAGGTCGGCAAGATCGCCTGAGCAGCACTCAAGCTGACGCACGGGTATCTCCATGGAGCGGAACAGCTCGACGGAGAAGCGCCACATCTTCTCGTACCATGCCATGGAATCCTCCGGCTTGCATACGACGATCATTTCCTGCTTTTCAAACTGATGTATACGGTATACGCCGCGCTCCTCTATGCCGTGCGCGCCCTTTTCCTTGCGGAAGCAGGGGGAGTAGGAGGTGAGCGTCTGGGGAAGCGTCTCCTCGGGAATGACCTGATCTATGAACTTGCCTATCATGGAGTGCTCCGACGTGCCGATGAGATAGAGATCCTCGCCCTCGATCTTGTACATCATTGCGTCCATATCCGTCTGCGACATTACGCCCTCGACGACGTTGCCGTGGATCATGAAGGGCGGAATACAGTAGATAAAGCCCTTGTTTATCATGAAGTCGCGTGCATAGGCGAGAATGGCGCTGTGCAGTCTTGCGATGTCGCCCATGAGATAGTAGAAGCCGTTGCCAGCGACGCGTCCGGCGGAGTCCATGTCAACGCCGTTGAAGCTTTCCATGATCTCTGTGTGGTAGGGGATGGGGAAGTCGGGAACGACGGGCTCGCCGAAGCGCTCCACCTCGACGTTTGCACTGTCGTCCGGTCCGATGGGGACGCTGGGGTCTATTATGTTCGGTATCTGGAGCATGAGCTTATGAATGCGGGCGGCGTATTCCTCCTCAAGCTTCTCAAGCTCCGCAAGGCGGTCGGCGTTTTTCTTGACCTGCTCCTTGACCTTTTCCGCCTCCTCAAGCTTGCCCGGGTCCTTCTTTGCCTGACCCATGAGTATGCCTATCTGCTTTGAGAGCGTGTTGCGGCTCGCGCGAAGCTCGCTCGCCTCGGTGATCGCGGCGCGGTTGAGCGTGTCAAGCTCTATCACCTCGTCAACCATCGGAAGCTTTGCCTCCTGAAACTTCTTCGTTATGTTTTCCTTGACTATATCGGGGTTTTCACGCACAAATCGTATATCCAGCATTTTTAGTTCTCCTGTTTTTTTACTATGTTCTTTTTTTTACTCCTTCGGGAGCGTTTTTTATGCCCTTATCTGAGCCTTCTGAGCCGTTCGATCAGATTTTCCCTGTCGTCCGCGCCGTAAAATTCAATTTCTATTCTGCCGTTCTTCTTACCGCTGACGAGATGCACCCGCCTGCCAAGGATCTCGCCAAGCTCCTTTTCAACCTCGGCGGAATAGTCCACAAACGGCTTTGCCGGTTCGCTCTTTTCCTTAGGCTCCTTCGTGAGCCTTGCGGCCAGCGCCTCGGTTTTGCGCACAGAAAGCGATTTTGAGATGACCTCATTCGCCGCGTCAAGCTGCGTTTTTTCGTCGGTTATCGGGATGAGCGCCCTTGCGTGACCGGCGGAGAGCTTTCCGTCCTCGACAAGCCTGAGCACATCCTCGCTCAGACTGAGCAGACGCATGGAGTTTGTTATCGCTGGGCGGGAGCGCCCGACGCTCTTTGCCGTTTCCTCCTGCGTCAGCCCGTACACCTCGATAAGCGTCTTGTAGCCCTTGGCCTCTTCTATCGGATTGAGGTTTTCCCTCTGGAGGTTTTCCACCAGCGCAAGCTCTGCGGCAGTCCTGTCGTCCGCTTCAATGACGCGTACCGGAACCTCCGCAAGCCCCGCCATGCGGCTTGCGCGCCAGCGGCGTTCGCCCGCAATGATCTGGTAGAATCCGTCCGGAAGCCTGCGCGCAACTATCGGCTGGATAAGTCCGTACTGCGCTATCGAATCCGCCAGCTCCTGAAGCGCGGCCTCGTCGAAATACTCACGCGGCTGATCCTTGCGCGGCTCAACCTTTGTTATGGGGAGGGTCATCAGCTCGCTCTGTTCGTCAAGCTCGTCCTCTCCGAACAGCGCCGCAAGCCCCGTGCCCAAGCCTTTCTTTTCCTTTGCTGCCACCCTATCACCTCTCAGATCTTCTTATAAATTCTTCCGCCAGCTCAATGTATGCGCGGCTGCCCTTGTTGAAGCGGTCGTAGACTATGCCCGGCACACCGTGGCTGGGCGCTTCGGAAAGCCTTACGCTGCGCGGAATGACAGTGTCGTACACCTTTTCGTCAAGATACTTTCTCAGCTCCGCCGCCACCTGTGAGGTGAGGTTTGCGCGTGCGTCGTACATCGTCAGCACGATTCCCTCTATCTCAAGGCGCTTGTTGAGCCTTTTCTTGCACATTCTTATGCTTGTCAGCAGATCGGCGATGCCCTCGAGCGCGTAATATTCGCACTGCATGGGAATGAGTACGCTGTCCGCCGCGACAAGCGCGTTGACCGTCAGCAGCTCAAGCGACGGGGGACAGTCTATAAATATGTAGTCGTAATCGCCGTAGAGCTTCATCAGGCAGTTTTTGAGGACGTATTCCCTGCTCTCTGCGTCGATAAGCTCTACCGATGAGGCAGCCAGCTCCTTGCTTGACGGTATCACGTCGCCGAATTTCGTATGCACCACGCATTTCTCCGGAGACTCCGCGCCGGACATCATGTCGTAGGCGTTCGGGCGGGTGTTCTTTGATACCCCCATGCCCGTCGTGGCGTTGCCCTGCGGGTCGCCGTCAAACAGCAGCACACGCTTTCCGAGCAGCGTCAGAGCCGCGCTGAGATTGACGGTGGTCGTCGTCTTGCCGACGCCGCCTTTCTGGTTGGCCACAGCTAATATCTTTGCCATTTTCTCTCTCCAAAAAGTTTTTTCATGCCATTATAGCAGGCACAGGTGTGTTTTTCAATAGTTTCACGTGAAACAATTCAATTAAACGAGGAACCTTGATACGTGAGGAGTGAGGAGTGAGGAATGAGGAGTTGTTGTGTCGGCACAGCCGACGGATAAAATAGAGTGGAGAGTTAAGAGTGGAGAGTTGAGATGTTGTGCCGCGTCAGCGGCTTATCAATTTCTCACTCCTCATCCACCTGACGTTTCACGTGAAACATGAAACACCAGACCTACGCCAGCAGGGTATCTATATCCTCCGGACTGAGACCGGGATGCAGGGCGAGGTTGAGGGCGCGTGAAATGAGACGGGACAGGCGGCGCACCTTTGCGTCAATGTCGCGCGGCGTGACGAACATTGTCGTCCGCCCCTCGGGTGAGAAAAACCGCCCTGCGTCCATGACCGTGGGTACGCCGATCGAGATGACCGGCACACCGAGAAAATCCGTGTCAATGCGCTCCCTATCGTTGCCCACGCCCGAACCCGGCGCGATGCCGGTGTCGGAGATCTGCACGCTGCGGCAAAGCCCTTCAGCCTCACGGCAGGCAAATGCGTCCACGACTACAACGAAAGAGGGTTTGACGATGGAGCAGAAGGAAAGTATCTGCTGTGCGCTTTCAACCCCGGAGGTGCCGAGAACGCCCGGGCGGCAGAGCGCTACGTCTGAGAGAAAGGAAAACTGTGCCGGCTCCGCCGACTTGAGATGGCGGGAGACAATAAGCGAGGAGGCGCACAGCGGCCCTATCGAGTCCGGCGTAATGTCAGGATTGCCGAGCGCCGCGACGACAACAGAGCGTCCGCCGCACCGTGCGGGCAGCAGCTGCGAGATGAGCTTTGCAAGAACGCCCTCGCATACGCGCAGATCAAACGCCCCGACGGGCAGGGAAAGCGTAAAATAGCTTCCTATCCCGCGCCCGATGAGAGAGGAGCCGGTTTCATTCAGCACCTCCACGTCGGTGACGGGAAAGCCGTCAACACTCATTTCGCGCACGGCGATACCGCGCTCACACCCCAGTTTTTCGTCAATGTCGCCCAGAAGCTCCGCCGCCATGTCCGTGCGTCTTGCAGATGCCATAGTTTTTCCTCCTTACCTACCGGCGACAGCCGTAATGAGTACCGCATCGTGCGGTACAGGGTAAATTATACCCAATATCTTGTACGGGTAATCCTACGGGCGGAAAAAGAAAAAATAGTGGGAAAAAATTTGAAAAAGGGCTTGATTTTCAGGAAACTCTTTGCTATAATATCAAAACGCGGGTTGACAGAATGTCGGCTCGACTTTATAGGAGGAGGTAGCGTTTAAGCATGGCCAACATTAAATCTTCTGCTAAGAGAGACGAGAAGTCCAAGGAACTCAGAGCAAAGAACCGCGCTGAGAAGACCGAGCTCAAAACGATGATTAAAAAGTTTGACGCAGCAGTTGCCGAAGGCAACAATGATGCAGCTGTCAGTGCCTATAAAGTTGCTGTCAAGACAGTTGACCGCGCGGCAGGCAAAGGTCTGCTGCACAAGAACAATGCAGCTCACAAAAAGTCCGCTATGGCTCACAAGCTCAACGAGATGGCATAAAATCTCTTATAAAAAGGGACACCGGCTAATGCGGTGTCCCTTTTTAAATATTGCGCCCGTAAATAATTGCGCCCGTGACCGGCAGCGCACGGCGCACAGACGCGCCGCCGCAGCGGAAAGAGCGCACAGCGGAAGAAAGCCGCAGAAAACATGGAAAATAAAATCAGAAAGCTGCTCACATGGCTGGACGGGCATTTTGAGGAAACGCTGCTCATGGCGTTTCTTGCCGCGATCGCCGTGGTGGAGCTGATGCAGGTGATAATAAGAAAGCTCCCGTTTGTCCCGGCACTGACCTGGGCGGAGGAGTTTTGCCGTTTCATGTGGATATGGAGCGTTTTTATCTCTCTGCCGTATACAATTAAAACAGGAACGATGCTCCGCGTGACCGCCCTTTCCGATATCCTTCCGCAAAGGGGCGCGGAGCTGCTTGATATTGCGGTGCAGGCGGCCGTGCTTGCGGCTATGCTTGTGTGCGCCGCTTCCTCGGCGCCGGTGGTGATGGGTATCGCAAAAAGCGGCGAGACGTCGCCTGCAATGCTCTGGCCGATGTGGACGGTGTATTCGTTCGTCCTGCTGGGCTTCGCGCTTGCCTGCATACGCTCGGCGCAGAGCCTGAAGGAAAAAATCAAAAAGAGGAAAGAGAGATAATGGCGGCGGCACTTGTAATGATCGTCTTTGTCCTTGCCGTCGCGCTCACCGTGCCGGTCGGAGTGAGCATGATCGCGGGGGCGAGCGCACCGGTCCTGCTTCTTGGAAAGGGCGGGTCGATGGCGCAGATAATAAATAACTGCTTCTCCGGCGCAAATTCCACGCCGATCCTCGCCGTGCCGCTGTTCATTCTCGGCGGCATCCTCATGGCCGAGGGCGGCATCTCGCGCAGACTTTTCGACCTGTTCGCCGTCTTTGTGGGGAAGCGCCGCGGCGGCATCCCGTGCGCGGTCATCCTCACGTGCCTTTTCTACGGCGCCGTCTCCGGCTCTGGACCTGCGACGACGGCGGCAGTCGGGTCGATGTGCATCCCGCTCATGACGGAGCTTGGCTATGACCGGCGCTGGAGCGCGGGGCTTATCGCGGTCGCGGGAGGGCTTGGCGTCGTCATTCCGCCGTCCATCCCCTTTGTGCTGTACTCGCTGGCAACCGGCGTTTCAACGGGAGCGCTTTTTCTGGCGGGGATCGTTCCGGGCGTGCTCATCGCGCTTTTTCTTATGGGCTACGCGGTGCTTTACTGCGCCCGCAAGGGCGAAAACCGCACGGTGATCGCCGGAAAGCTTGACGAGCTTGAGAAAAAGGGTAAGGCACGGATATTCAGGGAGAGCTTCTGGGCGCTCCTGTGTCCGGTGATCGTACTGGGCGGCATCTACGGCGGGCTTTTCACGCCCACAGAGGCGGCGTGCGTGTCGGTGTTCTACGCGCTGATAATCTCGCTTTTCGTGTATAAAAGCATCAGCCCCCGTCAGCTTCTGCCGATCATGCGCAGGGCCGTGAAAAGCTATGCGGGGCTTGCCTTCGTACTCGCCTTTGCCACGGCGTTCGGGCGCGTACTGTCGCTGACAAAGGCGACGGGCACTATAAACGCGTTCATACTCGATAATTTTGCATCGCGCTTCGGCGTTCTGTCGGTGCTGGTGCTGCTGTTTCTGCTGCTGGGCATGGTCATGGACACAGGTCCGGCGATAATAATCCTCGCGCCTGTGCTTCTGCCCGCCGTGGAGGAGCTTGGGGTGAATCCCGTGCATTTCGGCGCTGTACTCGTGTGCTGCCTGTCGATAGGGCTTGCGACGCCCCCGTTCGGGCTTGACCTGTTCGTGGCGGGCAATCTCGCAGAGGAGCAGCCTATGACGGTCGCAAAAAGCGCGCTGCCGTTCATGCTTGCGTTCCTTGCTGCGCTCATTCTTATAACATATATACCGTGGCTGTCCACGGCGCTTATATGAGAGTTGGGATTTAGGAGTGAGGAGTTAGGAATGAGGAGTGAGGAGTTATTGTGTCGGCAGAGCCGGCGGATTGAATTTGACATGAGTTTTGCGAAAAGAGAAAAGAGAAAATGAAAAAGTATATTTCTGTCCTGCTCATAATATGTATGCTGAGTGCGCTGTGCGCGTGCGGGACTGAGGAAAAAGGGAAGACAGAGCTTATCCTTGCCGACTCCACCGGAAAAGGTGCGGCGGGACAGCTTTTCAACGAATACCTTGCAAAGCGCGTGGAGGAGCTTACGGGCGGCGCGCTCACGGTGGATTATCATCCCAACGGCGAGCTGGGCGGCGACGCCGACCTTATCCGCCAGATGCAGGCGGGGGATATTGACCTTGTGCTGTGCCAGATGGCGCCGCTCGTCAGCTTCATACCGGAGACGGCGGTCTTTGACCTGCCGATGGTCTTTTCAAAATACGACGGGGAGCGCATTGACAGGGTGCTCAACGGAGACGGAAAATTTCATGAGAAAATTGCAGGCGCTTACGAAAGCGCGGGGTTTAAGCTTCTGGGCTTTTTGCAGAACGCGACATACCGCCTTACCACCGCCAACGTCCCGCTCAATACGGTAGAGGACTTCGCACGTCTCCAGATACGCACGATGGAGAACAAAAACCATATGGCGTTCTGGTCTGCCATCGGGGCGGAGCCGACGCCCCTTGCATGGGGCGAGGTGTATCTCTCCCTGCAATCCGGCACGATAGATGCGCAGGAGAACGCCGCCGACACCTGCGTCGGGGCGAACTTCAACGAGGTGCAGAAGTATCTCGCCTGCACCAACCATATCCTTTACCTTAACCAGATCTGCATGAACAAGGCGGCGTATGATTCCCTACCGGAGGAGCTTCAGAGCGCGCTCAGAGCCGCGGTTAGCGACGCGATCGCCTATATGCGCCCGCAGCTGGCGGATATCGACGCAGAAAGCAAAAAAAAGCTGGAAAAGGGCGGCATGACTGTGATAGAATACAATGATACGTTTTACGACAGTATTCTTGCGCTCGACGGCGTGAAGGCGCTCTATGAGAAAATAAACGGCGAGGTGAACGGCCTCGGCGATCTCCTTGCGGAAGAGCTTCATGAAGTGAGGAATCAGGAGTGAGGAATCAGGATTGAGGAGTGAGGAGTTATTGTGTCGGCAAAGCCGACGCCATAATATCACTCTCAACGCTCAAATAACGAACGATAAAACACGAAAACGGAGGACAGGCACATGGAAATCCGCCGCGCAGAGAAAGTAAAAACCTACACGCTGTATGCGCTTGCAATGCTGATACCGTGTGCGTACCTTTTGCTGTGGTATATTATCCAGGGACACAGCTTTCTTGCCGCAAAGCCGTATTTCAGCGATGAGATCGGCTATTGGCGGATGCTGTTTTCCGTGGATAACTGCGGCTTTGACTTCGGCGCGGGCGGAGGTTTTGCCGGATACAAAGCGCCTGTGGGGCCGCTCGGAAGCCATGGACTGTCGCCGGTTTTCGCGTGGGGCTGGTATGCGCTGCTGTTTCCGTGGCGGGACAATTCGATATTTGCCGCGAATTTCATTATGCTCACCGCGAGCATTGCCGCATATATTCTTCTGTTGAAGCCGGACAGAAAAACCATGATGCTGACAATTGCGCTGCTGCTCATATACGCGCCGGCAGCGCTTTATATTAACACCGCAATGATGGAGATACCGTGCATTGCGGCGATGATCGTGTATTCCGCGCTTTACATACGCTGGAGGAAAACGCATGTAAAGTGCGTGTTCATTGCGGCAATAGCCATGGGTGTGTATCTCGGTGTGCTGAGGATATGCTATGTAATCGTCCTGCTGCCGCTGCTGTGGGAACGCTGGGACTTCGGAGCCGATATGAAAACGTTAGAAAAGCTTGCATGTTATGCGGCGGGATGTCTGCTGCTTTATAAAGTATGTGCGCTTTTTATGACGCCGTATCCCGACGGCTTCGCCGCGCTGCTCGGCAGGACACCGCTTGCCCACAAGCCCGCCGTGCTCCTGCGCCACACGCTGAGCAATCTGAAAATTTATTTCAGGGGCTGCTTTGCACTCAGCGCCGAGGCGGCGTTCAGGTGGCAGTATCTTGCGGCGCTGGCATATTTTCTGTATAAGGCGGCTGCAAAGGGCGAAAGGAGACGGCTCTATCTCAGCTTCTTTGCCCTTTATGCGGCGATGCTTGGGGCCAATATCGCGCTTTACGATGTGTTCGACTGGCGCGACTACCGGATGCTTTCACCCGCGCTCATTTTTGCGCTGCTGTTTGTCATATCGGATGCTGAGAGCGTAAAAGCCGTAAAGGCGGCGGTTTACGCCCTTGAAGCGGCGGCGCTGTGCATCACGCTGTGCACCGTTATTCCTGCGGGTACGTTCGTGCATGAGGAGAGGTTTGACGAGGCGCCGGATAACAAGGCCGCATTTGCCGGAATATTCGGCAGTGAGATCGCAAGCGTAACCACAATGAGCGAGGACGGCGTGTTCGACCGGCTGAAGGATATCCCGCCGCAGATTGGCGTGCAGTGGATGATCGACGAGGGCGGGGTCATAACGTCGGATACGGAGTTTATCATGATAGGCGGAGACGACAGAGAGGTTTCCTCTGATTATGAGTTTGCCGGAAAAGCGGCGGATAAATGCTATGTTTACAGGAAAGTGAATTGAAATGGATGGGAAAAAGGTAATTTACGGTGAAAAGGTGATGCTGCGGCCGATAACGATGGAGGATACTCCGCTCATCGTCAGATGGCGCAACACGGAATCTGTGCGGAAAAATTTCATCTTCCGCGAGAGGTTTACCGAGGAAATGCACAATAATTGGATGCGCACAAAGGTTGCCTCGGGCGAGGTGGTGCAGTATATTATAATAGACAGGGACGCCGATAAGCCGGTCGGTTCCGTGTACTTCCGCGATATCGACATGAAAAACCGCTCCGCCGAGTACGGGATATTCATCGGCGAGGAGAGCGCACGCGGCAAGGGTCTCGGCAGCGAGACGGCAAGGATATTTACCCGCTTCGGCTTTGAGACGCTTGGTCTGCACAGGATAAGCCTGCGTGTGATAGCGGGCAACAGTCAGGCGGAAAAAAGCTATAAAAACGCCGGATTTGCGCGTGAGGGCGTGTTCCGCGATATGGTGTATCTCGATGGGGAATACAGAGATGTTGTCTTTATGGCAATGATAAATAATTGAGTTAAGAGCTTCGCGTAGTTAGGAATGAGGAGCTTCATACAGTAACTCCTCACTCCTGACTCTAAATATGAGCTGCTGTCAACTCTGTCAAAATGCTAAAAAATATAGATCCCATTCAAAAAGATACCGAAAAGAGGGAAGATATGAGCAGGATATCATTCGTTATACCCTGCTACCGCTCCGAAAAGACTATCGGCGCGGTGGTAGAGGAGATAAAGAAGACTGTCGGCGGGCGTGAGCATGAGATAATTCTTGTGAACGACTGCTCGCCTGACGGCACGATAAACGAGATAAAAAGGCTTGCCGCCGCCGACAGCCATATAACCGGCGTCGATCTTGCGCGAAACTTCGGTCAGCACGCAGCGATAATGGCAGGACTTCATCAGGCGACGGGCGATGTGATCGTCTGCCTTGACGACGACGGCCAGACGCCCGCCGACGAAATGGACAGGCTGCTGAAAAAGCTGGACGAAGGCTACGATGTTGTATATGCCTCTTATACGAATAAAAAGCACTCCGGCTTCCGCAACTGGGGCAGCAGGCTCAACAGCAAAATGACCGAGATAATGCTCGGCAAGCCGAAGCAGCTGCAAATAAGCTCATACTTTGCCATGCGGCGGTTCATAAAAGACGAGATGCTGCGCTATGAGGGCTGCTACCCGTACATAATGGGGCTTGTGCTGCGCTCGACGAAGAACATCTGCAACGTGCCTATCGACCACCGCGAGAGGGAGAGCGGCTCTTCCGGCTATACTCTGTCAAAGCTCATAAGCCTGTGGATGAACGGCTTCACGTCGTTTTCGGTAAAGCCGCTGAGAATAGCGAATTATCTTGGCTGTCTCTCGGCGCTGTGCGGGTTCATATATATGATAGTCATTATCATCCGCCATTTTGCACTCAACACAGCTCCGCTCGGCTGGAGCAGCACGACTGCGCTGCTGCTGCTTATCGGCGGAATAATCCTCGTGGTGCTTGGCATGGTTGGCGAGTACATAGGGAGAATATATATGTGCATCAACGCCACACCGCAGTATCTCGTGCGGGAAGTGATATGCACGGACGCGGAAAAGTCAGATAAAGGAAAATAAAACTGCTATGAAAGATATAGTCATTATCGGCGCTTCATATCTTCAGATGCCGCTTATCGAAAAAGCGAAGGAGCTTGGGTATACCACACATGTATTCGCGTGGCAATGCGGCGACGTGGGGGAGAGCGCGGCGGATCATTTTTACCCCATAAGCATAATCGAAAAAGAGGCGATTGCGGAGGTCTGCCGCGGCATAAAGCCTGAGGCCGTCTGCACCATATCGACCGACCTCGGCGCGGTGACGGTAAACTATGTCGCAAATGCGCTCGGGCTTCCGGCAAACCCGCCCGAATCAATGATACCTGCATCCAACAAATACGAGATGCGCAGGGCGCTCGGCGAGGCGGGGATAAGCGTACCGTTGTTTTTCAGGGTGCGGCAGGGGGAAGAGCGTCCCGATATGTCCGCGCTTGAATATCCCGCGATAGTGAAGCCCACCGACAGAAGCGGCAGCCGCGGCGTAACCAAGATATCCTCCGCAGCAGAGCTTGATAAGGCAATAGCCGCGGCGCAGGCGGTCTCCTTTGAAAAAACGGCGATAGTCGAGGAGTACATAGAGGGTACGGAATATTCCTGCGAGTCGGCTTCCTTTCACGGAGAGCACCATATAATCGCCTTCACAAAGAAGTTTACGACAAACGCACCGTATTTTATCGAAACCGGTCATCTCCAGCCATCCGATCTTTCGCAGGCGCTATGCGCCAAGGCGGAGAAGATCATCGAAAAGGCGCTGGACGCGCTCAGCATAACGGACGGAATATCCCACAGCGAATTTATGGTAACGGCCGGCGGCGGGATAAAAATAATCGAGATCGGCGCGAGAATGGGCGGGGACTGCATAGGCTCGCATCTTGTGCGCCTGTCCACGGGCGTTGATTTTGTCAGGGCGGCGCTCGATATATCGCTCGGCATCCCCCCGCGGCTTGAAAAGAGCAATACGCCAATGGCGGCGGGCGTTCGCTTTATTATGGGACGCGGCGATATGGACTATCTCAAGCGCCTCGAAGCAAATCACCCCGCTCTCATATACGAAAAAAGAGTGGATATCGACGAGCTTGACGACGCCGTTACCGACAGCTCCACCCGGCACGGCTATGTCGTTTTGAGCGGTAAGGACGCATCGGAGATAAGGGAGGCGCTGGAGCTTGGATAAAAAGAAGACAAAGCTCAGCGTGCTGCTTGTGATGCAGCTTGCTGTCTGCATATATACCTGCTCCGGAATCGCCGCGAAGCTTGCAAGCGGATACGATTTCATGTCGCCGGGCTTTATCCTCTGCTACGGCGCAGAGATACTTCTTCTGGGAATATACGCGGTTTTCTGGCAGCAGATAATCAAAAAAGCTGACATTTCCGTCGCCTATGCAAACCGCGCCTCGGCAATATTCTGGTCAACGCTCTGGGCGGTGCTTATTTTCAAAGAACAGGTCACGGCGCAGAATATCGGGGGGATAGTGCTGATATTCCTCGGAATATGGATGGTGAACAGAAATGATTAAATACTGGCTGTCGCTGTTCGCGGCTGTGCTGCTGTCGGCTGCGTCGCAGATGCTTCTGAAGCGCGGTGCGAAGGAGAAATACGACAGCGTTATAAGGGAATATCTGAACGTCTGGGTCATCAGCGGATATTTTCTGCTGGCGGTATCGACGCTGTGCGTCATATTCGCGTATAAGGGCGTTGATTATAAGAACGGCCCCGTAATAGAGGCTCTGGGCTTCCCGCTCGTTATGGTTCTGGGCAGGCTCATATATTCCGAGAAGCTGACAAAAAACAAGCTTATCGGAATGGCGTTGATAATAGCGGGAGTTGCGGTATACTATCTGTAAAAGAGGTATAGAGAAAGATGAAAATTTCCTTTGTTATCCCGTGCTACCGCTCCGAGCATACTCTTGAAGCGGTTGTCAAAGAAATAGAAAAGACCGTGTCGGAGAGGGACGGATACGACTATGAGATAGTTCTCACCGACGACTGCTCACCGGATAATGTCTGGAACGTTATCGAAAGGCTCTGCGAAAACGATGCGCACATAAAGGCCGTGCAGTTTACGAAGAATTTCGGTCAGCATTCCGCCATACTCGCAGGCTGCGCCAAGGCGGACGGAGATGCGGTGTTCTGCCTCGACGATGACGGGCAGGCGCCGGTAGATGAGCTTTTCAAGCTTGTGGATGAGCTTGAAAAGGGCTATGACGTGGTTTACGGAACATATCCCGAAATAAAACAGAACCCGTTCAGAAAATTCGGCACGTGGATGAACAACAAAATGGCGCAGATACTGCTGGGCTGGCCGAAAAACGTGCAGTCTACAAGCTTCCTTGTGCTGCGGCGGCAGATCGTCGATGAGATGCTGAAATACCGCAATCCCTATCCGTATCTTGAAGGGCTTATCGTGAGAGTGACCGACAGGATAGGCGCGGTTCAGGTAACACAGCGTGAGAGGGCATACGGCACCTCCGGATATTCGCTCGAAAAGCTTTTCCGTCTCTGGCTCAACGGCTTTACCGCGTTTTCCGTAAAACCGCTCAGGATCGCGTCGATGTGCGGCGCGTTATTTGCGCTGTGCGGCTTTGTCTATCTTGTATTTATCATCGTCAATAAGTTCATCGACCCGCTTGTCGCCGAGGGATACAGCTCCACGATGGCAGTGCTGCTGCTTATCGGCGGGCTTCTGATGCTGATGCTCGGTCTCGTCGGCGAGTATATCGGCAGAATATATATCTGCCTTAACAACTCCCCGCAGTACGTTGTAAGACAGGTGCGCGGCGGGGAAGAGCGCGGAAAAGACAAGCGCCGGCAGACGGAGGAGCGGGATGGAAAAAATCGTTGACAACAGAAAACAGCGTCTGCTTTTCGCCGCGGTCTGCGCAGTTGGGCTTATATTCTATGTAAGTCAGGCGTTCCTGTACACATGGCAGGCGATGAAGCTTGAGCGGTACTTTTCGGATCTGTATGTCTACATGGACTGGATAAAGAGCGGCAAAACGCTCTATTCCCTTGCGGAAACGTTCATGGGCTGGGCATATCGTATCGGCGGGGAGACCGGCGTCGGCGTACTGCTTGCGCTGTTCGCGGCGGCGTCATGGGTCCTTGCCTTTGCCTGCCTTGAGCGGATAACGGACGGCGAGTGTCCGAAAGCGCTCACCCTTTTTGCGGCGCTCCTGTCGCAGTGCGCTTTCAGCGCGTATATCCCGGGCAGGAAGTTCTATAAGGGGCTTAACCTCACCGTCAACAATTTCCACAGCCCAACCTATAACGTGATGGAGCCGTTTGCGATAGGGGCGATGCTCTGCGCGTTTGCCCTGCTCAAAAATCTGCGCGGAAAGCCTGACGGGAAGCTTCTTGCGTGCTTTGCGCTGTGCTGCACCGTTACGGCCGCGGTAAAGCCGAGCTTCCTTTTCTGCATGGCTCCGGCGCTGCTTGTGTTTCTGGCGCTGGATTTCCTGCTGACCCGTGCGCGGAATTTCAGAAATGAATTTCTTTTCGGCGCCTGCGTTCTGCCGGGCGTCGCGGTGGAGCTTTATCAGTCCGCCGTGCTTTTTGACGAAAACTCAACGGTCATTTTCGCGCCCGTACTCAACTGGCTGACCAACAGCCACGGCATTATCGAGGGTCTGCCCCGCGCCGGGATATTTGCGCTGGCGGTGCTGCTGTGCTACGGATACAGGTATATCAAAAAGCACTGGTTCGCCTTTTCCTATGCCGTCGCGGCGTCGGGGATAGGAGAATATCTTGCCCTTATGGAGACGGGCGACCGCGCCGAGCACGGCAACATCTCATGGGGCGCGCATATAGGGCTGTATTTTGCCCTCCTTGCGGGCATAGCCGTGCTGCTCAATGAAAGAAAACGGGCAAAGGACGCACGCTTTATTATCTGCGCGGCGCTTCTGCTCTGGCAGGTCGTGTCGGGGATAATTTACTATATACTCGTCCTCGGCGGCGGGAGCTTCTGGTTCTGAAAGCGCGGGAAACTGCAATCTGGAGAAGAATGAAATGGAAAAGATAAGTCTTGATAAAAAAATAGGAAACAGAGGAAAGGGAACGCTTATATTCCTGTTTTTGTGCCTTGCGTTTTCGGCGGTGTTCTTATATCTGTATTTCAGGCAAAGCGTCGCCGGGATATACTCACTGACCGTATACGAAAGCGATATGTATCCCTATATTCTGGAGATGCAGGGACGTGACAGCGGGTGCATCTTCGCATATCCACTGCTTTTTAAATTGGCCGCGCTGTTCAATATCTTTCTTGATCCGGCGAAAGCAATGACGCTGGCGGTACTCGTACTCCAGACGCTTTCGCTTGTGATCATGTATTACTATATAAGGCGTAAGCTTGCGAGCGAAGACGACAGTCTTCTGCGCGAAGCGGGGCTGGCGCTGCTGACGGTGTCGCTCTTTTTCGTCAGCATGCTTTTTGACCCGTTTAAAATAGTGTACGTCTTTGTCGGCCCCGGCTCTCCCAATCCCCACCATAACGCGACCTATGTCGCCGCAAGACCGTTTGCGATCGTTGCCTTTTTCTCGTTCTGCTCCCTGCTTGAGAAGGAGAACGGCGAAAATACGCTGAAAGACGCGCTCCTCTTCGCAGCGTCCCTGTTTTTATGCACTGCGGCAAAGCCGAGCTATCCGCTTATTTTCCTCTCTGCGGGCGGTGCGTATGAATTTTACCGCCTTGTAAAGAATAAATTTAAAAATATAAAAGAGGCCGTCACTTTGCTTGTGTGCGTACTGCCGACCCTTGTGTATATGGTATATCAGAAGTCCGTCGTTTTCGATGAAACCGGAGGCATAGGCTTCTGCCTTGGGCGCGTATGGAGATATTATCAGGACTGCACGCCTCTGACCGTCCTGAAGGGCGTTGCCTTCCCGATAGCCGTCCTCTGCTTCAATTATAGAAAGCTCTCTCAGTCGCTTGTTTACCGTTTTGCGTGGCTTCAATTTGCGGCAAGCTTCTGCGAGGCGTATTTCCTTTACGAAAAAGGCTACCACATGGAGCATTTCAACTTTTCGTGGGGATACTATTACGGGATGTTCTTTTTGTTCGTCGCCTCGGTCATCGTGCTTGTGCGCTCAGATAACAAAAAGAGCGCGAAAATCGTCCAGTGGGCGGTTTACGGCGCACATCTGCTGTGCGGCATACTGTATTTTGCAAAGATCTTTGTCGGCGGCGATTATTTCTGAGCGCCGCCGTCAGGAAAATTTCCGAACATATCTATGAAACTTCTTATCAACGAAATATTCAAAAACAAGGAAGCGGCCGCCCTCCCCTCTCTGGTGGAAAGCGGCGGGCTTCCTGCGCTCGTTTCGGGGCTTTCAGCGGTGCATCGGGCGAATCTTGCCGCCGCGCTGAGATATGAAACGCAAAGACCCGTGTTCGTGATCTGCCCGGACGATACCGCCGCGGAAAATTTTGCCGCCGACCTCACGGCGATGCTCGGCGGGGAGTGTACGGTTCTCGGTATGCGCGACTATACCTTTTATCCTGCCGAGGCGGTGTCGAGGTATACCGAGCAGAAGCGTCTTTCCGCGCTCCATGCGCTTGCATCGGGCAGGGCGGAGGTGTGCGCGGCGTCGGTCAGCGCGCTTATGCAGCGCTGTATGCCGCCCGAAACGCTTATGAAAGCGGCGTTTACGATAGAGGATACCGGCACGTACGCCATTGAGGATATAGAGGACGCGCTTGTCCGCTGCGGCTATGTCCGGTGCGAGCAGGTGGAGGGCGCGGGACAGTTCGCCCGCCGCGGCGGGATACTCGACTTTTTCTCCCCCGGCGATACACAGCCCGTGCGTATAGAGTTCTGGGGCGATGAGATAGATTCCATGTCGCATTTTGATATCGGCACCCAGCGCCGCGACGGGCAGGTGAAGCGCTGCACCGTTCTCCCCGCGGCGGAGAGCCTGCCGGGCCTTGCCATAGGCGGGGCGGAGGCGCTTGCGCGGGAGATAGAAGCCGCCGCCGCGAGGTATGCGCGCCGCCGCACGAGCGAAAACGCCGTTCAGATCGCCGCGACGCTCACCGCCGACGCGGAAAAGCTCAGAAGCGGCCTTGTCATGACCGATACGGACAGATATCTGCCCATTCTCTATCCCGCCGCGAGCGGGGCGGATTATATTCCCGCCGACGCGATAGTGATTTTTGACCAGCCGACACGCTGCGGCGAGAGGGCGCGTGATTATATAAAGCAGCTCAATGCCGACGTGCATGAGCTTCAGCGCCGCGCAATGGTAGCCGCCGCGCCCGACGGGTTTTATATGAGCTATGAGGCGCTTATAAAAAAGCTTGCGGACTTCCCCGTGTATATGACCGACGCGTTCACCCTCGGCACAAACCCGCTCCCGCCGAAAACGGTAGTCAGTATTCCCGCAAAGCAGCTTCCCTCATATGCGGGCAGCGCACAGGCGGCGTGCGAGGATGTGAAGCTGTATCTCAGGCAGGATTACCGCGTCGCCGTCCTTGCCGGGGATGAGCGCCGCGCCGGGGTTTTGCAGGAATTTCTCAAGAGTCAGGATATAACGGCGGTCGTGTACCGCGAGATGAAAAAGCTGCCCGAAAGAGGGCGGTGCGCGATATATATCGGGTCGATCTCGGCGGGGATAGAGTACCCCGGGATACGCCTTGCCGTACTCACCGATTCACAGCTTGTGCGCAGAAAGGGAAAGGAACGGCGGCAGAGCAGGAAGCTGCCCTCCGACCGACAGCGTATCGAGTCGTGCGCCGATCTCAGCGTGGGCGACTACGTTGTGCACGAAAACCACGGCATAGGCCGTTTTGCCGGTATCGTGCGGATGCAGGTGGACGGACTTGACAAGGACTATATAAAGCTCTGCTACGCCGGAACGGATACGCTCTTTGTCCCCGCCACACAGCTCGACATGGTGAGCAAGTATACCGGCGGCGGAGAGGAGCGCACGGTGCGCCTGAGCAAGATGGGCGGCGCGGAGTGGCAGAAGACACGCCAGCGCGCCCGCGCCAGCGCCAAGGACATGGCGGAGAAGCTTATCCGCCTCTACGCCCAGCGCCAGCGTCTGCCCGGCTTTGCCTTCTCTGCGGATAACGAGTGGCAGAAGGAGTTTGAGGAAAACTTCGGCTATGTCGAGACGGACGATCAGCTCAGGTGCATATACGAGATAAAGCGCGATATGGAGTCGTCCGTTCCCATGGACAGACTTCTCTGCGGCGACGTCGGCTTCGGCAAGACGGAGGTTGCGCTGCGCGCAGTGATGAAATGCGTCATGGACGGCAAGCAGGCGGCCATTCTCGTCCCGACGACCGTGCTTGCCCAGCAGCATTATCAGACCGCGCTGCAAAGGTTTTTCGGCTTTCCGGTCAACATCGCCGTGCTCAACCGCTTCAAGGCGGGAACTCAGACCTCAGCCACGCTCAAGGGGCTTGCCGACGGCGGCATAGACCTTGTCATCGGCACGCACAGGCTTCTGAGCAAGGACGTGAAGTTCAAGGATCTCGGGCTTCTTGTCGTGGACGAGGAGCAGCGCTTCGGCGTGACGCATAAGGAGCATATAAAGGAGCTTGCGCAGGGCGTTGACGTGCTGACGCTTTCCGCCACGCCCATACCGCGCACTCTCAACATGGCAATGAGCGGCATACGCGATATGTCCACCATCGACGAGCCGCCTGAGGACAGACTTCCGGTGCAGACCTTCGTTATGGAGCATGACTGGAGCATCGTCGCCGACGCGATCCGCCGCGAGATTCAGCGCGGCGGGCAGGTGTATTATCTGCATAACCGCGTCGAGGACATCGACCGCACCGCGTCCCGCATCAAAGCGATGCTCGAGGATGTGACGGTCGGCGTGGCGCATGGGAAAATGGACAAAAATATGCTCTCCTCGGTAATGGAGAGCATGGCGAACGGGGAAACGCAGGTTCTTGTCTGCACGACGATCATCGAGACCGGCATCGACATCCCCAACGTTAACACGCTTATCATCGAGGACGCCGACAAACTCGGCCTTGCACAGCTCCACCAGATACGCGGCAGGGTGGGGCGCTCGACGCGCCGCGCCAGCGCCTACCTGACCTTCCGCCGCGACAAGGTGCTTACCGAGATCGCCGAAAAGCGCCTCAACGCCATCCGCGATTTTGCCGCGTTCGGCTCCGGCTATAAGATAGCCATGCGAGATCTTGAGATACGCGGCGCGGGCAGCCTTCTCGGCGCGGAGCAGTCCGGGCATATGATAGATGTGGGCTACGATATGTATATGAAGCTTCTCAGCGAGGCGGTGCTTGAGGCGCGGGGCATTGAGGTGCCGCAGCGGGCGGAGTGTTCCGCCGACCTTGCCGTCGCCGCGAACATCCCCGACAGGTACATTCCGTCCTCCGAGCAGCGCATGGATATTTACCGGCGCATCGCGCTCATCCGCACCGAGGAGGAGGCGGACGATCTCACCGACGAGCTTATCGACCGCTTCGGCGAAACGCCGCCGGGCGTCAACGCGCTTATCCACGTCGCGCTTCTGCGCGGCGAAGCGGGCAAAGCGGGCATAAGCGACATCACGCAGAAGCAGGGGTATCTGCGCTTCACGGTGAAGGATTTCGACATGGAAAAGGTATCGCGCCTGTACGCCATGCCGGAATATAAGGGCGCGCTCAGGGTGGAGGCCGGGTCAAAGCCCTGCCTGAGCCTGAAAATAAAGAACAAGGCGCGCGTGATAGACGAGGCGCGGAAGTTCGCCGCGCTGTGGAGCAGTTGACCTCATTCAGAGAGGGGTGAGGGGTTAGGAGTTAGGAATGAGGAGTTATTGTGTCGGCAGAGCCGACGGATAAAATAGAGTGGAGAGTTAAGAGTGGAGAGTGGAGAGTGGAGTTGTTGAGCCGCTTACGCGGCGATTCAACTCAAGGCTCTGCCGTTGCCCAACGCGCACTTATGCCTCCCCTGAAAGGGGAGGTGGGTCGGCGCAAGCCGAGCCGGAGGGGTCTATCAGAGTGGAGAATGGAGTTATTGTGTCGGTTCTGCTGACAGCGCAGCTGCTCAATCCTGACTCCTTACTGCGCAAAGCTCTTAACTCTGAAAAAGGGATGCAGCATTTGAATCATGCTGCATCCCTTTTTTTCGCATTGTTCAGCCGATCAGGCGGCCGCTTCTTATGATATGCGACGACCGGAGCTGATAGGCGATGATCTCTCTCACGTCGGCGGTGGGGAAGATCGTGAGGTCGGCGCGTCCGCCCTCGCGCACACCGTAGTCGGCGCTTATGACCTTTGCGCCGCGCTCGGTTATCATGGACCAGATATCGCCGACTTCTTCGTCGGTGAAAAACGCCTGGAGATAGGTGAGCAGATATGCGATCTGCTTTATATCGCCGGAGCCCATGGGGTTGAAGAAATCGCGAATATTGTCGCTGCCGAGTCCAACGGGGATGCCGAGCTTCAGAAGCTCCTTCACGGGGGCTATCCTTCTTGTCGAGATCGCCGTGGGGGCTATCGTCGCCTTGAGCGCGCAGCCGGAGATGATCTCAAGCGCCTGTGAAAGCTCCGCGTCGTTCAGCGCGGAAAGCGTACACATATGGATGGCGTTCACGCGTCCGCAAAGTCCCGTTTCCTTCATGCGGCGGGCAAGATAGGGGAGAAGATAGTTCTCCCGATTTCCCGATTCGTCAAGATGGAAATCCGCCTCGACGCCGTACTTCGCGGCAAGGTCGAGAATGAAGTCGATATGCCGCTCGCCCTCGCCGAAGGTGATGGTATGCCCGCCGACAAGATCGGCGCCCATGCGCATTGCATCGTTGAGAAGTCCCTGTGTTTTATCGTCCTGGAATACGCCCTCCTGCGCAAAGGCGGCTATCTGGATTGTGATGTCGTCCTTGTATTTTTCACGCAGCGCAGTCAGCGCCTCTATGCCTTTAAGACCGACATAGCCGTCCACGTCGCAGTTCGTGCGCAGAAAAAGCGTGCCGGAAGCAATGGCTGTCCTTACGACGGCCTCTGCGCGATTATATATATCCTCCGCGGTGAACGAGGCCTTTTCAATGCGTGTAAGACCGCCCTTGACGGCGCCCGTACCGTGTACATACCTTGCCCTGCCGCCGTCCATGAGGTGGGACTTGTCGATGTGGCTGTGGCAATCGACAAAGCCGGGGATGACCACGCCGCCCCTCGCGTCGATGACCGCGGCATCCGGCGGGGCGGGGATAGAGGGCGCGATCCTGCTTACGGTCCTGCCGCTGAGGAGCACGTCCGCAACAGCGCCGTCAAGACGTGCGTTTTTAACGAGAATTTCCGCCATTGATCACTCCTCGACGCGCACTATCGCGTTTACAAGGTTTGCACCGTGGGGGCCCTGATGCTCATAACCGGCGGAGGCAAGGATCATGGTGTCGCCGATCATCGCGCCGACGATGGCGTTGATAACGGCCTTTGCGAAAACGCCCTGATAGCTTTGCAGATAGTCTGACTTCATGGTCGTGCGGCGGCCTCTGATGGAGCCTTCTGCGTCCGCGCCCGCGTTTATGAGTACGGTGACGATGCGGTCGCGCTCAGACTGGGGAATGGTGTCCTCGAATTTGAGTCCCGCGGACTTGAACGCCGCCTTTGCGCCGTCAACGTCGAGAGTGTCCTTCATGACGCCGCTGCCCATGTGCAGCTTTGCGCAGGAGTTTGCGCTGTTGCCGAGGACAAGGATCTTGCATGCGACCTGCTCGTTGCCGGCGGAGGTGGTGGCGACGTTGGAGTAAAGGCTCCAGTCCTTGCAGATCTTTTCCGTGGTCACGTCGCTGTCCCTGATTTCGCCGAGAGCGAGAGCAACGCCGAGAGCGCTTGCGCCCTTTGCCTTGGAGCTTGCCTCGACCGTGTTGTCGCTGACGCACTTCTTGCCTCTTGCCGCGGCGTCGGCAAGGCGCGCGCCGGTCATTGCCGGACACTTTACGGAGACGCAGTGTACGTCCTTTACGTCGTCTATGCCGGCGTCGGCCATTGCCTTTTTCACGCCCTCCGCGACGAGCCTTACCATGTCCGCCGTGCCGTATTCCTCAGGCAGCAGCACACGCGTGACGTTCACGCCTATGGCAAAGCGCTTTTCGCCTGCGGGCTTGGCGTCGGGCGCTTCGCGCTTGGTGAAGACGTTGTAATGCGGACTCATAAGACCGCCGGTAAGACCGATCATGAGCATGGGGATGCGTGCGGCGACCTGCTGACGGGTGATGCCCATCTTCTCGGAGAGCATAAGCTCAAAGCTCTGCATGGCGTAGCCGCGGGAATAGGCGTCGCCCTCGGTCTGCGCCTTTATGGCGACTATCTCAAAGGGATCGACGGTGCCGTTGTCGATGAGCTTTGCAAGCTCCGATACGTCGTCGGGACCTGCCATGGGGAGACGGTAAACGTTGTAGTCTTTCATAATTGTTACTCCTTATATTTATTAAAGCTGAATTAAGTTATCAAAACTGTCGGAAAAAGCTTGTTTTTTTGATAAGCCGGCTTATCCGATATATTTCTCGCCGTAGGCTCTGAGCGCGTCCTCGAACATCTTCAGCGGCGCACGCGATACGCCCGCGCCTATCATGCCCACGCCCGCTTCCTTGCTGACGATGGCGGTGTTGATAACGGGTGTGACGCCGCTGTCAACGACCCTGGAGATGTCAATGCCGGTGGGCGTGCCTCTGAAATCAAGGTTGGGGATGGTGTACTGCTCGCTCTCGCCGTAGCATATGCCGTACATCTCGTAGGTGTAGTTGAGCGCGTCCTGATATTTTCCCGCGCCGAGGAAGCGCACTATCGCGGGCGCGGCTGCTATCGCCATTCCGCCGACTCCGCCCGTCTCCATTATGGCGCTGTCGCCGATATCCTTGTTGGCGTCTTCTGCGGTGTAGCCGGAGAAGTAAAGCCCCTTGACGTCGGCGGCGGGGGCGGTGAACCAGCGGCTGCCGAGACCGCTCACCCTGATGCCGATGCTGACGCCGTTGCGCGCCATGGCGGTGACTATCGTGGAATACTCGATGCCCGCGGCGGCGTCTGCGGCGCTCTTGTTCGCGGCCATTGCGAAGTTGAGGAAGAACTGGTCATTGTTTGTGGTCATGAAATCGACGCACTTTCTGTACTCCTCAATGCCGGAGCAGCAGGCGGCAAGACCGGGGACTATCGTTTTGAGGAAAAGATTGGTGGAGGCGGCGTTGCGCATATGAAGCTCATCGCCCATGTTGAGCGACTGCGCTATAACGGACTTGAGGTTGACCCCTCCCACGGAGCGGACATATTTTTTCATCACGGGCGCAAAATCGCTCTCTATCCATTTGAGACGGCGCACGGTGTTCTCCCCGAACGCGCCGAAGCGGATAACGTCGCCCGCGCCCTCGTTGAAGGTGCTGTACGCCATGTTGCCGTTTTCCCTGTTCTCCACGCAGATCATCGGCATGGAATATGAGGTTATGCCGGTCATGGGCCCGACGGCGGCGTGCTCGTGGCACGGCTCGTACTTTATCGCGCCGGAGGCGGCAAGCGCCCATGCCTCGCCGTCATTCGCCGCAAGTCCCTCATACTTGAGCGCCGCGACTATCGCGCCCTGCATCGGCCTGCACATCTCCGCCCATGCGATCGGGGGACCGGCGTGCAGTATGGTGTGCCTGTCGATGCCGAGTACCTCGTGAGCGCTTTTTACGTCCACCCAATACGGCATTGCGTTTTTCAGCTTGGCAAGCGCCTTGTCGTTGGCGTGCCTGACTATATCTCTCATTAAATTTTCCGTCCTTTCCTGTTCAGCCTTCGATCCAGTTGAGTATCTTTATAAGCTCAAGGTCACCGCCTGCGGGCGGCTTCCACTCGACCTGGGCGCAGCGCTTGTCCTGCTGCAGGACGGCGTCATAGAATATCTCCACGCCGATGTTGACGCAGACAAGCTCCTGCGAAAAAAGAGCGTTGATTCCGTTCATCTGACAAATTCCTCCTTCAGAGCGTTTTCATTATCTCGGCGGCAAGCATACCGGCCTGCGCATTGCTGCCCAGTACGATGACGCCCGCATCCTCAAGCCTGCGCTGCTGTTCGGCGCGGTTCTGGAAATCGCCGTCCGTGCCGCAGATAGACGCGATAAAGGTGATGTGTCTGCCGTTTGCAAGTTCCCGCGCTTCCTTTACGGCGGCGGCAAGCGCACCGGCAGGATCGGCGTTCGAGCCGTAGCCGATAACGCAGTCAAGCACTATCGCCGCGACGGACTCATCCTGCGCTTC
Source organism: uncultured Eubacteriales bacterium (assembly GCA_900549485.1). Classification (GTDB taxonomy): domain Bacteria; phylum Bacillota; class Clostridia; order Oscillospirales; family Oscillospiraceae; genus Limivicinus. The sequence goes on from UROG01000003.1 coordinate 69,845, forward strand.
CTTTTTGAGGCGCTGTACGCGCAGACGCGTGTCTATCATGGGGTGGGGCATACCGTCGGTGAAATAGTCCTCGCCCATGTCGATATAGCAGTGACCTTCGGACTGCTCGACGTTTTTCAGCAGATAATCGCCGGTGCAGATGTTGGAGTATACGCGTCCCACTACCTTTTCGGCAAGAAGTATGCCCTCGTAGCAGAGACTTCCGCCGGAGTAGAGACCGCGGACGTATTTCTGGCAGGGCGCGTACTTCGCGCTCTCCGCCGCGGCGATCGCCTTGTAGTCCGGCGCGGGCGCGGCGGTAAAATCACTGCCGCGGCTGAGCTGCACCAGCTGCGCCGCGGCGTCCTCGAGAGTATCCGCAAAGTGCAGGCAGGAGCCTTTGAGCAGGCTTCTGTCCCCGCCGAGGAAGCACGCCACGACGGGCTTTGTGAACGTGGAGCAGAGCTTTATTATTTCCTTGAGAACGGCGGAGGCGGGCGGCTTTCCGACGATGCCGATGACCCTGGTCATCGGGTCGGCCTCAAGCGCTTTCAGCTCCATGAGCATCATTCTGCCGCCGACCTGCTCCTTGACGTCGCGTCCGCCCGTGCCGAGACCCTGAGAAACGCCGCCGCCGAGACGGTCGATAATGCAGCAGACCTCCTGAAGACCCGTGCCGGATGCGGCCGCAAGACCGATGCCGCCGCGCCTTACCTCGTTGGCGAAGCCGAGCGCAACGCCGTTGACCCATGCAGTGCCGCAGTCGGGACCCATCATGAGAAGCTCATGCTCAACGGCGTATTCCTTGAGCCTTATTTCGTCCTCAATAGTGACATTATCGCTGAAAAGCAGGACATGAAGTCCCTTGTGCATGGCCTTCATGGCTTCCTCCGCGGCGTACTTGCCCGGAACGGACACTATCGCAAGGTTGGCGCCGCCAAGCTTGCTCATTGCCTCCGCAGCCGATCTGACCCTTATGAGCGCGCCGCCGTCCTCCGCGACGGCAGCCGCGCCGTCTGCGGATTTGTTCATGAGCGCTTCAAGCGCCGCGACGGCTTTGTCGGACTGCTCCTGCGTTTCGGTGAGTATGCCGATGAGCATGTCGTTCGCGCCTGCCGCGGCGACTGCCTCGCCGGAAAGAAGACCGGCCTTTGTCATTATGGACTTATTATGCTCGGTTCCCATCATAACGGATGCGTTTTTCACGCCCTCGCAGGCGCTCAGTTCGCCGGAGAACAGCATCAGCGTTATGGAATCGTAGTAGGTGTTTTTTCTGATGTCGTTATATAGAACCAATTCGTTCACTCCTCCTGATCGGGCTGACCTGCTCTTACGCCGGATAAGAGCCGACCGCCTTGGTTTTGCACTGTATATTTTTCCACAAACAGGCGGAAAAACACATCGTTTATCTGCACGAAATAAGCACGCCGCATTAGGCAAACTGCACAATTAAGCCCTCCGCGGCCGCGGTCTGCTCTCCCGGGTGCAAAAAACGCCTGTCCGCGCCTGCGCAAAGCGGGCGCGGCGCTGTGCGGACGATTTGTTTACTTTGTTGTATAGGACGCTCATATTTTTTGGCACCCGGCATCCTTTCAGATGCGTTTATTTGGGGTAGAATAAGCCTGAAAACAATTGGGGGAAACGCAAATGATAGTGATAACCGGCTGCTCCTCCTTTGCGAGAGAGACGCTGTATTCCTCTCACGGGGGCTACATCCATTCCGTTTACAAAAAAACGGTCAATATAATGTGCGGCGCACAGCTGCTGTCGATACAGTCCGCCGGCACTGCCGCCTCGCCGCTGAGCCTTGTGTCGGATCTCGGCGAGGAACGGCTTGCCGCGCTGCGTTTTCAGCGCGGTACGGAGATAAACGTCCTCAACGGCAGTGCGGAGATAGGCGGGCATATGCTGGACATGACGCGCTGCGGGGTGTGGAACGCCCGCCTTGACAGCGGCAGCGCGGCGGACAGCGGATATATAGAAAAGTGCCTGTCGGCGCTTATGCCCACGGGCGGCTTTGCCGATTTGATGCTCCCCGGCGGGACGCTGTGGAGAGAGCGCATGGCCGCACGCGAAGCGGCGCAGCTGCTTGGAGATTCCGACGAGGCCCTGCACCGCGGGGACGACGAAAGAGCGGCGGAGCTGCTCTGCGGGCTTATCGGGCTTGGCGAGGGACTTACCCCCTCCGGCGACGATTTTCTCTGCGGCGTGCTTGCGGCGGGACGCCTGTACGGCGGCCGCGCCGGGACGCTGTCAGCAGCGCTGAAAAGAAAAATAATGCAGAAGCTCTGCCAGACCAACGACATAAGCGCCGCGTTTCTGAAATGCGCCTGCGAGGGACTTTTCAGCCAGCCGGTCATAGAGCTTCAGGAAAATGTCGATCTTGAGCACAGCAGCAGGAGCTTTGCGGCCATCGGCCACAGCTCCGGCGCGGACACGCTCAGCGGCATACTCTACGCCTCGCGCCTTTGATTATATATCACCCGGCGCAGCATTTCCATAAAAATACACCGACAACACACTTTTTCATCCTATATTCCTCTCTTTTCCTTTCATTTTCCCCGCGCAGCGCCTCCGGAATCCTCCGGGGGCGCTTTTTAAACAAGCCATCCTTCCGATTTTCCAAATTGTGGTTGACAAATGTAGTCTTGCGTGTTATCATCATACCAGATTACACGTGTAGTCTGCGCGGCACGGGTATGCATATCCCGGAAGCGCCGCCGGACACGGCGGGCGCATTGCGCGGTGCGCCCCGTATAAAGGAGTCGATGCCGGTGAATGAGATAAACGAAAAAATAAGCGAATCGGAGCTTGAGATAATGCAGCTGCTCTGGCACAGCGCCGGGGCGCTGCCGCTGAGCGAGATCAGAAAAAGCCTTCAGAAATCCGTGGGCTGGGAAGCGACGACAATAAAGACGCTTTTGCAGCGCCTTGTCTCAAAGCGCGCCGTTTTGCAGGAAAAGCGCGGCGTTTTTTACTATTCGCCCCTCGTCTCCGAGGAGGAGTACAACAGCTGGGCGACGGAGAAGCTGCTCAAGCGCCTTTATCACGGCAGAGCGCGCGACCTTGCGGCGGCGCTGGTGAACGCCGAGGAGCTTACAAAGGACGACATCGACGAGCTTCGTAAAATGTTCAGGGTGGAGGAGTAATCCGGCGGAACGGATGAAACAGATAAAAAATGACGTTTGTAAAAATGCTTCTGTCACTGTCCGCCGGCGGCGCGCTGCTGGGCGTTTTTCTGATGATATTGCGCAGGGTCGCAGGGGGAAAGCTGTCAAGCAGGTTCTTTTACTATGCATGGCTGCTTGTGCTGCTGCGCTTTATCCTTCCGGTGCATGGGCTTATGCCCGTCAGGGCGTCCGCGCCGGAGCGCGTGAGCGTGAGCGTGCATAATGCCGAGGTCACGCAGCAGTACGCCGCGCCGGGCGTATATAACGCCTCTCCCGCACAGGACGCGCCCGCGCCCGCCGCGGAGGAGCGCACCGAAAGGAAGAGCATTGCAAAAAGCGCGGATACCGCCGACATTCTGACGGCGGTATGGCTGTGCGGCGGTGCGGCCGCATTTGCGGTTCCGGCCGTGTCCTACTTCCGGTTTTCACGCTCCCTGCGCGCCTCGCTCATGCGCGCTCCGGCGTATGAGCGCGCCGTATATTCCGCAGCGTCCGGACGGCGGCGTCCGCGCCTTGCAAAGAGCGCCTATGTCCATACGCCCATAACGATCGGCGTTTTCTCGCCCGTGCTGGTGCTGCCGGATACGGAATACGACGAGGCGATGCTGAGAAATATATTCGCCCATGAGCTTACGCATTTCCGCCGCCGCGACATAGCGCGCAAGTGGCTGACGCTTGCCGTCTTTGCGGCGCACTGGTTCAACCCGCTGGTGTATCTTTTCCGGCGGGAGCTGGACGCGCTGTGCGAGCTGAGCTGCGACGAGACGGTCATCCGCGAGATGGGACGTGCGGAAAAGCAGGAATACGGCGAAACGCTCATAAGCGTGGCGCAGGACGTTCCGAAGCTTCCCAATGCGATGGCGACGGGCATGACGGGCGAAAAGGAAAATCTTAAAGAAAGGCTTATACAGATAATGAAGTACAGAAAGAAAGGCAAATTTGCAATAATTGCGGCGGTTCTGGCGGCGCTGATACTTGTCGGCTGCGGTGCGGCGCTGGGCCCCTCCGCCGGAACGGAGAGCGCAAAGGCGGCGGAGATCTCCGATGTAGACGCGCTGCTTGCGGCGATAGCGCCCGGCGCGGAGATACGCCTTGCACCCGGAACCTATAATCTTACCGAGGCCAAAACCTATGGCGACTCCGCCGCAAGCAAATACTACCGCTGGAACGACTACGGCATAGAGGGTCAGTATGAGCTTGATATAACCGGTGTTGAAAGCCTCCGGATAAGCGGCGAGGGCGCGGAGATCGTCACCGTCCCCAGAATGGCGAACGTCATGAGCTTTTCCTCTTGCAGCGGCGTTGAGCTGAGCGGGCTTACCGTCGGCCATACCGAGGCTGCCGAGGCCTGCGAAGGCGGGGTGATCTTCCTTAACGGATGCAAAAACTTTTCGATAGACGCCTGCTCCCTCTACGGCTGCGGCACCATCGGCGTGAACGGCTATGACTGCGAAGCCGTCAGCGTCACAAATACCGACATACACCACTGCTCCGCCGGCGGGGTCGATTTTTCACAGAGCAAAAATATCAGCGTCGGCAATTGCCGCGTTTACGACTGCGGGAAAAACGAGTCGTACTATCTTGCCGCTTCCATTTTCGCCTTCAGCGGCGTGGAGGGCGCGAACGTCAGGGACTGCGAGGTATACAACAGCAACGCCCGCGGTCTCGTTCAGGCGTGGGAAGCAAAGGACGCCGTTTTTGACGCGCTGAACGTGCATGACAACCATTTCGCCTCAGTATTCATCGGCACGGGTCTTACCAATATCAACGGTCTTGTCTTCACGTCCAACAGCGTTGACAAATGGTACGATTATGACAACGGCGTTTCCGCTTTCAGCTTTGACGGCAAGAGCATGAGCGAACAGGAGCTTTCCGGGAAGTATGCCGATCAGCTCTCCTCCGCCGGGGTCGGAGCCGTTGAGGCGGAGTATGCCGAAATCGACAGAGCGGGCGCAAGCGAGGTGCATGTCAGCACTGCGGATGAGTTTATCGCCGCGCTTGCCTCCGATACCGTTATCTACATAGATGTGCCGCAGATAAATCTCATGGACGCCGCCGGCATAGGCGGCGGCGCGTCCGAACGCTTTGACAGACCCGAATTTGCCGGAGAGGGCTGGGCGTGGCGGAACGTGTACGACGGCTTTGAGCTTTGCATCGGCAAGATGAAAAACCTGCATATCGTCGGCGGTGAGATCGTCACAGAGCCGCGCTATGCAAACGTGCTGAGCTTCTATGACTGCTCCGGCATCTCCCTTGAGGGGACGAAGCTTGGCCACACAAAGGAGCAGGGGCAGTGCGCCGGCGGCGTGGTGTACCTTGACGGCAGCAAGGATATCATTATCGAAAGCTGCGACCTGTACGGCTGCGGCATACTCGGCATAGAGACGCACAACGTAAGCGGCCTCCATGTCCAGAACACGCTCATCCACGACTGTACGCTCGGCGCGGCGATGCTCAGCGACTCGCAGGACGTCATCTTCCTCGGCTGCGCGGTGAGCAATTGCCCCGATCCGCAGTTCACCGTGCAAAACTGCACGGGCTTCTCGTGGGAAAAGAAACTCATGGACAGATACGCCGCCTTCAATGTAAGCGAGTGAAAGCCTGCACGGCACAAAGTCAAGGAAAAAGTTACAGCATCAAACGATCGGAGAACAAAAGCAAAACGATCCAAAACAAGGGCGAACATCTCCAAAAGGTTTGAGAACATCTTGGAACAAATACTGACATATTTTTCTCTGACAGGACGCCGGCGCTGCAATAGAAAAACGTGGTCAAAACGCATTAAACATAAGAAAAACCGCTCCTTTCGGAGCGGTTTTAGATGTTTTGGGGTTAAAATTACGCCTTGCGGACGGAGTCGATGTGGCGGGTGAGGTCAAGCATCTTGTTGGAGAAGCCCCACTCATTGTCGTACCATGCAACGACCTTTACAAAGTGTTCGTTGAGGGAGATACCGGCCTGTGCGTCGAAGATGGAGGTGTGTGCGTCGGTGCGGAAGTCGGAGGAAACGACCTCGTCGTCAACGTACTCGAGAACGCCCTTCATAGCGCCTTCGGAAGCTGCCTTCATAGCGGCCTTGATCTCGTCCATGGTGGCGGGCTTGTCAAGACGTGCGGTCAGGTCAACGACGGAGACGTCGGGAGTGGGAACGCGCATGGACATACCGGTGAGCTTGCCGTTGAGCTCGGGGATGACCTTGCCGACAGCCTTTGCAGCGCCGGTGGAAGCGGGGATGATGTTGTTGTAAACGGATCTTGCGCCGCGCAGATCCTTCTTCTTGGGGAAGCCGTCAACGATGGCCTGGGTAGCGGTGGAGGCATGAACGGTGGTCATGAGGCCTTCGATGATGCCGAAGTTGTCGTTGAGGACCTTTGCGATAGGAGCAAGGCAGTTGGTGGTGCAGGATGCGTTGGAGACAAACTGCATATCCTTGGTGTACTTGTCGAGGTTGACACCGCATACGAACATGGGGGTGTCATCCTTTGCAGGGCCGGACATGACGACGACCTTTGCGCCTGCGTCGATATGAGCCTGTGCCTTTTCCTTGGTGAGGTAAACGCCGGTGCACTCGAGAACATACTCTACACCCAGCTCGCCCCAGGGAATGAGGGTAGCGTCACGGTAGGTCTTGTCGGACAGAACCTTGACGACCTTGCCGTTGACGGTCACGGTGCTGTCTTCGTCGTTGCCGACGACTTCACCGTCGAAACGGCCGTGAACGGTATCATACTTTACGCAGTATGCAATGTGGGAAGCAGGATGGCCGGGAGCGTTGATAGCGACGACCTCGATATCGTCAGACTTGATAGCAGCGCGGAAGGCGAGAGAGCCGATGCGGCCGAAACCATTGATACCAACTTTAATCATTAGAAAATCCTCCAAATTAAGATTTGCTGAAAATATATATACAAAAACCCAAGGGGGAATTTGTCCTTTGCTCAACACATTGATTTTAACACATAATGTTGCAAAAATGCAATATTTATCCACATTTTTTTGTTTAAAAATGTGCCAAAATTTATGTCAATTCCAAGCAACTTTATATCGGCGTATTGTGTAATTTGTCGATGTGTGCTAAAATGCAGACAAACACGCGATTGATAGGATTGCATTTGAGGAATTTATTCGCCGCTGCACCATATCATATGCATGGGTACACTGTCCCGAAGTCCGGGGCAAGAGAGTAAAAATAATTTTTTGGGGGAGTTACTATGAGTGAATTTGATCTGGATGTGCTGTCCGTTATAGGCGAGGCAGTGCTGATTGCGCGCGGCGAAAAAATCGTTTTTGCTAATTCTCCCGCCGTGGCGATCCTGGGCGGAAAATGCATCGGCAAACGCGTCTCCACGCTGCTCGGTACGGAGATATCCGGTATGCAGGCGGATGATTTCACCGCAAACACCGGCGTTAACGGCAAAAACTGCATCATACGCGCAACAAAAAGAAACAGGGAGCAGATATTTGTTATCAAGGAAGTGAGCCTTGACAATGTGGCGATCAACGACGCGTTCCTTTATGCGCTGCGCGAATCGCTGATGATTATGTCCATGTCGGCGTCTCGGTTCAGGGCGCAGGGCGAGAAGACCGGAAACACGGATATGCTGGATATGGCGGACTCGCTGAACAAAAGCATCTCCTCGGCCTCAAGGATCATGGCAAACATCACGGTCGTGCGCGGTATCCAGAACGGCACGGTGAACTTCACGCCGGAGCCTGTTGACATAAGCGGTCTGTTCGCAGAGTATACGGATATCGTTTCCGCGCTCATTCCGAACGTGAAGATCGACTATGAAGCGCCCGCGGGGCTTCAGGCAAAGGTCGATCCCGCGCTTATGAAGAACCTGCTTTCAAACCTGATCTCCAATGCCGTGCTCCACGGCAAATGCGCCAGGATACACGTGCGCCTGATCGACAGCAAGGAGACGGTGGTGCTCGCCGTCGATGACGACGGCTGCGGCATTGAAATGGAGCTGCTCTATAACGTATTTGAGCGCTACTGCGGCCCGATGGAGCTGAGTGACATGAGCCGCGGCGCGGGCATCGGCCTTTCGGCGGCCATGGGCATAGCGCGCCTGCACGGCGGCACGATGCTGCTTGAAAGCCGCGTCGGGCGCGGAACGGCGGTTCATGTGTCGCTGTGCAAAAACGGCGGCAAGACAGCGCTGCATACCGCCCTTGCCTCGGCGGAGGACGTCAAGGACTTTATCACCGGCCTTTCGGACTGCGTGGAGCAGGAACGCTTCCGCGAAGTCTACGCCGACAGTTAAAACCGCGCAGTAGATATAAAAAGCTGACCGCTTATCTCAGGGTGATAAGCGGTCTTTTTGCATCATATGAACAGCATTTTTTCGGGCAGGAGGTCGATAAATACCGCGCCGCTGCCCTCACCCTGCGGACGGCGGATGCTCATAACGGGGGAATCGGGCGGCGCGCCCTCGGGCCTTATGAGAAGGATATCCCCGCCGAGATCCGTTATCGTGCGCACGGCATGAAACGGCAGCTTCCCGCCCGCGCTTACCGCGGCGTCGGGAATGACAGCGTTTTCAAAGCCGCCGGGGATCTCCGCCGGTATTTCAAGTCCCCAATCGGGGAAGCGAACGCCGCGCTCTGTGCGTTCGGCGCGAAGGATGTTCTTATAGCCCATCAGCTGCGCCTCGGCGGCGGACGCGGGACTTTCGGAGAGCAGCGCCATCGTCGTGACGTTTTTTACAAGCCCCTCTTCCATAACGCAGACGTTTTCACAGTTGCGGCGGCATTCGCCGCGGTCGTGCGACACCCAGAGAACAGGCCCGTTAAAGCCTGAGAGAATGTCCGACAGCTCAAGCTCCAGATTCCACTTGAGAAAGCTGTCAAGCGCGGAAAAAGGCTCGTCAAGCAGGATGCATTCCGGCTCCGACAGCAGGATGCGCGCAAGCGCCGTGCGCTGCTGCTGACCGCCGGACAGCTGTACGGGGTATTTCCTTTCAAGCCCCTCAAGGCGGAAGCGCTTTACCGCCTGCGCGCACAGCCGCCGCTTTTCAGCGCGGCTGCCTGCGCGTATGCCGCACTGTATGTTCTGCTCGACGGTCATGTTCGGGAAAAGCGCGTACTGCTGGAAAAGATAGCCCACGCGGCGCTCCTGCGGCGTGAGGTTTATATGCTTATCGCGGTCGAAGAGCGTCCTCCCGCCGAGGACGATCCTGCCTCTGTCGGGCGTCATTATCCCCGCAATGCACTTGAGCGTCACGCTCTTGCCGCAGCCGGAAGCGCCCAGAAGCGCCGTCGTTGTGTTTCCGGCCTCAAACCGCACGCGCAGCGAGAACTGACCGAGATTTTTTTCTATATCGACAAGCAGACTCATGACGGATTTTTCCTCCCCCTTCCCGACGGGACAAGAAACTCCTTTTTCTCCAGAAGATTGACCGCAAGCATGATCACGGCGGAGATGGCGATGTTGACCATGACCCATTTCAGCGCAAGAGCGTCGTTGTCGGTGCGCCACATCTGATAGACCGTGGTCGAGATGGTCGCCGTTTTTCCGGGCGTGTACCCGGCGATCATGGACGTCGCCCCGTATTCGCCGAGGGCGCGTGCAAACGACAGCACAGCCCCCGCGATAACGCCTGAGCGGCAGCAGGGCATACGTATGCGCCAGAAAATATATGTGTTGGAAAGCCCGAGCGTCTGCCCGGAGTAGGCAAGCGTCTCGTCAAAGGCTTCGAAAGCGCCGCGCACCGTGCGGTACATCAGCGGGAACACCACGACGATGACCGCGAAAACCGCCGACCACCATGTCATGACCAGCCGTATCCCGAAGGTGCTCAGCACCCACGCGCCTATCACGCGTTTGGGTCCGAGAAGGCGCAGGAGCAGATACCCCACGACCGTCGGCGGCAGGACAAGCGGCAGAGTCAGTATCACGTCCAGCGCGCCCTTGAGAAGCTTAGGCAGCTTAGCGATATAGTACGCCGCGAAAATGCCCAGAAAGAAGACAGCGGCGGCGGAGATGGCGGCGATACGCAGGGAGTTCCATAGCGGATACCAATCCATAATGACACCTCGTATAATAAGCCGAGGGACAGAGAAGTACCCTGCCCCTCAAAGGAATCGTAAAGAAAAATGTCTGTCAGAACGCCGGAGAGAAGCCTACAGCCTCGAATACGGCGACGGCATCATCGCTCCGGAGATAGGCGAGGAAATCCGCGGCGGCTTCCTGATGCCCGGAAGCGGAAAGCACGGCAGCGGGGTAGATGACCTGACCGCACATATCCTTTTCGGCGCTGTCAACTACGGTGAGCTTTGCGGAGTATGCATCGGTCGCGTATATGATGCCGCAGTCAACGACGCTCTCGGAGACGGCGGTGGCGACTTCCTTGACGTTTGAGCCGTAGGTCAGGCAGGAGGCGATATCCGCCTCGTTGATATCATAATACGCGAAGATCTTCTGAGTGTACTGCCCGACGGGAACATCGCTGTTGCCTATGGCGAGCATCACGCTGCCGCTCCTGAGAAGCTCCGCAAGCTGATCGAAGCTCTCGATATCCTTGGGATTGCCGTCGGGGACCGCAAGCGTGACCTTGTTTTGCAGCAGGTTGATGCGGCTGTCGGAGACGATCATGTCAAGACCGTCCGGGTTCTTGTCCGTGTCGCCTATGAGAGAGCCGTCAAGCGCGTTCATCTGCTTGGGTGCCGCGGAGATGAACAGGTCGCACACCGCGCCTTCCTGTATCTGGGTCTTGAGCGTTCCGGAGGAGTCGAAATTGAAGGTCAGCGTGACGTTGGGGGAAACCTCCTTGTACATTCCGGCGATCTCGGTCAGCGTTTCGGTCATGGAAGCGGCGGCGAAAACCACAAGCTCAACATCCTCCGCTCCGGCGGCTGAGGCGTAAACGGAGAAGCAGAGAAGCATGGCAAGCGCAAGAATGAGCGAGAGCAGCTTTTTCATTGTACTTTTCCTTTCAATATGATATTATCTGTAATGCGTACTCCCGCTTTGCGGTGTGGGATTGAACGGCGTAATAAAGCCTTATCTGCCGAAGGGGCAGAGGGGATAGCGGCACGGCTTGCAGCCGAGACACAGCCCGCCCTCGCCGAGGGCGACGACGTCCCCCCTTGTTACAGGCACGCCTGCGGCAAGGCGCGGCAGAAGCAGGTCGAACACCGTCGCGCCCGCATACATCACGCAGCCGGGCAGACCGCATATCGCCGTGCCGTCGTCAAAATAAGCGACGAGGAACATTGCCCCGGGCAAAACCGGCGCGCCGTAGGTGACTATCCTCGCGCCGCTTGCGCGTATCCCGCCGGGGGTGTTGTCGTCCGGATCGACGCTCATCCCGCCGGTGCAGAATATGAGATCGGGCTTTTTGCCGCGCATTTCAAGGATCGCGTCCCTGACGTTCTCCACGCCGTCGCCGGAGCGGATCGTTGCGATCGTCTCTATCCCGTAGGCTTTGAGCTTTTCAATGACCGCGGGCGTGAAAGTGTCGTTTATGACGCCCTTTTTGACCTCGCTGCCGGTGGTCACGATGCAGGCGGTCTTCTTTATAAAAGGGTGCAGCGCCATGAGAGGCTCGTCCCCGGCGGCTTTCTCCGCCTGACGGAGCTTCTCATCCTCAATGATGAGCGGGATGACCCGCATCCCGGCAAGCTTGTCGCCCCTGCGCACGGCAGTGCCGCCCTTGCGCGTTGCGATCATTATATCCTCCTGGGAATTGACGGCAAGAAGTCTGCCGCTTTTCACGGTGAAAAGCCCGTCGCAGGCGGCCGTAAGCTCTATCTTGCCCTCCTTGACCTCGCTGCGCAGCAGGTTCTTGTTCGCGCACAGGGCATAAAGCCGCTCCGCCGCGTCGTTTTCATGAACCATGCCGGGCGTCATCTCATATATATACAGGTGCTCCTTGCCCATTGAGAGCAGGACGGGAATATCCTCCTCCGTCACGATATGACCCTTGCGGAACCGTGCGTCCTTATATTCGCCCTTTATGATCTGCGTGAGATCGTGACAGAGCACATGACCCGCCGCATCCTGCGTTTCTATAAGCTTCATACCCGCACCTCGTTTTAATTTAATATTGAATTTTTTGTAAACTGCGACTATTATATTTTTGAAAGTCGGATTTGTCAAGACCTTATCATACTTGAAGCCTGAAAGAGAGACAAGACAATGAAAGATACCTTCGCCCGCGAGATAACGTACCTGCGCATGTCGGTGACGGAGCTGTGCAATCTCCGCTGCCGCTACTGTATGCCGGAGGACGGGGTGTGCAAAAGAGAGCATGAGCAGATGCTGACCGAGGAGGAAATGATAACGGCAGTCGGCGCGGCGGCAAGCCTCGGGATAAAAAAGCTGCGCATAACGGGCGGCGAGCCGCTTGTGAAGAAGAACATCGTCTATATCTGCGAAAAAGCGGCGGCTGTTGACGGGATACGCGACGTTGCCATCACGACCAACGGCGTCGATCTCCCACGCCTTGCAAAGCCGCTCAGAAGCGCGGGAGTGAAGCGGCTCAACATCAGCCTTGACACGCTCAGCGCCGAGAAATACCGCTATATAACCCGCCGCGGCGAGCTGGACGGGGTTCTGCGCGGGATAGACGCGGCGCTTGAAGCGGGGTTTGAGAAAATAAAGCTTAACGCGGTGCTTATAGGCGGCTTCAACGACGACGAGATACCCGCCCTTGCGCGGCTTACCGAAAAATACCCGCTGGACGTGCGCTTTATCGAGCTTATGCCGATGTACGACAGCGGCGACTTCGGTCCGGCTGCGTATATCCCGTGCAGCGCCGTGACGGAAAAGCTGCCGGAGCTTATACCGGCACAGGCGGACGGCGGCGTGGCAAAGCTGTACCGCCTGCCGGATGGCATGGGAAACGTCGGGCTTATAAGCCCGGTGAGCGCGCATTTCTGCGCGTCGTGCAGCAGGATACGCCTGACGGCGGACGGGAAAATAAAGCCGTGCCTTCACTCCGACGCCGAGTACTCCGTAAAAGGACTCGGCTATGAGGGGATGAGGACGCAGTTTGAAAGAGCGATACGCGCCAAGCCGCAGTGGCACGGCGTCCTTGACGCTTCAAACCGGAGCGGCGCGAGACGCAACATGAACGAGATAGGGGGATAACGGTGGACGATTTTACGCATTTCAATGAGCAGGGCAGGGCAAAAATGGTGGACGTGGGCGAAAAGCCCGTTTCCGTGCGCACAGCCGCGGCGGCGGCGCGTGTGCTTGTCAATGAGCGCACATTTGAGCTGATACGTTCGGGCGGAATGAAAAAGGGCGATGTGCTCACCGTCGCGCAGATCGCGGGCGTCATGGGCGCAAAGCGCACACCGGATATCATCCCCATGTGCCATCCGATACTCATCGGCGGGATAAACCTTGAGCTGCATCTTGACGAGGAGCGCAGAAGCGTGGAGATAGAGGCAAGCGTCTCCTGCGACGGGAGAACGGGCGTTGAAATGGAGGCGCTCACGGCGGTCTCGACCGCCGCGCTGACGGTATACGATATGTGCAAGGCGGTACAGAAGGATATGGTCATTACGGACATACGCCTGCTCAGAAAGACGGGCGGCGTACACGGTGATTTTGAAAGGAGCGGGGATAAATGAAATATTCGTGCGCGGTCATCACGGAGGGATCGGCAAACTGCGCGGAGGCGGATAAGCCCGAAAAAAAGACCGCCCCGTCGGCGGATGAGTGGCTCAGAGAGGCAAAGACCGACCCGAAGGCGGCGGAATGCGGGAAATATACTGACCCATGCTAAGCCGTCGAACGCCTTGGCATATCAGGGCGTTCGGCAGCAGTATTTTGAACCCATTCAAAATACCCGGCGGAAAGCGCAGTCAAAAAAGTTGGGTACAGCCGACCCGGGAGAGGGCAGCCGTACCCAGCTTTTGCTGTCATATAATGGAGCGGTACCGGCAAGGGGCGGTGCAAAGATCAGACGGTGATCTCAATGAGATTGTCCTCGAGCGCGGAGATGCAGCTTTCATAGTAGCCGTCGCCCGTCGTCCTCGGCCCGCTGACAAGCGCATAGCCGTCTTCTTTAAGACGTGCGCTCAGCGCATCGACCTTTTCTCTGCTCCCGACGCTGAAAGCGATATGCGCATAGCCGGTGCGTGGGAGGGCTTTCGGCGCATCCTCCGTCCCGGGCTTGCTTGTAAGCTCAAGACGCGCACCGCCGTCAAACGAAAGAAAATACGACCGGAAGCCCGTTTTCGCGTTGTGATATCCGTCGTTCGGCTTCGCGCCGAAATACCTGACGAAAAAATCTCTGGTCGCTTCCAGATCGTTTACGCACAATGCAATGTGATCAATTTTCATAATCAACACCTCGTCTGAAAATAAGTCATACTCGTATTCACCGTAAATAATATGGAAGCGATACATTGGTATTATAACGCGTATTTTTTCTTGCTGCAACAGCATTTTTTAATTTCACGCACAGCTTTCAAAATTTTGTGCGTGAATTTTTTGCAACAATTCTTTTTTTCGTGTTATAATAAATCCAAACACACATATACCCTTCGTGTGCTCAAATTTTACAATCCAGCAACTTCGGTTTGGACTGCCGCAACAATCCGATTCATTACCCAGACACCGAGGATGATAAAGAATAAAGGAAATGCTCTGACGATTGGGTTCGTCAGAGCATTTCTTGTTTTCGCTGGAAATAAGTTGCGTCAAATTCGCGTCAAAAGGCGATTTTGATAGCATCGAAATCCGCAAAAGCCTTGTGTTTCAAGGCTTTTCAGCCTTCCGCCATCATTCCCACTCGGCAATTACTAATCAATTTTGTTTAGAGATTATTTGTTGCCGTGTTCACTTTTCTTTCGATTATTTGATCTATCCATATTGTCCTGCCTATATGGGCTAATGTTATCAGTTTGTTATCGGTGTTGATAACACTCGCTCCGTAACGGTGGATAATAGCAATATGTTCCGATTCAGATTATAAACGGTTTTGCTTAGGAAATCAACCATTTGTTTCTGTATCTTCAATAAGATTTTTCTTTAATGCCGCAATCGTATCCTGGTTCTTTCTCAAAAGCTCTAATTGCCTGTACGCTTTTTCTCTTAATATTTTCAGCCTTTCAATTTTAGGCACTTCCTGTCTTATCAAATCTGCATTTGTATCTTCCAGATTGATAAGCACAACCAATTCTTCTGCTGAAGCAAAATCTCTGATATTAGGAGTTTTCCCCTTTATTCCTTTTTCACTTCTCCATTGTGCTGCCGTTTTTCCAAACAAAGCCATATTTAAAATATCTGCTTCTGAAGCATATGTATAAGCCATTTCCTGCGGAGATAATGTGGGCGTTATCAAAAATTCTTTTACTGCATCTGTGTGGATACGATAGTTTATTTTTGAAAGTTCTCTCTTTACATCCCATCCAATCGCTAACCGATCTGCTTCATCTTTCTTTAATCGCTGATAATCTTTGATAATATAAAGCTTAAATTCCGGTGAAATCCATGAAGCAAACTCGAAAGCTATATCTGTATGGGCATAAGTGCCGCCATACCGTCCCGATTTTGATACGATACCGATTGCATCCGTTGCTTTGATCCACTGCTGCGGTGTCAACGTAAAAGCATTATCACCAGATTCTGCTTTAAACCTATCGAATTCGATAGGTTTAAAATTCGGATTGTGAATTTGCTCCCACAAGCCCAAAAATGAAATCGTAGAATGATTACGCATCCAGTTTGCCACTACGATAAAGGCATTATCTGGATTTTTATATTTTGCAATATCAGTGAGCGAAATGTAAGCTTCTTCATTAACAACATCGCCCATCACTCTGATTTCTGTTCCATTGGCTTCTATTTTCATGTTTTTCATATAATTTTCATTTTCCTTTTTAGCAATAAACCCAACTCTTTATTTGTATCCGATAATATCCTGAGATACTTTTTCAATTACTTCAGGGTTAATTGAAGATATCTCGGCTATATAAACTTTGTTTTTTCTCGGATTAAATATTCCGAGTTTTTCAATTTTCTGAAATTCTGGATGTATTGAATGACATCCCATAATATAGTACATTAACAACTGCAATGTATAGCTACTTCTTGGTTCCTCTTTTGACACCTTAAAATCCCACAACATATCCTCAGTTAAATAATCTCCATCTCCTGATGATACTATATCCGTATAACCACCCTCAAAAGTAAAACCATCTTTTGTAATAAGACCATATTCTTTCCAAAATGCCAGACTTCGTTTAACCATAATCACAATATTCTCAATAGTATCACTATCAGGCTTAATTTCTTCTACTGGTTTGTACCCAATTACACCCGCTCTGAAACAAACATCGTAACCAACTAATTTACATGCATTACTGACAGACTCATTATCAAGACCTTTTATGCCTTTTAATAACTTCTTAGCATTTCCTAATGCCAACCCTTTTTTGCCACTTGCATTATTTAAAAATAAATCAAGACACAATGCTCCCTGTAACGAAATTTTAAAAGCTTCTTCTACGGATGTTCCCATCATAAAACGGGTCAAATAGTCAACCGCAAGACCAATTAACGAAGCATGAATATTCTCTGCTTCATTCAATGTCTTTCCGTCATCAATAGTAGTAATATCAAATTGCTTTTTATTTAGATATCCTCCATATGGCTGTTTTACCATACTAATACGTTTAGTAACAGAGTACATTGAAATCTCCTCCCTCTTGCAAAAATAATTTTAAATTACAAGCATCCACCTAACGTCAAAATTATCTGAGTGTATTTAAATCCTTCATTTAATCTACTACATTCCATGACGATAAAATAATCATCTTCATTTTCTGCTCTCACAACAATACCTTGCGATAAATCTGTTTTCCACAAAGCTTTCTTTCCATAAAATTGATCAACAAAGCTATTTGTGGGATTAGGCATATTGGCATCAAATCCATTATGTATTAACCATTGATGGTAATCGTTTAACGCTAATAGCCCAACGCTTTGTATTGCTGCCATGATTGCTGATTGCTCACTTAATTCGCGTTCGATATTGATAACATATCTTTCTTCTGCATCAAGTTCGTATCCATGAGCCTTTACAATTTCCCCCATATTTTCATTCAATTTAAGTTTTTTCACTCCAATTTATCCTCTTTCCTGTTCTTTACGAGATCATTTTCTCAAATATTTGCTTACTGTTGCTTGAGAAATTTTAAGCATATCCGCTATTTGTTGTTGTTTATATCCTTGCTTTCTTAAAGCTTTAATTTGTGATATTAACGCTTCCTTACCCAAATTGGTAGCAAATTGTGTTGTCGTTTGCACTACGCCGTTCATATGTTTGGCCAACGTTGTAGTATACTGGAAACCATCCTTATTTCCAATAACACTGGCAATTCCAGTCTTTGAATCAAAAGTCGTTTTTACATCATTTAAACCTGTATTAGAAACAAAATTATTTATTGCATTCAAAATATTTTTCGATTGCTTTCTCATCAAATCATTGCTCATTCTTCTACCCTCTTTATTCCATGTTATATTTTTTTATAACTTTATAATAATTTATCTTGGGTACTTCGTCAAGCAAAAAATATAAATACGATACATATTCATAACGGCACTTACCAATAGATTATCTCTCTATCGTCTTTAAATATCCCTGAGAAAGCGGCTCTCCGCTTGAATTTGTTTGCTTTCTAATCTCATTTTGCCAATCGATAACATCTTTTGCCGATATATCGCATAATCGCTTATGCTCAAAATACGGCAATATTTTAGTTTTAATAATATGTTCTTTGGTAAGCCAAGTGTTTTCCTTTAACTTTGGTCTAACATCTTTTTCGTACAATTCCGTAAAAGTCTTAAATGGCATAGTGACATCGGTTTTCTTTTCGGTCAGGAATGCTCGTTCCCATGCCTGCGCCTCTTTCTTGGTCGTAAAACCGCGCTTCAATTTCTGCTGGCGCTCGCCGCGCCAGTCGGTATAGCGGAACTGCACATACCAAGTTCCGCTTTTTTCATTTTTAAATACTCCCATTTTAATCGCTCCTTTCAATTGTTTTGGTTGAGTAAAATTTTTCGTGAAAGAATTTACGGTCAATTCTGCCGGGAATTGTAATACACCCGGTTGACTGCAATTCTTTATTTAATTTGCGTATGAGCTTGTAAGCATATGAAACTGAAACGCCCATTTCTTCTGCCACATCTTCAACACGCATAAACATTTTGTTAGACATTAACATCATCCTTTCATTTTTATATTTTCATATTTATTTAGTGTCGGAGAACTTTCTGACCGCATTCCGATTTGCCCGAGCGGATACACCATTACCGTGATATATGACGGTTATTCTGTTGTTTGCAAATATACTTAACGCTATTTGCTTAATGATTATACTAAACATATTCCGTTATGTCAAGCGGTTTTCACAAAAATATTAAACTTTTTTGTTTTATGTCACTTGACATCGCTTAACTTATTATGCTATGATACTTAACAGTAAAGTGAGAGGAGCTATTGTATGGCTATCGGCGAAAGAATAAGATTTTTCAGAAATTTAAAAGGTATGACACAGAAGTACCTTGGTATGCAGGTGGGCTTTCCGGAGAAAACCGCTGACATCCGTATGGCACAGTATGAATCCGGCAGCAGAACGCCTAAGGCTGATTTAACAAACAATCTTGCAAATGTATTCGGTGTTTCTACAAGTGCTTTAACTGTGCCGGATATTGACAATTACAACGGTTTAATGCACACGCTTTTTACTCTTGAAGATTTATATGGCTTCCGTATTGATAAACTTGATGACGAGCTTTGCATACGCCTTGATAAAGGTATGGGAACAAACTATCTTAAAATGTTCGATATGTTTTCCGCTTGGCAGGAACAAGCCAAAAAGTTCAAAAACGGAGAAATCACAAAAGAAGAATACGATAACTGGAGATATAACTATCCAAAGTTTAACGCTTTTAATTCCAATAAATAAGGAGCTACTATAATGACAATTAAAGAGTTTATGAATTTATTTGA
Organism: uncultured Eubacteriales bacterium; assembly: GCA_900549485.1. GTDB lineage: Bacteria > Bacillota > Clostridia > Oscillospirales > Oscillospiraceae > Limivicinus. Next base: position 88,968 of record UROG01000003.1, read on the forward strand.
TTTAAAAAACGAAAGTACTGTGATTAAATGGATAAAAGATGGATATATCCCAGGAGCTTATAGGAATGAAGAATCAAATGAATATTTTATTCCAGATCTTGCACGTCCACCATATACAAAAGCAAGAGCCAAAACCACAAATGCAATCTATAAAAGTATAGTTAAAGCTTGTATTAACAGAGAAGGCGTTTGTGCAAAACTTTATAAATTAAATGAAGACGAATTTCAGGTTTATATTAAAGATTTAGCCGATGCCGGATACATACGTATTGAATTACAAAATAATATTGAATATTATTTTGCAACAAACAAAAGTAACGAGTTCCTAAAAAGTAAAAAGCCTCAAGAATTAGTTAAAAGTTGTATTGGTCTTATTACTGAAAGTGCAGTAAAAGGTATTACAAGTGCTTGCCTCGAAAAAGTAATGGCTTAATAAAAAGCAAAAAAGAGCTAACTGACTATAAAAATCAGTTAGCTCTTTACTTTTACAATAATTCAAATTATGTTGCCATTTTGTTGCCAAAAAGCATATACAATCGGCAAAAGCCCAGTAAAATAAGGCTTTTTTCAAGATATGCAATCATTCCCACTCAAGTCTTGGGCTTTGATTTAGGGTTATAAAATGCACTCTTGATACGCATTTTGTCCAAATAATCCACGTATTTCGGGCTGTACATAGGTTCCTTACGAATTTTGTAGCCGTTTTGTAGCCAGCTATTCTATACGTACTAACCGTTCGCAACGACTTGTTTTGAATGATTTGCGGCAGATTTCGATATGATTCCCGCCAATAATCACCCGGAAATTGACCGCCTGATTCACCTCAAAAAACATCTTGGAGGTATGACCATGAGCAAACTTATATCCT
>UROG01000004.1 GCA_900549485.1 uncultured Eubacteriales bacterium
GATCAAAACTATTTTTTGCCTGCGGGCAAAAAACTCTGCGAGGCTTTTTTTGACAAACCGAAAAGCACGGCATCGGAATCTGACCCGCTGCCGTGCTTTTCTTATATTTGTATTCTGACTTTGCAGGCTTTATTCGCCCTCCTGCGGCGCGTCTACCAGCACCCACGAGGTATTCTCCGGCAGGTTGCTTATTACCACCGGCACGAGCCTGTCCTGCGCCTTGCCGAACTGCACCTTGCTTTTTATATCCTCAAGATTGTAGGGATAGGCAAATTTATCCGTACTGACGTATACCCTGTCGTAGAGCTTCATGAAAAGCGCAGCGTCCTGCCCGTAGGTATTCGTCTTTGCAAGCGCCTCATAGTCGTTGATATAAATTGACAGCAGCCCCGTCCTGTCCCTCAGCGCGTTTGCCACGCTTATTGCAAAGCCGCTTACCGCCGAATAGGGTTTGGGCGCTGTGGAAAGCTCACGCGTATACAGCAGCTCTACACCCGCATCCAGCACAGGATGCGCCACATCCGCAAGAACGACCTCGTCAAAGCCCATGTCAAAAAGCTCCTGTGCAAGCTCCGCTATATAGTTTCTCACAGTCTGGCTGTACGGATCGAGCCATGTGCCGTAGCCGTCTATATAGTTTGCCCCGTTGTCCGCACGGCGAAGCGCAACGGATGTGCTTCTGGCGGTAAACATTGCGTCAAGGCAGCAGCTTATCTGCGCCACAAGATAGATATCGTCGCTTTTGAGCTGTGCAATTAATTCCGGCATCTGATCGGTGATCTCCGTCGGGGTAGACAGACCGTAGCTTGACGCGACCTGCGCGGTGGAGTTCCACATCAGAAGTCCGCTTCTCGGCTTCATCTCAAGCACAAGAGCGTTGCCGCTTTTCAGACGGTTGGCATACTCCATCAGCTTGTCGTGATTTATATTCTCCGACGGCACAAATATCGCCCTCATCTCCGGGACTTTTTTGCCCGCAGTTGCTTTAATGTAGGAGTAATCCGGTTCGTCATACACAACATCGACCTCCACCGGCTCGAACACCTTTACCTCATGCCCCGATTCGTCAATGACCGTCTCGCCCTTGGTGAGAATAGGCAGTTCAACATTTACGCCGTCCTTCGTGATAACGGCATACTTCTGCATACCGTAAAACAGCACAACGATCAGCGTAATAACGCCGACGGCTATGGCTGTTGGCACAAGGGCATAATTCCTCTTTTTTCTTCTGCCTTTGTAAAATTCGCTCTGTCTTGCCAATTCCGTTTCCTCCGGATAAAAGAGTTCTTGACGATATCAGTCCTCTATCTTGCCTATACGGCGGATATGACGCGGATCGTTTGAAAACGGCGTGTCAAGAAAAGTGTCAACTATTTTAAGCGCAAGCCCCTCGCCAAGCACCCTTGCGCCCATAGCAAGGATGTTCGCATCGTTATGCTGCCGCGTCGCCTCGGCGGAAAAGCAGTCCGAACAGAGGGCTGCCCTTATCCCCTTTACCTTATTCGCGGTTATTGATATTCCTATACCGGTGCCGCAGATGAGGATGCCGCGCTCACACTCCCCGTCCGCCACGGCGTGCGCCACCGGCTTTGCTATATCCGGATAATCACAGCTTGCATCGGAAAAACAGCCGAAGTCCTTATATTCAAGCCCGCGTTTTTTAAGATGTTCCATAACGGCGCATTTAAGCGCGTATCCGCCGTGGTCACTGCCAATTGCTATCATGTTCCGTCTCCTTGCAGAATCACAAAAATTTATATTTCGCATTATAATACATATATATGAATAATTCAAGGCGGCGAAGGCTTTTGCTTCGCCGCCCTCAGCTTGTCACGGAACCAAGGTTCTTTGACAAAAGGCCGCACTGCGCTCCGAGCGCTCTGACGGGCAATCAGAATATCATGCCCAGCTTTTTTGCTTCAAAGGTCAGCTTGTCCCTGAAATCGGGGTGAGCTATCGAGATAAGCGCCCTCACCCGTTCGCTTACAGGACGTCCCCTGAGCTTTGCAATGCCGTATTCGGTCACGATGCAGTCCACATCGTTCTTGCTGGTGGTGCATACCGCGCCGTGAGTGAGCGTGGGACAGATCTTGCTGTGAAGCTCTCCCTTGACATTGACCGTAGAAGCAAAGGCGATAAAGCTCTTGCCGCCCTTGGACTGGCACGCGCCGCGCACATAATCGACCTGTCCGCCGGTACCGGAAAGTATGCGCGATCCGACCGTCTCCGCGCAGACCTGCCCCCAGAGATCGACCTCAACCGCGGCATTGACGGAGATCATATTATCGTTCTGCGCGATGACATACGGGTCGTTCACATAGGAAACAGGAAGAATGACAAAGGACGGGTTATCGTCTATATAATCATATATGCGCTTTGAGCCGTATGCAAAGGTCGTGACCGTTTTGCCGGGGTAGAGCGTTTTTTTGCTGTTATTTACCGCACCGCACTCAATAAGCTCCACCATGGAGTCGGTAAACATCTCCGTATGTATGCCCAGATTGTGCTTTGTTTTAAGGGCAAGTCCCGTCGCGTCCGGGATCGACCCGATGCCGAGCTGTATGCAGGCGCCGTCCGGTATCTGTTCGGCAATGAGATTACCGATGGTGATGCTCACATCGTCAAGCTTGGTCTCCGGAAGGACGGGCAGCTCATGCGAATCCTCCACCACGGCTGCAACCTGAGAAATATGCACCTGCAAGCCGCAGACCGCACGCGGCTGCTTATCGTTTACGGCGACAAACACCCGTCTGGCATTTCTTATGTTCCCCTCGCTGTTCGAGCCGACCGTACCAAGGCTGAAATATCCGTGCTTGTCCATGGGAGAAACCTCGACAAAAACGGCGTCATAATCATAATTGCGCATATGCGTAGGCATATCGCGGTAATAGGAGCTGATATAATCGCATCTGCCGGCGGCAACGGCCTTTCTGGAAGCGGCGGAGGCAAACCATGTTACGCCGTTCACCTTTCCGTCCAGCGCAGGATCGGAATAGAACCTGAATGGATATATATCAAGCATCATATGCACCTTTACACCGGATATCTCCCCGGCGTAAGCGCGATCCTCCAGCGCCTTTATGAGACACGGCGGCTGTGCGCAGCCCGAATCGGTAAAAATCGTCCAGCCGCTTTCCACCATTTTTGCGGCGTCCGCAGCGCTCATAAGCTTTTCGTTGTAGAGTCTCTGATAATCCGGCATTTCTTTCTGTCCTTCCTCTGTTGCTGTTTTATCCGACGCCATGTCAGCCGTCGGTTTCATCAAAAAAGCAGAAAACACGCTCTCCCGGCATAACATATCCAAGGCGCTTGCGCGCAAGCTTTTCAAGCAGCTCACCGCTTTCGGCGCTTGCGAGCTTAGCGCGCAGCTCAGAATTTTCCGCTTCAAGCATCTCAAGAGAGCGCTCCATCCCCGCCGCAGCCTGCCCGGCATATTCTATCCCCGAATAGGAATTGAACAGCGAGCACAAAGAATACAAAAGCAGTGCTGCCGCAACTATACGTATCAGCAAAAAACGACTGCGCATCTCTTAAATCCTTTTCTTAAATAATATAACATTCCGAGATTTTTTTAAAGATTTTTTTTACTAAATTTGCAGCATCGGAGATATGTTTTCCTATCGCTCTGCCGCCGCGGCAAATGAGGAGAAATGCCCTGTCAAACGCGGCAAAAAACATATCGCTCAATGTATAAAGATATGCAAGAAAGCCCGCAAGCGCGGCGGCAAGCTCCCACACGCCAAGGCGTCCGTTACCTGCGCTCATGGCAAAAAGGAACAGCAGCACTGCGGAAAGCAGCGCAAAGACAAAATCTGTACCGACCTTTATAAAGGCCGAACAGCGGTATCTGAGCGGGCGGAGAATATCATAGCATATCCCGATCACCGCTCCGAGAGCAAAGGCCATGGCAAGCAGGAACGCCTGATCTTTCACAAAAGTATTCATTCAGCCGAACAGTCTCTGCCAGAGCGTCGCTGCGGGCGAGGCGTCCGAATATGTAAGCTCGCATATTTTTCCTTCTACCTCTAAAAGACCAATCTCAAGGTCTATCCGGCCGATATGCAGCTCCTCCCCCTGTATCGCAAGCTGCCCCATGGACGTTTTGAGCAGGATAGTGTTTTCATTGAATCCGGAGACATCCGCAACGCCGTTAAGGCTCATTTTTCTGCGGTTTTCTATATTGACGCAATGCGCCGCAGCCTGTGCAAGCTCTTTTTCATTCATAAAATCACCTCCTGCAATTTATATGCGTGAGGTGAGTACATTATTACAAATAATCGGCAAAACGCGCTGCGCAAGGCAAAGCTCCTGCGCAGTACGCCGACTGAAAGCAATATATTTTTCAGGTCTTTTGCCCGGCAAAGATTCCATGAAGGATCAGCGAAAACGTCAGTGCGAGAGAATAGATACGGTGACGCTTCATTTTCTTCTCGTGATTTTTGGCGATATGGCAGTCCGCTATAAGCCACGTACTCAGTCCGAGAGAGAAAAAGCCGCTTATCCTTGCAAATGCATTGCATTTATGAGTGAGAAGCTCCGCAGTCATATGTATGATCCCGAAAAGCCAGAATCCTGCGCTTGCCGCTTCATGAAGCTTCATGAGATATGCATTTGCCTTGTCAAGTCCAAGCTTCCTCAGCGGGTATTTTACAGCCAGCGGGAAAAAACACAGCACTGCCGCCGCGCCGAAAAGCGTACCGATAATTTCCATGAATTACTCCTCTTTGCTTATCTGTCGTGAAAAGCCTGCATCACAGTCTTTCTTTTTTCTCGATATCAAGGAAGTATTTATATGTATCCACAGTCAGCTCACCGCAGGCCGCCTCATCGCAGGCGATTATGGCCGCCTTATGGAGCTGCAATGCACTGCACGTCCATTTATGGCTCACACCGCCCTCGACCGTGGCGGCAAGCGCTCTTGCCTTGTTGTGTCCGTTTATAAGGACAAGAACTTCCTTTGAATCGGTAATGGTCCCTACACCGACGCTCAGTGCCTGTGCCGGTACCTTTTCAGGATCGTTGCCGAAGAAGCGGCCGTTGACGATGCGCGTATCGCTCGTAAGATCGCGCACACCGGTGCGTGATGCGAGGGATGTGAACGGCTCATTGAAGGCGATATGCCCATCCACACCGATACCGCCCATGAAAAGGTCTATCCCGCCATAAGCCGCTATCTTTTTCTCGTAATCGGCACATTCCTTTTCAGGGTCGTCCGTCATGCCGTTGAGAATATTGATATTTTCGCTCTTCATATCCACAAGGTGGTCAAAGAAATTGTCGTGCATAAAGTACCAATAGCTCTGGTCATGCTCATGAGGGAGACCGAGATACTCGTCCATATTGAACGTTACAACATTCGCAAAGGACAGTTCTCCCGCCTGATTCTGCCTTGCAAGCTCTTTATACACGCCTATCGGAGATGAGCCTGTCGGCAGACCGAGGACAAAGGGTCTTTCTGCCTCGGAGCCGCTATTATGCTCCCTGATCTTTGCGGCAATATAGTCCGCCGCCCACTTGCACATTTTGTCATAATTCTCCTGAATTACTACACGCATCGTTTACCTGCTTTCTGCGGCATATCGCCGCGGTATTTTTTATTTAAGGTATGCGCCTGAACCGTCAAAGCTCCGCACGGCTCAGGCACGGCACCGAAAGCTCCCTGTTACTATAAGATATGACCTTTATACTTCAAAACAGCGTCAGGCAGTTTCCGTCCTGCCGTGTCTGCCGCACAATCTGCACGCACTCGGCGTTGCGGCGCAGCCTCCGAGCGCGGTCTCTCTCAGCTCTGCCGGAAGCTTTTTGCCAACCTTATACATTGCCTCAAGCATCTCGCTGAACGGGATGAGCTGTTCCACCCCGGCAAGGGCGATCTCCGCGGCGACAAGAGCATTGGCCGCGCCAGACGCATTCCTGCTCTGGCATGGGTATTCCACAAGGCCGCCGACCGGATCGCATACAAGACCGAGCATGTTCATAAGCACCGTGGACGCGGCGTTGAGACTCTGCTTCGGCGTACCGCCCATAAGCTCGACCGCAGCGCTTGCCGCCATCGCCGAGGCGACGCCGATCTCCGCCTGACAGCCGCCGACAGCCCCGGCGACCGTTGCGTTGCGCATGGCAAGATAGCCGATGGCGCCGGCGTTGAAAAGCGCGGCGATCACCTGCTCATCCGTGAAGCCGTATTCATCCTGCATGGCAAGCAGCAGCCCGGGCACAACGCCCGAGGAGCCTGCCGTCGGGGCGGCGACGATAAGCCCCATGGACGCGTTGACCTCGAGCACGCCCATTGAGTAGCATATTGCCCGTTCAAGAATCCCTCCGCAAAGGCCGACGCCGTTTTTTATCCTCTCGCTGAGCTTTGCCGCTTCTCCGCCGATCAGTCCGCCCATTGATTTTCTCGGACTTGCGACCGACTCCTGCACGGAGCGGCGCATTATTTCAAGCGCTTTTCTCATGCGTTCGACGGCGGCGCTTTCGGAACACTCCGTCTCGTCACATTCACGCCTGAGCATTACCGCCGAGATCTTCATATCCTGTTCGCCGCATATCGCAAGCAGCTCTTCCGAATTTTTGAAGTCCATAACCCGCACCTCATCAATACCTTTGACTTATCAATGCACTTGTCCCGATCAGCTTTCGGTATTCGCCTGCACGATCATCACATCGTAGACAAAGCTGTTTTTGAAAAGATCCTCCGTAATGCCGTCAGGCAATATCCCGTCCGACTCGACGATGCTGTAAGCAATGCTTCCCTTGCTCTCCCTGAAAAGGCGCATGAAGGCAATGTTGACGTTCCTGTCGCAGAGGCATTTTGAGATATGCGCGACAAGCCCCGGACGATCCCTGTGAATGACTATTACGGCGCTGTATTCGCCGCTGTAATCCACCTCAACGCCGTTTATGCGCGTTATGCGTATCTTCCCGCCGCCTATCGACTCTCCCCTCACGGTAAGGACGCGGCCGGAATCGTTCTCCATGCATATATCCACCGTGTTCGGATAGATTTCCGTCTCGTCCGTATCCGGCGTAAAGCTGTATTCAAGCCCCGCTTCGCGGGCAAGAGTATACGAATCGCGTATTCTTCTGTCATCCTGTTTAAATCCGAGAATACCGCCGAGCAAAGCCCTGTCCGTGCCGTGACCGGAATAGGTCTCAGCGAAAGAGCCGTACAGTGTAAAATCCGCCCGGATGAGCTTTCCGCCTATCATATTCCGCGCAAGATATGCAATTTTTGCCGCCCCGGCAGTATGCGAGCTGGACGGGCCGATCATATTCGGGCCAAGCACGTCAAAAACGCTGATAAAAGCCATAAGCACCTCCGGCTTTTCATATCACAGCGCCGCGCAATATGCCCGCGGCGCTGTGATAACTATATACTATCCCGCCCGAATGGTCAACCAAAATGTTTTTTCGGCATCCGACGGTCAAAAATATCCACAATTCCGGCTAAGGAAATTGTGGATATAATATAGGAGATGACACGCACCCTCTGCTGAGTAAGGAGTGAAAGTGTGAGTGTTTTCAGGGTGCGTGCCGAGGGTCATTCTGTAAAGACCTTTTCGGAAAGCTCCGTCAGCAGGCGCTCTGCCTTATCGGTATTAAAAATTCCGCAGACGCACGGCTCTGCAAGCTTCTGAGCAGCTTTCCTTGGGGTAATGATGCCCTTGCGGATGTCGGCGATCATCTTTTTGACGAGATTGACGGAGATCATGGCGTGGCCGCACATGGTCGTTATCTCGAGAATCTCTTCGGGCGGAAGCTTCGAGGTGTCGCCCCACGTGCCGAGTGTAATGTCAACGGAGTGACGCTGGATGCCGGCTTTCTTTGCACAGCAGTCAACATCGTCCACAAGACCGGAAACTACTACGGAATAGCCGTAATCGGCTTCCTTGAGCGCTTTCATTACCTCAATGAGTGTATCCCTGTCCTTGAAAACGGCGTGCATCATAGGCGCGTCGGGAGAAATATTCGCCTTAATTTCCTCAAAGGTATTGGTGGCAAGAGTCCCCATTTTCATGCCGCCCATGTTTACAGGATCAAACTTTATAAGCAGATCCATGTACTTTCTGAACACTTCAACACTGTTCTGGTTGTTGATGCCGCGGGCTGGCATTATTAAAACTACATAATCGTCATACTTACCGGTTTCGGTTTTTATTCTATGCAAGGTGTGAGACATCAGACTTTGCCCTCCTTCACTCTGTCCTCATATCTGGGTCTGCCCAGACCGAGATTTGTCTTTGCAGACGTGTGGTCAACATCATAGCCAAGCTCGTCAACGATTTTTCTGGCGGGAATTGTGTCGGTCTGTTCATCCACACGGCATATAAGGCAAAGGCTGAACACAGTGGATACTTCCTTGGAGGCTTTCTCAAGAGCCTGAAGAACGGCCTTTACATTCTCCATTTTGCAGCTGAACTCAACTATAGCGGACATGACCGACTCACCCAGAACGCTGGGATCGAGTTTGCCGGTGGCTTTGTCCTGAATAAGAGGAGTAACAGGGTTGTTAACCTCGAACGCCTCGGCGTAGGGGGCGACAGCCATCGTTACCTTTTCAAGATCGGCAAAGGAGGACCCGACGCTCGGTCTGCCCATCTCAACGGCGAGAGAGATCATGTCAAGTCTGTGCACAACGCCGGTGACATCGTTGGTCTTGACCTCCTCGGTGCCGCGTCCCATATGCTTGAGGGCGGTGTTTTCATGCTTGCCGAAGGGATCGCTGAATGCTTTTCTGTAAGCCCTGGGAACTTCCAGATGAACGTTGTAAAAAGCATCTCTGGGGCAGCCTGCCTGTCTTTTGCACACTCCGCACTCAACGCAGAGCTCCTGATCGATATCCATTACGCCGTCCTTTTCCATAATGGCATTGCGGGGGCAGTACGGCACACATTTTTTGCATTTGACGCATTTTTTTGTATCAATGAACATGTGATTCCTCCAAAATTCAGACACCGCAGAGAGCCTTTATTGTGGCATATCTTTCATCCGCGGTCTTTTGTATTTCGCTGAGCTGTTCGTCGGAGAGGTTTTTAAATTTTCCGATTCCGGTCACAAATTCCTTTATGGAGATGGGCGAATTGTTTACGTAGCTTAGCTTATAGCCCTCGGACGTCTTCTCCCATACCGGGAACATATTGGAGCGGACGGCACGCTTTGCCACCTCGATGCCCTGATCCTGGGCAAACGACCAGCCGGTCGTGCATGGGGCGAACATATGGATATATGCAAACCCGCGCTTGCTTGCCTCAAGCCCCTTCTGTACCTTTTCCATAAGATCTTTCATATTCCACGGCGTTGCAGTAGCACAGTATTCCACGCCATGCATTGCCATGATGAGCGGAACGTACTTCTGCGCCTGCTGTTTGCCCGAAATGACAGTGCCGATAGGCGTCGTGGAGGTTCGGGAACCCATTGTCGTGGTGGAGCTGCGCTGATAGCCGGTGTTCATATAGCCCTCGTTATCATAGCAGATATAGAGCATATGCTCGCCGCGCTCCGCCGCGCCGGAAAGACTCTGGAAACCGCAGTCGGCGCTTGCGCCGTCGCCGGCGACCGCTATAATGTTAACATCCTCTCTGCCGAAGCGTTGGTAGACGTGGGTAAGCCCCGTAAGGAATGATGCTGTGTTGTCAAGCAGAGGGATATGTACGGGGATCTTCATGCCGCTGTCATAGTTCCAGCCTACAACTCCGCTGCCGGCCATGCATCCTGGAGGTACGCAGACGATGGAGTTTTCACCGGCAGTCTGCAAAACCCTTCTCAGGATCAGCTCGCCGCAGCAGCCCTGACACGCCGACACGCCGGGCGATACCATATCGGGTTTGTTTTTCAGAATATCAAGATAATTCATTCGGCAAACCTCCTCAGTCATGCATCAGCCAGCGGGTCTCGTGTTCACCGGGCTGATCTTTAATCTTATCAAGTTCAACGATAATATTCACCATATCGCCGAACGAAACATCCGCTCCGCCCAGACCGCCTATCGCGGAAAAACGAGCCTGCTTTTCATCTCCGCCGGAAAGCGCCGCGCAAGTCTCAACATACATGGAGCCTCTGTTCCAGCCGAAGCTGACACTGCGGTCCACCACGCAGAACGCCTTTTTGCCATGAAGCGCTTTTGCAATGCGTTTTGCAGGGAACGGGCGGTAGAAACGTATCTTTATAAGGCCGGCTCTAATGCCTTTTTCCCTTGCTTCATCCACGGCATCCTTGCCGGCGCCGGTGATACCGCCCATGGTCACAACGACTACCTCGGCGTCGTCGCAGCGGTATTCCTCGATAACGCCGCCGTAGGAACGTCCGAACACCTCCGCGAAACGCTTGTCCGTACCGTCAATGACATCCTGCGCTTTCTGCATCGCTTCAAGATGGTTCTTGCGGTAGTGCATAAGCAGGCTGCCGGGGGTCATCGGATCCAATGCAAGCGGATAATCCGGGTCAAGGATCGGTTTATGGTTGACGGCGTGAGGTATGAGAACCCTGTCCACTTCTTCCTGATCGGGAATAATAACGCCGGAGGTCAGGTGAGAGGAATAGAAGCCGTCATAGCAGATATTGACGGGCAGGCAGACATCGGGATGCTCCGCGATCATGTATCCCTGCACGATCATATCGGCAATTTCCTGGTTATCGTCGCAGAACATCTGTATCCATCCCGCCTCGCGCACGGACACCGCATCCTGCTGACCGCTCCAGATAGTTTCCGGAGAGGTCATCTCACGCGTGGCAATTGCCATGACCATGGGCAGCCGCAGGGTGGACATTCTGAAATAGGGCTCGTACATGAGTGCAAGTCCCTGTGCGCTCGTCGCGGTAAACACACGGCCGCCTCCTGCCGCCGCGCCCTGAACAACGCTCATCGCAGTATGCTCGGACTCGACCTGCACCATTTCAGCGTCAATTTCGCCGTTGTACACAAGCTCCGCAAGATGCTCGACAACAGAAGACTGCGGCGTAATGGGATATGCGGAAATAAGATCAAGGCGGCATTTTGCCGCCGCCTCGGCGGCAGCATAGTTTCCTGTAAGGACTTTCAGAGTACCCATATCACTTGTCCTCCTTTTCCATGGAAATGGCTTTCTTGGGACACTCCACTGCGCAGATACCGCAGCCTTTGCAGTAATCATAGCATATGTAATATCCCTTTTCTTCGCTGTACTTTACGGAATTGACCGGACAGTAGCCCATGCATATGCCGCAGTTTATGCAGCTGCTTTTATCCATAACAGGCTTGTGCGTTCTCCATGAAGAGGTATCGAGCACATACATGCCCTTATTTCCGACGGGAGTCACAAATACTTTATCGTACATATCAGTTCTCCCCTTTCAAGATTTTCACTTCGTTATACGCTCTCTCGGCGGCTTCTTTGTTTTTTACGCCGAAAGCTTTGCTTATTTCCTCAAAAAGTGCTTCTTTGTCAACATCTTTGACAATTTTTGCAAACGCGCCGAGCACGGAGGTGTTGGGCAGGTTTTTGCCGAAAAGCTCTTCGGAAATGCCTGTGCCGTCAACCTCAGCCACGAGAGAGGCACATTCAGGCACCATAAGCTCTTCGATAGGCTTCACGGAGTTTATGAGCACTATCCCGCCGTCCTTTAGTCCGGCATAGGTCTGCGGCATGGAGACAAGGCTGTCATCCATGATAACCAGCATATCCGGCTCATAAATCTGGGTTTTGCGGCGTATCTCCCTGTCGCTCAAGCGAAGGTAACCGAAGACAGGCGAACCCTTTCTTTCAACGCCAAAGAAGGGAATGAACTGCCCGTGACCGCCCTTTAGCACCGTTGCTTTAACAATGATCTGAGAGGCCTTTACAACACCCTGACCTCCCCTGCCATGTAAGCGGATTTCTTTCATTGATATTTTTCTCCTTTATTATCTGCGGAGATACCGGAATATATAATTCCGGTATCTCTGCCGGTTAACGCGATCGATCATGCGCCGATTGAGGCGCAGAGGTTTCCGAAAATAGCAGAGCTGACACCTACCCAGAGGATGAAGCAGACGGCTATGATAATAAGCTTGATGAAGTTCTTGTTCTGCTCATCTTTTGACATATCGGGCATCATGGCGGACATTGCGCCGAGAGTCAGCGCACCGCAGGTGGACATCGGGCTGAAGCCCGCAAGGGAACCGCCTGCCACGATCGCGGAAATGACAGATATGGCATTGCCGCCGCCGACCGTCTCAACCAGCTCTGAAGCCATTGGGATAAGCGTGGGGTAGACAACGCCGAGTCCGGAGGAAACAAGAGACATGATACCCGCGGTAATACCGCTGAGGGGAGCGACGGTGCCTGCGCTCATGACGCCTGAAAGCGCATTGCAGAGCATGTCGATACCGCCAGCCTTGGATATGATGCTCATAAGCACGCCCACGCCAAGGATCATAACAATGGTTCCCCAAGGGACATTTCTGAGCGCGGTCTTTTCATCAACGACATGGAACAGAAACAGGAGCGCCGCAAGGAGGAAGGACGTAAGACCGGTATCAAGTCCGACAATAACTACCAAAATGAGCATGACCACAATTGCGCCAAGGGCGATAAACTGCTGCTTGGTCGCCTTTACAGCTTCGATCTTGACCTCGTCCTCTCTGTTCTTATGACCTTTCATAACAAAGAACAGGACAACAGCGGCTATAACAGTGGTCACGACCTGGAAGATGCACACGGGGAGAACAACATTGGATGCTATCCCCTGCTCAGCTGCAAGATTGGCAACCAGATTGCCTTCGGGAGTGATGGCCGCAACGCGTCCTCCCATCAGACCCAGACCGCCGATAACGCCCATCATAATGGGGTTATATCCGGCGGAAATGGCGATAGATACAGTCATGGTTACAACAAGCGTCGTGGGCGGGATAGCGCCGGGGCCAATTACAGCCAGAATAAAACCTATAAGATACGCAATGATAGGAAGCGTCCAGACCTTTTTGCCGAAGATATGCGCGATTTTCTTGGACACCATTTCAAGTGCGCCGGTGCTGTTGACCGCCGAAAAGAGCAGTGTAATGCCGGTAAGCGTTACAAACAGAGACTGGCTGAGAGTCTTGACGATCTCCTTATCGGTCATGCCGATAATACGGCCGAGAATGAGCGCGGCGCCGAACGCAAGAATACCCATATTGGTTTTACGAACAAATGCCAAAATCAGAAGTGCGAAGAAAACTATCCAACATACGATAGCCATGATTTTTACCTCTCATTATTTTTGTAGTTTTTGTGTATTTTTACCTTTGGGCAGAAAAATGAACGCCCTCCTCCCGCTGATTATTTGCCCTTCGGTTAATAAACTCACAGATGAATATGCATAAGCCCTTTTTCAAAAATTCTCTTGTCCATCAGCTTCAGTTCCGGAGAAATATTCGGCGCAAAATCCATTTGTGCAAGAACATCCCTTTCCAAGTCAACGCCGGGCGCGATCTCCGTGAGCACAAGCCCCTCGTTTTTCAGTTCAAAAACAGCTCGTTCGGTAATATAAAGAATTTTCTGACCGCTTTTCTTTGCAAACTCACCGGAAAAGGTGATCTGCTGCACCGCTTTGCGGAATTTTTTCTCTCTGCCCTCCCGAAGAACACGGAGCTTTCCGTCAGCCGCGCCGGCTTTAAGCCCCCCTGCGGTAAAGGTACACATGAAGCAAACGACCGGCGTATTCTGCACAATATTGATAAAGCCGCCCGGGCCGGTTGTTTTTACGCCGAACTTTGAGACATTGACATTCCCCTGCTCGTCTATCTCTCCGGCGCCAAGAAATGCTATGTTGAGACCGCCGCCGTCATAGAAGTTAAAATTATCCGCTATGCGATAGATCACATCCGGATTTTCCGATGCGCCGAAAGCAACGCCTCCGACCGGCACACCGCCCAGCGGACCGCTCTCCACTGAGAGAAGCAGTTCTGAGGAAACCCCTTCCTCCGCCGCAACTGCCGCAACCGTATCGGGGATGCCTATGCCCAGATTTACGATATCCCCGGCATGCAGCTCAAAAGCGCCGCGGCGGCCGCAGATCTTCCGTACATTAAGTTCGGACGCACCTGTGGTCTTTGCCTCCGTTCGCGTCTGACCGCACATCTCGGGTCTGTAAACAGGGCAGGCATAGCCCGGCGCACACCGGTGCTCCTCGTCCACGACGATATAATCAACTATTGATGAATGTATGAGTATTTCTTTCGGCATAAGTTCATCAACGAGGTTATCCGCCTGCGCAATGACAAGCCCGCCCTGAGCTTTTACTGCCATTGCCATCTCAAGCTGCTCCGCTGTCATCGGATCGCGCTTGGCTGACAGATCACCCTTTTTATCCGCCAGACTCACGCGGATAATGCAGGCATCCAGATGAAACGCCGGATAAAAAAGGAACTCTTCGCCGTTTATTTCAGTCAAACGGCAAACTTTCTCTCCGCTCTGCCGCGCCGCTTCATTGAGCGCCCCGCCCTCGACTCTGGGATCCACAAACGTTCCGAGGCCGACTGTTGTAAGCACGCCGGGCTTTTTACCGGCTGCCGCAGACAGAAGGTTTGAAACAAGCCCAAGCGGCAGCGCAAACGCTGGAAAAGCATTCTCTGAAATGCATCTGCCGAACTTGGGCGGCATACCTACATGCGCAGCCGTAACACGGCTTATCATTCCCGGCTGCGCAAGGAAATTCATGCCGCAGTCATTTTCCGTCAGATCACCAGGAAGAATACCGCCATAGACGGACAATCCCGCCGGCGAACCTGTGGTCATAAAACTGCCGCGCATTTCCGAAAAAATCAGATCTGCGCCTAACCAGCCGCCAAATCCCGAAATGCCAACGGAGGAGTTATTTTTTATAAGCGCAGCCGCCTGTGCCGGTGTTATAAAAGCAGGCATCGTTTTTTCCTTTCCGTTATTTGAAACAGTGTTTCAAATTTTTTATATTAAAATTCAGAACCTTTTGTTCTGTTTCGATTACCGGAACAATGTTCCATGTTTTGCGTATTAATAAATCGCATCACTGCGTTTGATGACATACTATACGATATGAGCCGATTTGTCAAGAGCAAAGAGACATCGCTTGACTTTTACGATTTTATACATTAAAATCTTAAACACTATATTATAAGCCTTGTTCACGGCTTTTTTCAGATTGGAGATTTTTTGTGAAGCAGCAGAAAAATATACGGAACTTTGCCAGCCGCTGGGGATTTATTTTGGCCTCCGTCGGCTCGGCTGTCGGCATGGCCAACGTCTGGGGCTTTCCGAACAAGCTTGGAAGCAACGGCGGAGGGGCTTTTTTGCTCATCTATCTGATGTTTGTTTTTATATTCAGCTATGTCGGTCTTCCCGCAGAATTTGCCATGGGGCGCTGGGCAGCTACCGGTACTCTGGGCGCCTACCGCAGCGCGTGGGCGACACGCGGTGAAAAAGCAGCAAAAGTCGGCGGTGTGCTGGGCTGGCTGCCGCTTGCCGGGTCGCTGTGCATTGCAATAGGCTACGCCGTTATCGTCGCCTATGTCCTCAAAGCGCTGGTTGATTCTCTGACAGGTACGCTGATGTCTGCCGACGCCGCCGTCTGGTTTGATTCTTTTTCCTCACATTCATTTTCGATAGTTCCCTACCACATTATTGTTGTGGCAGGCACACTGCTCACGTTGTTCCTCGGTGCGCAAAGCATAGAAAAGACAAACAAGGTCATGATGCCGCTGTTTTTTCTTATTTTCCTGGTGCTGGCGATCCGTGTTTTCTTTCTGCCTGGCGCCGCGGATGGGTATCGCTTCATGTTTACCCCGCGCTGGGAAGCCCTTACCGATCCTATGATATGGATCTGGGCGATGGGTCAGGCTTTCTTTTCCCTCTCAGTGACCGGCAGCGGCATGATCGTATACGGCGCTTACCTTTCCCCGCAGGAGGACGTGGTCGGAGTTTCACAGCACACCGCCCTGTTTGATTCAATCGCCGCAGTAGTGGCTGCGCTGGTTATCATTCCCGCCTGCTTTTTCTACGGGCTGGATGTCGGCGCGGGGCCGAGCCTGCTATTCGTCACGCTGCCTGCAATTTTGCAGGACATTCCTTTCGGACAGCTCTTCGCCGTTATCCTTTATATCGCTATGATCTTCGCCGGGGTCAGCTCGCTGCAAAATATGTTTGAAGCGGTTGCCGAATCCTTGCAGCACAGGTTTCCGCGGTTCAGCCGAACTGCTGTCCTCATTCTTTTAGGCGTGCTGTGCCTTGGCTTCGGCATCGGCATGGAAGCCATCTCCAAATGGGGACCGTGGATGGATTTAGTCTCTATCTATATCATTCCAATCGGTGCAACTCTCGGCGCTGTTTCGTGGTTCTATGTCATGAAAAAGGACGACTTGCTTGCAGCAGTCAATACCGGCGCGAAGAAACGCCGCGGAGCGTTGTGGTACGGCATCGGTCGCTATGTCTATGTTCCTCTGGCCATCATTCTGTGCTGCGTCGCGCTCTTCATGAAAGTCGCATTTTAAGAATATACTATCAGTTGACAGGGACACACACGTTTTTGACGATAAAAATGACGGCGCTAAAGCGCCGTCATTTTTATTGTACAGCCACCATGTATCCGCCGTCCGATACCGCAGAAGCGCGTTCGTTCATGTGCCGCCGAACGCAGGCGCGGCGCCGGATCCCGGAGTTGCCTTTAACCGGTCAGCGCATTACATTCTCGATTTCGCGCATGATATCCGCCGCTATCTCTTTTGCAAGCGGCGCTAAGATCTCTTTCCTGCCGCTGACCGAAACGGCGGCAATCGGCTTTCCGTTTACATCGAGCGCCGGAGCCGCGACGCAGAAAAGCCCATCATGCGTCTCGCCGTCGTCCAGAGCGTAGCCGTTCCTGCGGATCGTATACAGCTCATCATAAAGTGCCTCGGGAGAAGTGATCGTCTTATCAGTCTTTTTTACAAGGCTTACGCCGGCCACATATTTTTCAACTTCCAGTGCGGGAGAGTACGCCAGAATACACTTGCCCGTTGCCGTTGCATAAGCGTCGAGTGAACAGCCGATCCGGCTGGACATATAGATGAACCCGCCCTCCGAAATTTTATTCAGAATAATCAGCTCATTATTAACCATTGCCGCAAGGTGTGCCGTAGCATTATACTTTTTTGCAAGGTTTCTGAGCGCTTCATCAAATGAATTTGCCAGCACGTTTCTTTCCCGTGCGTAGGAACCGTAGATCAGGAACGACAGGCCAAGCTCGTACTTTCCGGAAAGTCGGTTTTTCATAACAAATCCGTTCTTCTCCAGCGAAGCGATAAGTCTGGAAACGGTCGCCTTGCTGAGAGAGCAGTTCCTTGCCAACTCGGAAATCCCCATCTGCTCCGCATCGGAAAAACAGGAGAGAAGCCTGCAGGCATTA
This sequence comes from uncultured Eubacteriales bacterium, assembly GCA_900549485.1. Lineage (GTDB taxonomy): Bacteria > Bacillota > Clostridia > Oscillospirales > Oscillospiraceae > Limivicinus. The sequence goes on from UROG01000004.1 coordinate 17,356, forward strand.
TCAACGGAATTTGACAACTCTTTCTTTTTGCTTTCTTCGTTCATTAAACCCCTCTTTTTACGGTTTTTTTCATTCCGCAGGCTGTACGCCGCCGTTTTTTTCATCTTAACCGAACAGAGCCTCAAAGTCAACGCATATTTTGACGCCTGCTGCAAGCAGGCAGCCAAGGCACAGGGTGCAGTGCCGTCTTTTTGTCAAAATAACTTGCTTCTTCGCCAAAGCAAAACCCAGCCCCGCGTCTGTTGCGGGGCTGGGTTTGATTGAACATAGAGCCTTATTTATCGAAAAGGTCTTCAATAATATGGCGCGGGCAGATATCCTTGCAGTGACCGCAGGAGACACACTTGGAGAAGTCTATGCGGGCAAGGTTATCGACAACCGTGATAGCGTCCGCAGGACATTCTCTTGCGCACTTTCCGCAGCCTATGCAGCCCGCCTTGCACATCTTCATGACCTGCGCGCCCTTGTCCTTGTTGGAGCAGGCGACGATAACATTCTGCTTCTTGGGGATCATGGTGATAATGCTCTTCGGGCAGGTGTCGGCACAGGCGCCGCAGCCGACGCACTTGTCGCGGTTGACCTTTGCAACACCGTTTACGATCTCCATCGCGCCGAACTGACAGGCTTTCACACAGTTGCCCATGCCTATACAGGCGTAGGTGCAGAGCTTATTGCTCTTACCGCCGAACAGCATCGCCGCACGGCAGTCCTGCGGGCCGGTATAGTTGAAGCGCTTTTCCGCGACGCCTTCACAGCCGGAGCAGCCGACAAACGCGGTCATTTTCTCCACTGCATCCGCAGAAACGCCCATGATCTCCGATATCTTCTGCGCCGCTTCCTCGCCGCCGGCGACACATTTGTTGGTAGGAGCCTTTCCCGCGGCAACGGCGGCGGCATAGCCGTCGCATCCGGGGTATCCGCAGCCGCCGCAGTTAGCGCCGGCAAGGCAGGCACGGACGGCTTCCTGTTTAGGGTCTACCTCAACATGGAATATTTTGGATGCAAAGGCAAGAAGCGCACCGAAAAGACCGCCGAGAGCACCAAGAACGAGGACAGCGTAAAGAATTTTTATCATTTCTTTCTCCTCCCTCTCAGAAAATCTTCATGCCGCTGAAGCCCATAAAGGCAAGCGCCAGCAGAGCCGCGGAAACAAGACAGATGGGAAAGCCTTCAAAGCACTTGGGATAATCCGCAAAATCCACCTTTTCGCGGACGCTTGCAAACAGCGTGATCGCAAGCAGGAAACCGATACCGCCGGTTACACCGTAAACAACGGATTCCAGAAAACCGTAGTTGTTCTGAACATTCAGCAGCACAACGCCGAGCACGGCGCAGTTGGTCGTAATAAGCGGGAGATAAATACCAAGCGCCGAATACAGCGACGGCACCATCTTTTTAAGGAACATTTCAACAAGCTGGACAAGAGCCGCGATAACAAGGATGAACACGAGCGTTTCAAGGAAGGCAAGCCCCAGCGGGACAAGAATATATGTGTCCACCACCCAGCAGATAGCGGAAGCAAGACCCATAACAAAGATGACCGCAAGTCCCATACCCGTTGCCGTCTCCACCTTGCTTGAGCAGCCAAGGAACGGGCAGCAGCCGAGAAACTGCGAGAAAATAAAGTTGTCAACAAGTATCGCGCCGATGGATATTGAAAGAATGTTTGTGAGCATTATCCTTCAGCCTCCTTTTTCTCCTCAGCCTTTTTCTTGGCCTTGTTTGTAAAATACTGCATTACGGCAATGAGTGCACCGAGGGTAAGAAAGCCGCCGAAGGGTCTGTTTAGAATGCCGAGCGCGTAATCAGGGTTGAATATCTGGATGCCCGCGCCTGTACCGTCAAGCGTGAAGTGGAAGCCTCCGGTAAGGTCGATAAGACCGCCGCCGAAGCAGCCGCTTCCGAGAAACTCACGTATGATGCACATTATAACAAGCACCATCGTGTAGCCAAGTCCCTGGAAAATACCGTCAAAGAAGGATGCGGCAACGGTATTTTTCTGGCAGAATGCCTCAGCACGGCCGATGATTATGCAGTTGACGACTATAAGGGGGATGAAGACGCCGAGAGAGTCGCTCAGTGCAGGAATGTACGCCTGAAGCAGCAGGTCAACTATCGTGACAAAGCCCGCAATGACGACGACAAATATCGCAAGGCGTATCTCATCGGGTATGATCTTGCGTATGGCGGAAATAACAACGTTGCAGCAGGTAAGGATAACCAGAACGGAAAGACCCATGCCGACGCCGTTGAAGAGCGAGGTCGTGATAGCCATCGTCGCGCACATACCGATAAGCTGTACGAGAACCGGGTTATTGGTGATAAGGCCTTCCTTGAACTGTTTCTTTATGTTCATGCGGCAATACCTCCCTCAACGGATTTTACAGCGGAAACCGAAACCGCAACCGCATCAACGATCGCATCACTGGTGATGGTTGCACCGGTGAGCGCGTCTATGCTGCCGCCGGAACGGGAGAGCGCTATCGTCTCATCCTGACCGACGAACTGCGCACGGAAGTTTCTGCCGACCTCGGAAGCGGCGGCGGCGTTTGCACCGAGTCCCGACGTTTCGGAATGTTCAATGATCGAAATACCCGTGCAGCGGAAATCATTATCAACGCCGACGGCCATTGTTATGCTGCCCTGAGCGCCGGAGAAGGTACTCTTGACCACATAGCCAGCGTCGCCCGCCTTTACAACATCCGTAACGGTGGGGAACGCTTCGGCGTCAAATTCAACCGGAGTATATGTATCTGCCGCGAGAACGGAGGCATAGGCACGTTTTTCCTTTTCCTCCCTGCGCATTGCTATCGTGTCCTCAGTGATCGCATTTACCGCGCCGAGAATACCGGCAACTATCGCGCATATAAGCAGCAGAACTGTCGTGAGCTTAACTACCTTCATCAGTCTGCCCCCTTTGCAGCGGCTTTCTCAGCCGCAATATCTTCTTTCGTCGCACCGAACTGACGTCTGCGGAAGGCCTTATCTATTGCCCATGAGCAGAGGTTCATTATAAGTATCGCATACGACACGCCCTCGGGGTATCCGCCCTTATATCTTATAAGCACCGTCAGCGCGCCGACGCCGAAGCCGAACAGGAGCCGCCCGTTCTGGGTGACAGGGCTTGTAGAGTAGTCGGTAGCCATAAAGAACGCGCCGAACATAAGACCGCCGGAGAGGAGGTTATAAAGCATCCAATCGAAATTGCCGTAGCCCTCCTTGCCGAAGATGAGCGTAAGCACGGCCACTGTTCCGATAGTGGAAACGGGGATGCGCCAGTCAATGACCTTGCCGGCAAAGAGGATGACCGCACCGATAAGGACAGCCAGAATACTGATCTCACCCAGACAACCGGGGCGGTTGCCAAGGAAAAGATTGAGCTTTGAATAATACTCGGGAAGCTCAGTTCCGCCGTACAGATAGCTCAGCGGCGTCGCCATTGTTGTCGCATCGACCTGCGCGGAAAGACCCTTGGGGGTTATCCATATGCCCATTGCAAGAGCATAGCAGGCAAGCAGGAAAGCGCGTCCCGCAAGCGCCGGATTGAGGAAGTTCTTACCGATGCCGCCGTACAGCTGCTTTACAACAATGATTGCAAAGAGCGAACCGACAACGGGCAGATAGAGCGGTACGCCTGCCGGAAGGACGAGTGCAAGCAGCATACCCGTAACGACCGCAGAAAGATCGCCGATCGAGCAGCTCTTTTTCATCAGCTTGCGGTAGCCCCACTCAAAAAACACGCATGAGGCCACGGACACGGCCACTACCGCCAATGAATACATACCGAACTGATACACCGCGGCTATCACCGAAGGGAGAAGCGCGATTATCACCGTCAGCATCAGGGACCTTGTGTCTCTGTTTGTTCTTACCTGCGGCTGATACGCCACATCAAGGATCAGTCTCTCTTTCTTTTCGCTCATTTTGCGGCCTCCTTTGCTGCTTTTGCCTCAGCCTCAGCCGCTGCCTTATCCTTTGCCGCCTTTGTCTGAAGCATGAGCTTTGCTGTTTTGAACGCATGGGTGAGAGGCAGACGGGCGGGGCAGTTATATGCGCAGCTTCCGCATTCAAAGCAATCATTCACATGATACTTCTCAAGCATCTCATAATTGCCCTTTGTATAGTATTTGTACATGAACACAGGCTCAAGGCGCATGGGGCACACGGATATGCATTTACCGCAGTGGATGCACACGGGGTCCTTGACCGTTTTGTCCTCCTCCTCAGTGAAGAAGAGCACGCCTGCCGTTCCTTTTATAGTGGGAGCGGCAAAGTCTGTTGCGCAGATGCCCATCATAGGACCGCCCAGCACTATCTTCCTCGGCGTCTTCACAAAGCCGCCGCACTGTTCGGCCAGATATTCAAAGGAAGTACCCACACGGGTAAGAGCGTTCACGGGCGCTTTCATGGCGCTGCCCGCGACGGTGACTATACGGTCGATGACCGGTCTGCCCTCATAGCAGGCCTGATATATGGCGTAGCAGGTACGTGTGCTGACAACGTTGCAGCCGACGCCCGACGGGAGACCGCCCGGTCTGACCTCGCGCCCGGTAACAGCTTTGACCTGCATCTTTTCGCCGCCCTGCGGGTATTTTACGTTTTCCGGCACTATCTCAACGCCGTATTTCGCGGGATCGTGCGACATCAGGATGTCGATCGCATCCGCTTTGTTGCGCTCTATACCGTAATATGCCTTATCAAGTCCGGAGGCAATGCGCACAAGCTCTATTCCCTTGAGCAGCTCCTCCGGGAACATTTTCATCGTAAGATGGTCACCGTTAAGATACGGCTCACACTCGGCACCGTTTATGATGAGCTTATCGACCTTTCCGATACCGCCGCGGATCTTGAAGGCGGTCGGAAACATTGCGCCGCCCATGCCGACAACGCCGGCTTCGCGGATACGCGCCAGAATGGCTTCAGGGTCCTTCAGCTCTTCTTCGGTGAGAGGCTTCATATCTTCGCACGGCGTGTCCAGCCCGTCGTTTTCGATGACCACGGACATGACCATGTCCCCCAGCGGGTGCGGGCGAGGCTCCACCGCAACGACCTTGCCGGAAACCGACGCATGTATCGGCGCGGACACCGGTGCGGGACTCTCCCCTATTTTCTGTCCCATCTTGACATAGTCGCCAACCAGGACGAGGGATCTGCACGGTGCGCCTATATGCTGCGCCACGGGGATGACCACCTGAGGAGGCGGGGCTATCACAGTCACCGGAATTTCCGGAGACTTCATTTCCTTAGGATGAACACCGCCTTTGAAAGAACGGGCCATTATACTTCACCTCTGATTTTTTATTTTCCATTACCGCTGCCTGACACCGCTGCGCCATGGCGCGGACGATATCTTAGAGTTTGTGTAATTGTAACACATTGTTCATACAGTTGTCTACCAAAAAGTGCAGAAAAACCGCGTTTTCGATAGACAACTTTGTAACAGGTATGTCAAAAAATCGTCATTCACGTGATTATCATTTTTTAACAATGCAGCGTTTTGTTGCCCGTTACACATAATTTGATGCGGTAAAAGGCGTATTTTCTCCATGTAAAAGCACTTATCTCCGGCGTACACGCCGCCGGAGATAAGCATTATGAAAGTTTGATGATCACTCTGTCGTCTCCCTCCGGCATCATTATCGAGCCGGGGTCGGGGTAAACGGGCATATCGTAAAACCAATCCGCCCAGATAATATCCTCACGGTACATATACTGATTCTGACCTAGGTAATTAAGGATGAAATCACATCTCGTATATATGTCGATGAGGTTTTCGTTGGGGCCGACGAGACCTTTCGTGTCTATCCTGTCGGGAGAAAACTCCCCTCTGTGCTCATTCCCCACTATGTCCAGCACCGTGAATCGGCTGTACAGCGGCATATCCATAGCCTGTGCCGTAAGCGTATTATAAAACGCATAGGCGTTTTCATATTCGAGATACATTTTAAGATATATCTCATTGGCGAAGAACACATTGCCGGCAATGATGAGCGTCAGAGCGGCTATAACGGCATCCTTGGCCATGAGCGCCCTGCCGCGCATCAACCGATCCGCCGCGGCGGCGGTTATGACATAGACGGAGACAAAGCCGAACTGCGAAACGCTGTGGATGATGTTCACAGAGGCGATAAGATAAAGGCAGTTAACGCTCAGCGGGTAAACGGCAAGGAGCGCAAGCAGGAGGACAAGCTTTTTCGTATCTTTCTTTTTTGCGCAGGCACACACGATCACAAGCACCGCCGCCGCGCCGCAGACTATATGCGCAGCCATCGACAGTCCGGACGGCACAAAGCCGAAGCCGCTTTTGAAAATCATTCTGACGAAAGAAGAGTACGCCGTCATTATACGGCGCGGAATACTCCCCTCGGCAAAGACCTCATACTCCTGATATTCATTGCCGCCCACAAGCTTGACGATATAGGTTGCGGCAAGATATATCACGAGCGCTGCAAGAAGCAGCGAAAAGTATCTGGCCGCGCTTTTCAGGATATCTGTTATTTTCTCCTCGCCGTCGGCGGTGCGGAGAATAAGCAGGATCACAAAATAGCTTGCGGCAATGCTTATGTACGCCTGATATATCAGCAGCGCAAACGCCAGCAGGAGACAGGCCGCTATATATTTCCATAGCTTTCCCTCCGTACAAAGGTAAACCGACAGCACCGTCAGCAAAACCGCGAGGGCATACGGCGCGCTTGTGTACATAAAGCAGAAAGTACCCGTCTGAGCCGGAAAAACGGTTATCGCCCCCGCTAAAAGTCCCTGAAGCAGAGCGCTTTTTATTCTGAATATTCTAACCGTGATGCAGGCCGCCGCCGACAGAAGCAGCAGACTTATAACACCGTATATCCACGGCATCGATGCATCGGGGAAAATATAGCCTGACACGGTAAGCCCCCAGCGTCCGGATGTTATATCCGCCCCCTTTGAGAAGAGCGCGGCAGTCTCATCGGCGTTGAGAAGCTTGTTTGTAAAAGCGTAGCCGTGGGCGAAAAGCCCCATGACAAGCGCCGAAAGGAACGGCACGGCATATTTTCTGAACAGACCGCACGTTTTTTCAAAAAGAGCCTCGACAAGAGAATTATTCTTCATTTTTCCCTCCTCAGCCCAGTTTGACGACAATGCAGTCGTCTATCTTCCGCACAGAACCGTAATACGGGTACTCCGGCATTTCAATAAACCGTTCATCCGTTTTTATCCGCTCCTTCGTCTCGTTATCGGCAAAGGGAATGGAGGAGCCGAGATAGTAATTGAAAAACTTCTCACGCGAATAGATATTCACAAGATCGTAGCTCGGCCCCTGGATATAGCCCACATCAAGCTCATCAAAGCGGCGCAGCTTGTTGTCCTGATCGCCGATGACGGCGAGAGAGCAGCCTTCGTCAAAGCCCTCCGTATTCTCGACGCGGGCAAGCAGGATGGAATAAAACGAATAGGCGTTTTCATATTGCAGATAGAGCTTGAGATACACTTTATTTGCAAAATAGACGTTGCTGACTATCGCAATGATAAGGCAGATATACACGGCGTCCCTGCCGAGCATTTTTATCCTGCTGCCGCCGGAAAGCGCCTTTTCCGTGAGCATCGCCGCAAGAACGTACACGCACACAAAGCTGTAAAGCGCCAGGGTATGTACCGATTCCTTGCTGAAAACAAGAAACAGACAGTCCACGGCGAGCGGGAGGATGACCGCCGCACAGAGCATCCCGGCCGCCGCTGCGGCTTTTTTCTCACGCACAAGCCCCGCCGCCTCAGCGGCAAGCCCCGCCGCGCACACGGTCATGAACACGATATGTGCATAGCGGGATGCCTCGCCCGTAATAAGCGCGAACTCGCGGTATGTAAAATAATAAGTAAAAAAGTCATACGCCATGCGTATCCTGCCGATAATGCCGACAGTATCCGCATCCGTATAGACGTTCTGGCGCACATAAAAATTAAATTCGCTCCCCGTAAGCTTCAGAACGAGAAGCGTCACGGCAAAGTATGCCCCGACAGCCAGCAGCAGAACGGCAAGGTAGGATACGGCGTTCAAAGCAAGCTTTTTAAAAGAATTTTCACCGTCAATGCACTTTTTGAATACATACAGCACAAAAAGCCCCGCTGCAGCCGCGATATACGATTGGTATATGCCGAGAGCCGCCGTCAGCAGCAGCGGGCAGGCGATCCATTTCAAAAAACCCCCTTTTTCGCCGAACACGGTCACGGAAACGACAGTGAAAAGAAATGCCAGCGCGTATGCCGAGCTTGTGAACATGAAGCAGTATGTGCCGGTAAGAGAGGGAAAAACGGTTATCATGCCTGCAAGGAGTATGCGCATAAGCTTTCCCTTTATCTCAAAGGCGCGGATTATCAAACAGGCGGAGAGTGCAAAGAGCAGCAGCGTGATCACGCCGTAAAGCCACGGCATGGACTGATCCGGAAAAATATATTTTATAAGCTCAAGTCCCCATCTGCCGGATGTGACTGTCGCGCCCTTCCCGAAAAGCGAATCCACCTCGTCGGCGTTCATAAGCTTGTTGGTGAAGACAAAGGTATGCGCGGCAAGGCCGAAAAGAACGGCGGAGGCAAATGGAGCGGAATATTCTTTTGCCGCATATCTCATTTTTTCGGTGAAGTCTCTGTTTTCCATTTTTTCGGCTCCTTTCTTCCGGATATAAGCGCAAATATGCGTTCAATGGCGAACGCCGCGACGGGCATCATCAGCATGAAATACCCCAGCGCATACTGCGATTTGGCCTCGAACATGATATGGTAGAGCATCGCGCCGAGTATCACCAGCGGCAAAAGCACCGTATTTATATCCCGCTTTTTCATCAGCAGGACAAGTCCCGCCGTGAAAGCGGCAAACACGCACTGCTGGTATATGTTCATAAGCATATATACCTCATCCGCGTGATCCTCGCAGACAAAAGCGTATATTTCCCCCGAACTGCTGTACGATCTGCGCACCTGATTTGTCCATAGGCTTTCATATGAAGGCTCGTTCCACTGGCTTGAAAGCTTCCTGCCGAAAAATTCCAATGCCCCGCCGGGGTCTTTCGCAAATTCAGCAAGTCTTTCCGAGATCGCACTCTTCGCCGTTCCGGCGCAGACATCCGGGGCATAGTCCGAGGCGATAAACGCGGTGGTCGTATATGTGGGATCATACCAGCCGGGGCCGGACTGCCCCTCATGAAGCCCCATAGCCAGCCATCCGCTCTGCGGTATGCCTTTGCCAAGCTCCTCACCCATTTTTGCTTCATAATATCTCTGGGGCAGCGGCTTTAAAATAAGCACGGAGGCGATCATAAGAAGCATCAGCAAAAGCGATCTGAGCGACAGCTTCCTTATCACCGAGATAAGCCAGACTATTGAAATTGCGACGACATATATAAGCGTATTCAGCTTCAGAAGCGTCCCGATCGAGATAAAAGCGGTACACAGCAGAGCATATTTTACCTTCCCGCTTTCCTGAAACAGCAGGAACATCCATACCGCAAGCACGGCAAATGCAAGGGCAGGAGTGTTGCCGTACATAAAGGTGGTAAAAAGCATGGGCTGGAAGCAGAGGAAGAGCAAAAGCGCCGTCATCTTCTCCGCACGTTCACTTTTAAAAAGCACCCGGCTTATTTTAACCAGTGCAAGGAATGTGAGCGCGTTATAAAGCACATTCATAAGCTGCACCGACAGCGCGGCAAAGCCCTCCGGCGCGTCGGGCAGTATCAAATAGAAAAGTCTGAAAAAAAGCTCCTCATACAGCGCAAAGCCGAACTGATACGGGAAGAAGCAAAAATACTCATGATAGTATGAATAATCGCCTTTTGCCGCCTGAGAAGCGAAAAAAGTGATTATATATGAATCCTGTGACGGCTGGAGCTTTGCAGAGCATACAAAAGCCGCCGGCAGTATCACCGCCCACAGTACGAGCGCTGCTGTAAGCGCACGTGCGGATATCTTTTCCGATACCTTCAGTAAAAAATACATCGGTGCGAAAAAAGCAGCGGATAAAAGTATGTTGATGAATGTGTTATCCCGCGAAAAAGACAGTACTTCTCCATCGCCGCCCCCGGTGGTTACAGAGGCAGTGCCGACAAACGCCTGCACGGTGAGCACCGCCATGAAGCAGAGCGTCATGACGAGCACGCCGCCCGCGCAGAAGCGGCTGAATTTTTCTTTTAAGGAATTGTCCATGCTTTTCCTCTCTAAGTCAGAAGCTCACCCGAGCTTGACCACCATATAGTCACCTATCTTTTTCACCGAACCGTCATACGGGTAGACGGGCATCCGCGCCACCTCGTCCTGCGCGTCAAGCGCCGCCCAGCCGTCCCAGTCAATTGGGTTATAGTCGTAGCCGATATAGTATTTTATAAAATCGTAGCGGCTGTATATATTGATAAGTCCCTCCATAAGTCCCACAATATCGGAGGTATCTATTTCATCGGTGCTCGAAAGAAGATTTTTCTCATCCGCGTCTCCCGTAATTATCAGCATTGTATCCGCGTCATAACCCTCGGTGGATTTTACCCGGGAAATAAGCGTTGAATAAAAGCCGTATGCCTGCTCGTATTCAAGCTTCATCTTGAGATAGATGCTGTTTGACCAGAAGATATTGCACGCAAGCATCAGCGCAAGGCAGACGCCCAGCGCAGCTCTGACCTTTTTCGTTCCAGCCGCTTCCGCAATGATCATGATGAGCGCATACACCGCCGTAAAGCCCAGAAGCATGAGCGTATGCCGCTGAGATGAGATGATATAGATGCAGTTTACGCTTATGGGGAATACCGCCAGAAGCACCGGCAGCAATACTTTCATCGCCGGATTTTTCCCCTTGTCCCTGAAAAACCGGACGGCGAGCGCCGCGGCGGCAATAATAACGGCGGATATATGCGCAAGCATGGAAAGCTCCGTCGGGGCAAGGTGATAATAGCCCTTGTAAAAATACCCGAAAAACGCAGTAAAGGCAACTCTCAGCCCCTTGAGCATGGATTTCAGGTCGGTATTCATCGCTGCGGAGGCGTAGGAATTATACTCCGTCACGGCGAAGCGCATTACGAGCCTGTTTATAACAAAATACAGCGCAAGGGAGAGCAGTATTGAAACGATGCATCTGCCCCCGTTTTTTAAAATACTCTTAACATCCTTATCGCCCGCCAATGCTTCGCGGATGAAATACACCACATAAAGCGACGCGGCGAGCGTGATATACGCCTGATAAATGCCAAGTGAAAGGCAGAGCAGGATGACTCCGGCGATATATCCGCCTTTTCCGTTCCTTATCGTAAAATATACCGAAAGCACGGCCATAAGCACGGCAAGCGCATACGGGGCGCAGGTAAACATATATGAAAACGTGATTATCTGCGACGGAAACGTGACGAAAAGTCCGGCAAACAGTGCCTGATAAACAGGGTCTTTTATACCGAGCAGCGAAACGATCAGCGCGGCGGAAACGGAAAGCATCGCAACGCACAGAAGCCCGTTTATCCACGGCATCGAGTAATCAGGAAAAATAAAGCTTGTAAGATACAGCGCCCAGCGTCCGGAGGAGAGCGTCTCCCCCTTGCCGAAAAGTCCCGCTATCTCGTCGAGATTCAGAAGCTTGTTTGTGAACACAAACATATACGCCGCCGCAGAAAACAGCATTGCCGGCAGCAGCACGTTTTTATTTCTGCGCACTGCCGCCGCGGCGTCTTCCGCAATGTACTCAAGCTTTGATTTTGTGTATTCCATAAATTCTTACCTTTTATCCAAGTCTGACGATCTCGCCGACGCCGGGCTTTGCCGTGCCGCGCACAATGCCGTATCCTGCCGGTGTGCAGTCCGCTTCGTAAGGAACGGTCTCGCCGCTCCTGTTTATCACAATGAGATATGCCCCGTTTTCCGCTTCAAGTCCGAACACGTCGCGGTTTTGGTTTACATAACGCAATATGAGCAGTACGTCCGCCGACGCGGTCATGTACGCCGCTTCGCCTGTGGAGAGTGCATCCGAGGAATTGCGGAGCCTTGATAGGTTTACATAATACTCATGCAATTCCTGACTGCCCTCTTTGAACGGAAGTCTGTTGAACGGGTCGCACACGCCGCCCATGCCCTGCTCGTCTCCGTAGTAAATGCTCGGCACGCCGGGCAGGGAAAATTGCAGCACGGCGCAGAGCTTTTCCTTCCCGATCGCTCTGTCAAGTGCATCCTGAGTGAAAACAAGCTTCAGCTGCTCCTCCCGTGAAAGAGAGCGTATGACCGTATCGGCCGCAAGGGCATAGCGCACCCTGTCTGTATCATGTGAGCCAAGAAGGTTCATGAGCGAATAATAGATCGGCTTTGGATAGTTCATCTGCTGGGAGATCAGAAAATCCCGCAGTTCATAGGCGTTTATGCGCCCGTTAGCAAAGTCCAGCGCCGCCGTGCGGAACGGATAGTTCATCACGGAGTCGAGAGACTTGCCGAGAGCATAGTTTCGTCTGCTGCCGTAGCTTTTTTTTATAACGGCGTCCTCCCAGACCTCTCCAAGTATGAGCGCATCGCTCTTTTCGGCTTTTGCGCTGTCCCTTATCATTGAGAGTATATCGTCGGGAAGCTCGTCCGCCACGTCGAGGCGCCAGCCCGCCGCGCCGCGGCGAAGCCATGTCCTTACGACGCTGTCTTTCCCCGAAATGACATAATTCTGCCACTTGACATTCGATTCGCACACCTCCGGCAGTTCCTTGAAGCCCCACCAGCTTCTGTAATCATCCGGAAAGCTTTTGAAGTCGTACCAATCATAATAAGGAGAATCGCTGCCCTGACAGGCGCCGACGCTGTCATAATGACCGTAGCGGTTGAAATAAATGCTGTCGGCTCCCGTGTGGGAAAACACGCCGTCGAGTATTATCCTGATGCCAAGCGCGGCGGCGTGCGCCGCAAGGCTCTCAAAGTCCGCCTCCGTCCCGAGTATCGGATCGGGGCGCATATAGTCGGAGGCGTCATATCGGTGGTTTGAGCGCGCCTCGACTATGGGATTGAGATAGATGCAGCTTATGCCAAGCTCTTTGAGATAGGGAAGCTTGTTTTCTATCCCCTTGAAAGTGCCGCCGTAGAAATCATCGGGCATATAGTCCTTCTCGAACGGTCTTGGCTGCCAGCGCACGGGAGAATCAAGGCTGTCATGAAGCTCCGCCGTCTGACCTATCGCTCGGTGGTATTCAATGCCTTTTTTCGCGGTATCATCGTCGGAAAAAGCAAATCTGTCCGGAAAGATCTGATACATAACGCTTTTTCTGAACCACTGCGGCGTATCAAAGCCTTTTTGCGCAACCGTGAGACGGAAGCCCGGACATTCCCTGCCGTAGAGCTTTCCTGTAAACCCGCTCCCGTCCGGACAGAGCCATTGGGTGTTCTCCCCCGTCTCTATCCGGAAGAAGTACCACAACGCCGCCGCTTCGCCGGGCGCGTCAAACGTGCAGCCCCAGTACTGCCCGTCACGGGTCAGCTGGTATTCACGGCGCAGACTGTCGCCGCACAGCACAAGGACTGCACAGCTTACCCGTCCCCCAAGGAGCCTGAACGAAAGCTTTATCTTTTCCCCGCACTCCGCCGCGCCGCAGGGTGTGCGGCAGGAGGCGTCGCGGCTGTCATAGTATACGGCAAGGGTATTTGCCGATGCCGTCCGCAAAAGGCTCATAACATGGGCTGTGCGCGGCTGTACCGCAAGAAGCTCCCCGAAATCCACCCCGGCGCCTCTCACATCGGCACAGCACAGCGCGGCGGTGCGGTACGCCTCGGTGAGGGAAAAGCCGCAGTCGTCCATGAGTATGCGCGCAAGCTCCGCCGCGGTGAGCGGGTTGTCTTCACTCGCAAAAAACTCCGGAAGCTTTTCAAGGGGAAGTCCCCTGCCGATACATTCATGCATCGCCTCATACGCTTCGGCGGAAGCTTCAAAATACATCCGTTCAAACGCAGGACAGCTGTCGGAGGAGAGCATTTCGCGCAGCTTTTCATCGCCGCCCTTTGCCGTCCACCTTCCGTTTTCCCTGACCGCCGTCACATACGGTCTTTCCGAATACGTAACGGACATTTTATAGTCCGACGTCCAATTTTCCCTGTATGTGCCGCCAAAATAAATTTTATATTCTTTCAAAGCATGCATATGTAAAGTTTTGCGTACTCCCCGGCCGAAATATCAAAACCGAAGTCCATGCCCATGGCCGTGGAAATAAGCCCCTTCATAACGTCCTTATTTTTATATGCCTCCAAGGCTCTGACGATCGTATCACGCATCTCCAGAGCATTATAATTTGCAAACGAAAAGCCGTCTCCCTCGCCGGTAACGCAGTTGTACGGAATAACGGTGTCTTTAAGTCCGCCCGTCTCGCGCACGATAGGCAGCGTACCATAGCGCATGGCTATCATCTGGCTCAGTCCGCACGGCTCAAAGCGCGAAGGCATAAGCAGAAAATCGCTCCCCGCGTACACAAGGTGCGCAAGAGTCTCGTTGTAGCCGATATACGCCGCAAGCGAACCCTTGTATCTGTTCTCCGCGCCGCGCATGATATCCTCAAATCTTGCATCCCCGCTGCCGAGGAGTACAAACTGCATATCGCCGCGGCACATAAGCTCATCAATTACGTAGGCCACAAGGTCAAAGCCCTTCTGCTCCGTCATGCGCGTGACCATAGCTACTATCGGCTTGTCCGCTTCCGCCGCAAGGCCGAGACTTTCCTGCAATGCCGCCTTGCACTTCGCTTTTCCGCCGAGATGCCCCCTGTCGTAATGGGCGGGAATGGCCGGGTCGGTCTTGGGGTTGAAAACGGTCTTGTCAATGCCGTTTATTATCCCCGACAGCTCATGCGATCTCGCGTTGAGTATTCCCTCAAGCCCTTCGGCATAGTACGGCATTTTTATCTCATTCGCATAGTTGGGAGACACGGTATTTATCCTGTCGGCAAACACGCAGCCCGCCTTGAGGAAGTCCGCACAGCCGTTAAGCTCCATAAACTCGCTCGTATAATACCTGTCATCGATCCTGAGCAGGTCTTTGGCATAGTCAAAGCCGCACCAGCCCTGAAACGCTATATTATGTATGGTAAGCAGAAAACGCATATTCCCGCGCCAGTCGGCGCAGTACTGCGTCTTTGCAAGCATAGGCAGCATAGCGGTGTGCCAGTCGTTGCAGTGCATCACCTCCGGCTCAAAGCCGATATTGGGAAGCGCGTCCATGACCGCACGGCAGAAAAAGGCGTACTGCTCTATCTCCGCGTTTCCGCCGCGATATATCCTGTCGCCGAAATAATATTCACTGTCCACCAGATAGACCGTCACGCCGTCAAGCTCAAGACGCTTTATCCCGGCATATTGGTGCCTCCACCCGAGATCGACATAGAAGTGGAAAAGATGCTCCACCCTGTCCGCGTATTTTTCTTTTATGCAGCGGTGATACGGGGTTATCACTCGTGCGTCCATGCCGAGCTTTTTCAGGGCCTTCGGGAGTGTTCCCACTACGTCCGCAAGACCGCCGGTTTTGGACAGCGGCGCACACTCCGCTGCCGCTAAAAGCACCCGGGGAAACTGTTTTCTGCCTTTTTCATTGAGCAATTCACGAAATTCTTTTTTCATGTTCATCCTCCTTATAAAAATAGGTAGCTTATCCGAGGCCGGCTCAGTCTGATTTATCTTTTCTGAAATTTTATTATACAGCTAAACGGGTAATATTCCAAGAAAAAAATGAATGCGGCAAAACATTAATTCGAAATGCTTTGCCGCTTACCTTAGATATACGTTAAATTCTGATAAGTCTCAGCGTCAGAATATTCTTATCAATCCAAACGCCAGAGCCGTCATTATCGCCGCCGCCACGCACACGCCGAGAAGAATGGACGGTATGGCGTGCTTTAGCCTGATGTCCATAAGCGCGGCGATCAGCGCGCCCGTCCACGCCCCGGTGCCCGGAAGCGGGATACCCACAAAAATCATCAGACCGATGGGACCGTATTTCTCAATGACCGGTCTCTTGGACGCGGCGCGTGCTTCCTGCCTGCTGATAAAAGCATCCAGCCTTTTATGCCGCCCCCTGAGCCACGCGAATACCCGCTTGATGAAAATTATTATAAAAGGTACGGGAACCATGTTTCCCAGTACCGCCGCAAAAAGAGCCTGCCAATAGTCCAAACCGAAATATATCCCGTAGGGCAGCCCCAGACGCAGCTCGACCATCGGAACCATGGATATGAAAAAAGTTGCGATAAGTTTACCTGCCGTAGTGCTCGTAAGCCAAGAAATCATTAGCGTCTCCAAAAAATATTTTAATTAAATCAGACTGTCAAAAAACTATGTTTTAAAGTCAGATAACAGAGCAGCGGGGGAGCTTGAGGGGGCAAGGCCCGCCTCAAATTGGATAAACCGCCGCCGAGAGCCTTGAGATATAAAGGCTCTCGGCAACGGCATTTTGAACACTTTCAAAATGCTCGGCGGAAAGCTTGTCAAAAAAGTCCTTACAAGATTTTTTTGACAAGCTGAAATACTTTGTGCATTATATCATGCGCATCAAGAAAAGACAACAGGGCATTTGCGCAACTTGTATCCTTTTTGTAAATATTTACACCCGCGCAAGCTGAGCTTGAGATTTTATGCATATCGTTATATAATACGATAAGATAATATGCTAAGTTATTTTACCGAAATAAAGGGTTGGCTTCAATGAAAGAAAAATCGGATTCCTTGCAGGCTCTGCGCTCTGCCGCCTGCCTTGCTGTGTTTCTCAATCACTGCTATGTCGGAAACGTCGTCGAATGGGGCGTATCCGTGTTCTTTGTCATGTCCGGCTTCCTGCTGAGTGCCGGACGTCTCGGCAAGGGCGGCGCTTTGCCGCTCTCCCCGCTTGAAAGTCTGCGCTTTGCATGGGGAAAGATCAGAAAGCTTTACCCCATCTATATCATTACCATGCTGCCCATTCTTGCGCTGAATGTCTATAACGCTTTTGCCGCATCCACCGGATTCGGCGATATCGCAAAGGAGCTTTTGTTGTCGCTGCTGCTCATTCAGTCCTGGTTTCCGGCGCACTGCATGGCATTCAACGGAGTGGCCTGGTATCTCTCCACGGCGTTTTTTCTCTATTTCTGCTTCCCATACATAATGCGTCTTGTTTCGCGTTTTCGCGGAAAAGCCTCCGCCTTTTCTGCGATAGTCCTGCTTCTTGCCGTCGAAGCCGCTTTGTCGTTTCTTTCCCCGTCATTTCCGCGTATGTTCCCCTCGCTTTTCCCGACAGGCGCCGGAGAGGATTTTGAACTGTGGTTCACCTATATTTTCCCCGTTTTCCGGCTTATTGATTTTTCCCTCGGCTGCATCACGGGTTATATTTTCTTTATGCGGAACAAAGAGGAAAGAAATTCCGTCATAACCGCGATCGATATAGCTACGGCGGCGCTGTTTGCGCTTTCGATCGCCATATACCGCACTGCCGACGCTCTTCCGGGAAGCAGCGCATATAAGCACACCCTTGTTTTCTCTCCGTTTGCGTTGCTCTGCGTATACTGCTTTGCGCTTGGCAAAGGCGCTCTGCCGAGACTGCTTACCGGTAAAGTCAGCGTATACCTCGGCGACATCAGCAGCTCCTTCTACCTCATACATCAGGATGTCATCCGCATTCTCTTTATGCTTTTGGGCTGCACGCCGCTCTCTTTTTCCGCAGTCAGAGCCGTACTCATTCCGCTCTCCTTTATTCTGACCGTTTTCGCCGCATGGCTGTATAAACGCATCGCGCCGCCCTGCAAAAAACTCTGCGAGGCTTTTTCCCGGCAGTCTTGACTTTTTTCTTTGTAAGTGTACTGCCGCATATACTTTTTCTTGCATTTTGCATTATATTATGGTAAACTAAATTATCAAAAACCGATGGAGGTTTAAAATGAAAAACACTGCAAAAGTTATACTGATCATTGTGCTTGCGGTATGTGTGGGTCTGTTCGTGTACAGCGGTCTTAATCTTATCAAAATCAACAAGGAATACAAAGAAGCCAGAGATTATTATGACGAGCTGAGCGAAACCTATGTCTCCGTCGCGCAGGAGCCGGAGAAAGATACCACATCCGACGCGGTCGAGGTCGATGAAAGCGCCGCGGATAAGGAGGTCTGCCCCATCACGGTCGATTTCAACAATCTGCTTGCTACGAACAAGGATGTCTGCGCATGGATATACTCTCCCGACACTGTCATCAACTATGTCGTGGTTCAGGGCGAGGACAACAACAATTACCTGCACCACAAGCTTGACGGCACATACAATGCAAGCGGCACACTGTTCATCGACTGCGAATGCAGCCCCAACTTCTCCGGTGCAAACACCATTATCTACGGTCACAATATGAAGGACGGCTCCATGTTCGCTTCCCTGCACAACTATGTTGACCAGAGCTATTACGATGCGCACCCGATAATGTACATCAGCACTCCCGCCGGTGATTATAAGCTTGAGATATTCTCCTGCTTCACCTGCGATTTCGACGCTGATACCTATACGCTTTCGTTTGCAAGCGAGGCGGAATACAGCGCTTTCCTCAACAAGATGGTTTCTCAGTCCAACGTAAAAACAAACGTCTCCGTTGATTCAAGCGAGCGTATAGTCACTCTCTCCACCTGCACTTACGAATATGACAACGCAAGATACGTTGTCATGGGCAAGCTTGTCCCGATAGGTACGGAATCCGTTACCCCTCCCGAGGTTCCCCAGGCCTGATAACTAAAAGCTCATCCCGCAAACACAGCCGGGATGAGCTTTTTTAATCTTGTCAGAGCGTCTCAACAAGGTTCATTATAGTCAAAACCTCCGGCTCAGCCGGAGGTTTTGACTATAATGAATATTAATAAAATCAGATCAGGTTGAGAACAAGGGTGAGGAGCGCAAACGCAAGCGCGAACCACTTGGTAGCCTTTGCAAGCTTGGCATCCAGAGTTTTCGCCTTTCCCTTGGAGAAGAATGTGTCCGCGCCGCCGCCGACAGCACCGGAAAGACCGGCGCTCTTACCGCTCTGCATAAGCACGATAACGGTTACGGCAAGACCGGAAAGAACCTGAAGAATGGTGAAAATGAGCTTGAGAGTAGACATTTATTTCAATCCTTTCGATGTAATGCAAAATAACAGCTTACTGAGTATATCATATCCCGACAGGCAATTCAAGAGCTATTTTTCTTTTTTCGCGCAAATTCTGCGGGGCTGTCAGCAGGAGATTATATTCAGGTACTTTCGCTTTTGGCTTTTGATTATCTCTGCCGTCAACGGCGTCATTCCGTTTTTCTCCATACGCGCAAGCTGTCAGTAGGTTTTTTCACCGGTTTCTTCCGCAGGCGCGCTTTCGCCCTTTTCCATTTCAATAGCCAGCTTCACAATGCGGCTCGTCCCGAGTCTGTCCGCGCCAAGTGCAATGAAATCCTCCGCGTCCTTTATGCTGGAAATGCCGCCCGCCGCCTTTACCCTGAGCGCGGCTGCGCTGTTTTCGCGCAGCAGCCTGACATCCTCACGCGTAGCGCCGCCCTTTGAGAAGCCGGTGGAGGTCTTTATATAATCTGCGCCGCTTTCGGAAACTATCCCGCACATCATTATTTTTTCCTCATCGGTAAGCAGGCAGCACTCGATTATCACCTTGAGCACCTGCCCGACAGTGACCTTGCGGATGGCCCTTATCTCCTTGCCTATTGCATCCCACTGCTTGTCCTTGACCATGGAGAGATTAATGACCATGTCTATCTCATCCGCACCGTTCTTCACGGCATCCTCCGCCTCAAAAACCTTCGCGGCGGTCGTCATATAGCCGTTGGGGAAGCCGATAACGGTGCATATTTTCATTCTGTCGCCCACATAGCGCTTCGCGCCGTAAACATGGCACGGCGGGATGCAGACGCTTGCGCAGTCATATTTTATCGCCTGATCGCAAAGCGTGCGTATCTCGGCGGCGGTGCAGTCTGTCCTGAGCAGGGTATGGTCGCATTTTTTCAGAATATCGCTTATTTCCATTTTATTGTCTCCTTATATATTTTCTTTATTTCATTAACCGAGGTGATTATACATTTTTTCGCAGTCATATTCAAGTCTCCGCCGTGAATAGATTTAACTATCTTCACTTAAAGGATGGGACATGGATGGACATTACATCTGAAAACAACAGCGTACTTCTCTGCGGAAACATGGCCGATAAGCCGCGCTATTCTCATTCGAGCCGCGGGCAGGATTTTTACAGTTTTCCGCTTGAAATTCCGCGTCTTTCCGGAAATTATGACGTTCTGAACATTCTGGCAAGACCCGCTCTGCTGGAAAATGCCCGCGTGGAAAGCGGGGATAAGCTTTTTATCAGCGGTCAGCTGAGAACCTTCAATAACCGAAAAAACGAAGGCGCAAAGCTCATCATCACGGTTTTCGCAAACCAATTGCAGCTGACCGGCGACGAATACAGGAACAGCATAATCCTTCACGGCACACTCTGCAAAAAGCCGAACCTGAGATGCACCCCGATGGGCAGAGATATCTGCGATATGATGCTTGCGGTAAACCGGCGCTACGGCAGATCGGATTATATACCCTGCATTTGCTGGGGCAACCGTGCAAGAGCCGCCGCCGAATGGGACGTCGGCACTAAGCTTGACATCGAAGGGCGAATACAAAGCCGCAAGTACATAAAGCTCATCGACTCAGTCGCCCATGAGAAAACAGCCTATGAGGTATCCGTAACGGAAGTACGCGAGGTAAGCTCTGACAGCAAATATTATGTAAACAATATTCTGTGTACTTAATTATGTATATTCGTTGTCCTTTCGGCAAGCTCAGCCTATCGTCTGCGTAAGCGACTGACCGCAGGTTAGGCATATGCTTACCGAAGTGCCGGGAACGTCAATGGTAGGCGGCACATACGACACGCAGAACCATTCGTGAACATGGGCGCAGTATCCCGTCCCGTGCAGCTTGCCGTCGCAGAGATAGCCAAGGCAGTTTCTGCACTTCCCGTGTTCGATATCCGAAACACGGCAATGCCCGGCAATTCCGCAGTCTGCAACGGCATGATTTTCATCATACTCCGCACTGCATCTATAATGGCCGCATGGGGCAAGATGTATCGCACCGGCCGTATTTTCCCCGCATTGCGGGCATATGCTTCCGACCGTCAGATCCTCCCCGTTGGTCACGACCCTGAAGCTCAGGGACGCTATGCCCGCGTTCATGCCGTTTGAATAGTTCAAGACCGCACGGCCCTCGCCGACGGCACTGATCTCTGCCGCGCCGGCAGCGCAGACGACCTCCGGCGCGGTGGATACGACGGTATAGCCGTCGGGGGCTTTGAGCGTCTGCCTGACGGCGGTAAGCGTACCGTCTTCATCCTCGCGGAGGAAAAAGCTGTTGGACAGGCACACTGCCGGCGCATACTCCGTGCTGCCGAACAGCGCGGCATATTTTTCGGTGCAGCGCTGCTTTATTTCCCCGTGTACGGCGGTTCCGTCCTTCAGCACGGACAGTCCGCCGGAATCGCGCCGCACCTCATAATCGTAAGAAGTCTCCGGATCCTGCGCGTATTCCACACGCAGATCCTGATTTTTCTTTTCGCCCGACGTGCCGGAGATATATGATCCGGTGAAGCCGCCGGACGCGTCAAAATCCGCGCCTGAAACTGACCTTCCGTCCGCGAACATAAGTATTCTTGCCTCACGGCCGCACGAGAAAAAACCTTTCAGCGTTATCTCTCCGCCGGTATATATGTGCAGGCTGTCCGCGTCCCGTCTAAGCTCATCGACGGCGGAAAGATAAAAATCCGCCGTATAGCTCAGCCCGTTATCCGCATCAATGAACACCATCTGCCCGCTTTCCGCCCGCTCTATATGCTCCATCGCAAAGGCGGCGCAGTGCGGCAGCATCAGCGCCATGAACAGAATTGCCGTTAATTGCCTGAACCGGATACGCCTCAACCGTCTCACCTCCAAGCGCGGTGTGCAGCCATCACATGACGACCTGTTTGATAATGCTCCCCTTTTCGACCTTGTCCTCGCTCATCACGAAGCAGTCTCTCAGCTCCTGCGCGGCGCTCCGGGCGCTGCTCTCGTCTGCGGCGTGGAGATAGGCAAGCACATCGCCCTTTTCCACCCTGTCGCCGACCTTTCTGCAGAAGATTATGCCGACGGACAGATCAATGCTGCTTTCCTTTGTGACGCGGCCGCCGCCGAGACGCATTGAGACAAGTCCGGTCTTTTCGGCCTTGATATGCTTTATATAACCGGCGTTTTCCGCCGTCACGGGATAGACAAGCTTTGCCGCAGGCAGTGCGGACGTGTCATAGACGTCCCGGCGCTGTCCTCCCTGCCCCTCTACAAGGTCGGCAAGCTTTGCAAGCGCGGTGCCGTCCGCTATGGTTTTTCTGAGCATCTTCCTGCCCTCGTCAAGACTTCCGGCAATGCCGCTCAGATGCAGAATAGCCGAGCCGAGAGCAAGACACACCTCCAGAAGGTCATTCTCCGTCTCGCCCTTGAGGACGGATATCGCCTCCTTGACCTCAAGCGCGTTGCCGACGGCGCTTCCGAGGGGCTGATCCATATCGGTAATAATAGCCGCGCACTTTTTGCCTGCGCCCTTGCCTATCCTCGTCATGGCATGGGCAAGCTCCGCCGCATCCTGCTCCGTCTTCATGAAAGCGCCGTCGCCGCACTTGACGTCGAGTACGATGACATCAGCGCCCGCGGCAAGCTTCTTTGACATTATAGAGCTTGAAATAAGCGGGATACTCGGCACCGTGCCGGTCACGTCGCGCAGGGCATAGAGCTTTTTGTCCGCAGGATCAATATCTGCGGTCTGTCCGATGATGGCAATGCCGAGGGTGTTGACGTTATTATAAAACTGCTTCTCATCGAGCGCCGTGGAAAAGCCCGGAAAGCTTTCAAGCTTGTCTATCGTGCCGCCGGTGAAGCCGAGGCCGCGTCCGGACATCTTGGCGATCTTCACGCCGCACGCGGCGACCATCGGGCAAAGCACAAGACTTGTCTTATCTCCGACGCCGCCGGTAGAATGTTTATCCGCCTTGACGCCCTTTATGGCGCTCAGGTCAATAACATCCCCGGAATTCATCATGGACAGGGTAAGGTCAAGCGTTTCCTGATCGTTCATGCCCCGGAAAAGGATCGCCATACACATGGCGGACATCTGATAATCGGGTATCACATCCGCCGTATAGTTTTTTATCATAAATTCGATTTCTTCTTTTGTGAGGACGCCGCCGTCACGCTTTTTCGCAATAAGCTCGTTCATCTGCATAGTAATTACCTCCGGATTTGTTTTTGTTTTTCTATATTATCTGATATTAGTTGATTATACATTATTTTCCATTGTTTCTCAATAGCGGAAAAGCATATATCCGCGCCCGTTGATCATTTTTATTCTGTTTTTCGCCCTGCCGCCGCGGATATCTGCGGGCAGGGCAATAATATCGCTGATGCCGTCGTTTGCGGCAAGGCTTCCGTCCGCTCTTTCTATCCATACAAGCGCGCCGTTTTCAATTGTCTTTCTCTCTCTGTTATCTCTTTTTTCGTCGGTTCGTCTTGCTTCAGCGGCTTTTACGCCGTTTTCGGCGGCGTACTCTATATGCGGCAGCTCCTTCATGGCGCTTCGGCTGAGCTTCTTTTCAAAAAGCACATATCCGTCCCGGCTCTCCGCCACGCCGAGCCGGTATTCCCTGCCGTCCCCGCAGACACTGATGCGGAGTATGCTATCCTCTATTCCCTCCGCCTCAACACGCAGAACGGTATATATCCCGCTCTCCTCCGCGCTGAGCTTCCCGCACGGTCTTCCTTTATAATAAAACGGATATTCCATTCACTCACCGCCCAAGAAAAAATGACCCGCTCAATTATATGAGCGGGTCTGCCGGTCAGAGAACCGTTGTCCCCTGCCGGTAAAAAAAGTCCGAATTTTTTTGTTATTACATCACGCCGAGACCGAAGCTCACCGCAAGAGCGTTGTCCACGGCGCTCATTGTTCCCTCGTCAAGTCTCCCCATCCGCTCCCGCAGACGGGATTTGTCAAGCGTCCTTATCTGCTCAAGCAGAATAACGCTGTTTCTGTTGAGTCCCACGCTTTTCGCCTCAAGCTCAATATGCGTGGGCAATCGGGCTTTGCCGATCTGACTTGTGATCGCGGCGGCTATGACCGTGGGCGAATGTTTGTTGCCCGTATCGTTCTGGACGATCAGCACAGGACGCATCCCGCCCTGCTCACTGCCAACCACGGGAGACAAATCGGCGTAATAGATATCTCCTCGTCTGACCATGTGTTTCACACTCCGTGAAAATAATAGCCCATTACATAATATGTAACAGCACTATCATTTTCCCACGCTGAGGAGAATTTTATTCATATACGGCGCGTTCCTGACGGCATTATATGATAAATCCGCCGTCCACACTCAGCACCTGACCCGTTGTATAGCGCGAATTTGCAAGGAAAAGCACCGCCTCGGCTATTTCCTCGGGCTTGCCGAGCCGTCCGAGCGGGATGACCTCCTTCGCAAGCATATCAAGCGTCTCCTGTCCGAGAACCTTGACCATATCGGTGTCGATGACGCCGGGGGCAACGCAGTTTACCCTTATCCCCGTCGGCGCAAGCTCTGCCGCGAGGGAGCGCGTCAGGCCGATTATGGCATGCTTTGTTGCGGAGTAGGCTGCTTCGCACGATGCGCCGTGACTGCCCCAGATGGAGCTTATATTGACGATGCAGCCGTCATGCTCATGCAGCATATTGCCGAGGACGGCCTGTGTGCAGTTGAAGCAGCCGTTGACATTCACGTCAAAAATGCGCTTCCATGTTCCCGGCGTTATATCCTGAAACTGCTGCTGCTTTGCGATACCCGCGTTGTTGACAAGCAGCGTGACGGGACCGAGCGTTTTTTCGATCTCCGCCGTCATTTTCTTTACGCTGTCCGCCTCCGCCACATCGCAGCGGCAGGTCATCACTTCACAGCCCTTGCCCCGGAGTTCTGCGGCAAGCGCCTCCGCTTTATCGGCGTGCTCAATATAATTTATGCAGACGCTCCACCCGTTTTCGGCAAGCACTTTCGCCGTGGCGGCGCCTATGCCCCTCGAGGAGCCGGTGACAAGCGCGACTTTTTTCATGCCGTTCTTGCTCCTGCCGCGTTTTCCGTTTCGCTTTCGGCCTTCTCAACGCATTTTCTTATAAGCTCACTGCTGCGATCCGCCAGTTCCTTTGTTGAAGCTTCCCTGACCTCATCGGCGGGGATCACCTCAAGAATATGAAGTTCTGTGTCGGTAATGCGTCTGAACATATTCCTGTTGATGCTCTCTGTGCCGCAGAGCGCAGCCACCACCACCGGCGTCCCGGCCTTCTGCGCGATCTTGAATGCGCCCGGGCGGAACGGCAGAA
The DNA here is from genome assembly GCA_900549485.1 of uncultured Eubacteriales bacterium. GTDB lineage: Bacteria > Bacillota > Clostridia > Oscillospirales > Oscillospiraceae > Limivicinus. Next base: position 42,705 of record UROG01000004.1, read on the forward strand.
GCGTATCGCCCGTCTTGTTCCTTGTCCCTTCCGGGAATATCGCCATGGAGCAGAAATTCTTTTTCAGATAATCCGCAGCGGTAAGCACCGTTTTCAGCGCTTCCCTGTCGTTTGCCCTGTCGATCGGCAGACAGCCCGCGCCGTACCCGATCTTGCCCACGACAGGAAGCGCAAGCGCCGAGGGCTTGCCGATAAACGCCATTTCATACTTTCTCAGATACTTCATGAAAATAAGCGGATCGAAAAGTGAACGGTGATTGCTCACGAGCAGGAATCTCTCGCCCTCCGGCAGCTTTTCAAGGCCGTAAACCTTCGTGCGCACCCAGCAGTAGCCCAGCGCAAGCGTAGAAATTCCCACGCAGCCGCCGCGGCAAAGCGCACTCTGCCGACGTATGGGCTTTGAATTGTCGATAAACAGGCCGACGATCGCCCAGAAGCACATATAAAGCACGTTAAGCGCAATAAAGCTCAGCACGAAAACAAGAAGCGCCCTTAATATCCCCGTCTGGGTAAAATATAAAAATATCGCCGAGACGATTATTGCAAGGATCAGAAAAAGCAATATCACAACGATAACCCCCTGTGCGGTAAAATTTCTTTTCAAGATATAATACCACTTATTTTATTTTTTCCAAGACTGCAAGTGCAAACTTGATGAAAAATTTACATTTATCAGACGTTGACAATATCATGCAGAACAAATAAGATATTGTAAAAACACTGTCAGGCGGTGAAGGAATGGATATCACGGAATACTACGAGCTTATCGAAAGGCGGGCGGATATGCCCGAGGGGGCGGATTTTTCCGTTACTCTTCAGGACGGTTCAATGGAGCCGTTTTTTCCGTCGGGCGCGGAGGTATACATATCCGTCTCCCATACGCCGGAGGAGTTTGAAGCGGCGGTTTTTCTGTACGAGGGAAAAATACTCTGCCGTCAGTGGTGCGAGGATTTTGCCGGAACGCTCTATCTTCTCCCCGCCAATCCCGCGTACCGGGACGGCTGCGCCGCAGTTCCGCTGTGGCTGCGTGACAAATGTCTCTGCCTCGGAAGCGTCATATCCGGCGGAAAGCTGCCGCGTCCCGTATATTTCCGTGACAGCAGTGGGAAATAAAGCAGAAAAATCTTTACTTCTGTAAGTAAATCATATATAATTGATTAAATAACAGCCGTCATCCGGAGGGTAAAATGGACATAACAAAAAATGTAAACGGAAGCGCACTCAACATCGCTCTGGCGGGCCGCCTCGATACAATTACGGCTCCCGCGCTTGATAAGGAGCTGAAGGACTCTCTGCCGGGGATCGAAACGCTTACCATTGACTTTTCAAAGCTTGAGTACATATCTTCTGCGGGGCTTCGCGTGCTGCTTGGCGCACAGAAGGTCATGAACAGACAGGGCAGCATGACGGTAAGCAATGTCAGCGAAAATATTATGGAGATATTTGAAATGACAGGCTTTTCCGATATCCTGACGATTGTCTGATAAGAAATGATTTTATAAACCGGGCAGGGGCAGTCATCAGGAACGGATGCACTGCCCCGAAGGTTTAAAGCGGCGGCGCATAATGAAACGTTCTCCGCTTTGCCGCGTACTGCATAGAAAAAAGAAAAAGGAGGCGACGGCAGTGGGAGAAAAGAAAACCATATATTATTCAAGAACATACCGCAGGCTCGGCGGCAATACGCTCGGCTGCGTTATCCAGATATGCCTTCTTACGATTCCCTTTCTGCTTGCCGTCCTTTTTCACATGGGCGATCTGACGCGCCTGATGTGCAAAGCCGTCAGGTATGTTTTTGCCGACGTATGCCCGGATATTTTTGTGTTCACCCAGACAAAGCGGTATAAGCCATACGGCGATATAAGCTTTATCGCCGCAGAAACCGTTTATCCGGACTTCAATATGTGCCTTTGCAATCTCCTTGTCTCCGCCGCGCTCGCCGCGCTTATCGCGGCTATGCCGTGGCGCGGTAAGCCCATGGGCATATATCTTATCCTGAACATCTGCATACACCTTATAAGCAGCCTGTGGTTCCTGTTCGGCGGGGATAAGTTCCCGTACACCCTGTCGCAGTATTCGGAGCTTTATGTTCTTCAGGAGATAAGTATGCTGCTTATCTCCACGGTGATGCTGGGCGCGGTCACGGGGATAGTCGGAAACGGACACTTTTTAATAAAGCTGTCGGTTTCGGCAGGCTATATCATTTACGCGCTGATATTCGCCGCAGTGCGGTACATAGTCGTGCTGTACATAATGGCGAAATACTCCGTAATATACATGGCGGCGTTTTACTTTTCGCTCGGACCGCTGTTTGACTTTGTGAACATGGTCTTTTTCAGCGCGCTGTTTGTCAACCGCATGATACGTCTGTTCGGCACCGCCGCAGGAAGAGAGGCGTGGAAATGGGCATAAAGCTTATGCACGGCTACCTGCTTTTTGTCATTATCCTGATGCTCCTTTACACCGCAAGGCATTTTCTCTTTACGGTCGTGAGACTTCTGGGCAGGCAGAGGCTCTATTACAACGACATAGTAACAAGCCGCATGAAAAGCGTCACGGTGATCATCCCCATGCACAACGAGGAGCAGGTGCTCGACAATGTTCTGACGTCGCTGCTTGAATCCGATTATGACAGGGATCTTCTTGAGATAATCCCCGTCAACGACAATTCGACCGACAGGACCGGCGAAATGCTCGACGAGTACCACCGCAGATATGAGTTTATAAGGCCGCTGCACAGGAACTGCCCGAACCGCGGCAAGCCCGAGGGGCTGAACGACGCGATGAAGCTTGCCCGCGGCGAGATAATCGTGGTCTTCGACGCGGATTACCGTCCGGCGCGCAATATGCTCAAGCAGATCGCGCTTGCGTTTGAGGACCCTCAGGTCGGCGCGGTCATGGGGCGTGTCATACCGTACAATGCGAACAAGAATATGCTCACCCGCCTTATAAACCTTGAGCGCTCAGGCGGGTATCAGGTGGATCAGCAGGCGCGCTATACGCTCAGAGCCATTCCGCAGTACGGCGGGACGGTGGGCGGCTTCCGCAAGGATATCCTGCTGGAAACGGGCGGGTTCAACCCCAAGGTTCTGGCGGAGGATACGGAGCTTACGTTCAGACTTTTCACAAGCGGGTGGAAGGTCGTCTACGCCAACTCTGCAGAATGTTATGAGGAATCCCCCGAAACATGGAACGTGCGCGGAAGGCAGATACGCCGCTGGTCACGCGGACACAACGAGGTTTTCTTCCGCTATCTTATCCCGACCGTCGCTTCCCCGCATCTGAACCTTTTCCAGAAGATAGACGGGCTTTTCCTGCTGTTTATCTACACGGTGCCGGTGCTGCTGCTCATAGGCTGGGCGGTGTCGCTCGCCCTTTTCTTCCTCGGGGAGATGGATTTCCTGGACGGCTGGTGGGTGCTGCTGTTCCTCGGGATATACAATTCCTTCGGCAACTTCGCGCCGTTTTTCGAGATAGGCGTATCGCTTATCATAGACGGGCTTCCGGGCGAGGCGATGCTGCTGCCGCTGATGCTTTTCAATTTCTTCTTCTATATGTGGAATATTTCCCTCGGCTTTTTCGACGCCGTGGTGGACGTGGTGAGCGGCAGAGGCGTCAAATGGGACAAGACCATACGCTTCGCCGGTAAGAAAGGGGCGGGGAAATGACGGTTTATATTCTCATTTTTCTTGTTATGCTCTCCCTGCCGGTCGTTTCCGCGCTTGTTTATATGCGCACAAGGGAATGTAAGACGCTGCTGATCCGGCAGGATTACGTAAAGGACGTGCGCTTTTTCGGACACAGCTTCTCGCAGTTGGTCGAAAAGGGTCTTGAAAGCATGAGCGGCGGGGTCATTCATCTGTCGCGTGACGAGCAGGTGCTGGAGCTTGACGGCAGTCAGCGTTTTGACGCCGGTCCCGTCGAAAAGCTTGTCATTGTGCGCGGACGCACGTTTTCCCCAAAGGGCAGATCAATCGAATTTCTTAAAGAAATATACTGCACCGACAATGCCTATCTGCTGGCAAAGGATATCAAGCTGCGTGCAATATACAGCAAGAAACGCCTGCTTTTCGGCAACGGGGTCAGAATAGTCCGCTGGGCGGACGCCGAGGGCGCGGTTTCGGTATACGACGGCTGCGATCTCGGGAGCAGCGTTTCGAGCGGGGAGCAGCTTATAATCGGCTTCGACTGCCGCTTTCACCGGCTCTATGCCCCGCTTATCCGTCTGGGACAGCGCCCGGATGAACCTGACACATATCCCGAAAAGCGCGATGCGCGGATATTCCGTATGTCGTGCGCAGGTAAGCCGCTTTTTCACGTGCGCTATGTCACGGAGGATATGCGCTGCGAGGACGGGACGGTTCCTTACACGGTCATGACGAAGCACGACCTCAAGGTGCTTGACGGTCTTATCGTCCGCGGCGATATCCACAGCGACGGGGCTGTACGCATAATGGACAACGCCGTTGTGCTTGGCAACGTTTTTGCCGAGAAGCTTATCTCCATCGGGCGCGGCGCGTCGGTGCTCGGGAATGTGTTTACACAGGGAGATATCGTATTTGAAGCCGGTTCCGGCGTCGGTCAGCCCGGCAGGACAAGCTCCGTCGTCGCACGCGGAAGCATACGCTTCGCCGGGGAAAACAACGTATACGGATACATTGTCTCGGAAGCCGGCGGAAAAACCGCGGAGCGCCGCGATGAAGGCGGCGGGAAGATAAAATTCTGTCTGCCCGCGCCGATCTCATACCCTGCCGCAGCCGTCTTTGCCGACGCGGATGAATACGCCGCAGCGGGCTGTCAGGGGCTTCGCCGCAACCCTAATATACGTGAAGCGGTAATTCCCGACGGGGCGGAAATAATTCCGGAAAGTCAGTTTTTCTCCTGCGCGGCGCTTGAAAAGCTCTCTCTTCCGGAGAGCATAACGGCAATAGGCGCATACGCCTTTGCCGACTGCGGAAATCTCACCGTCAACGCCGATTTTTCGGCGCTTCCGCTTACGTTTATAGGCACCTCGGCGTTTGAAAACTGCAAGCGCCTTACCGTATCGGGCTTTCCGGAAACGCTGCAAAGCGTTGAAGGCGCGGCGTTTGCCGGATGCCGTTCGATAAGCTCCGTCCGCTTTCTGCCGTCCGCGGCATTGAAAAAGGTCGGCGATCACGCGTTTCGCGGCTGCACGGGGCTTACGGAAGCATTTCTGCCTGACGGTACGGAATATGTGGGCGTCAGCGCGTTCGCGGGATGTGAAAGCCTGTGCGTCGTCTCCGTACCGGAAACGCTTGCAGATCAGCCGGGGATCGCGGAGCTTCCGCGTATCTGTCCGGACGCAAAGCTCATCCTCCGCAAAAATTCGCCGCAGGCAGCGAGAAAGGAGACAGGTTGTGAAAAGCAGTAAAACACTCCGGTATTTTTCCGTCCTTCTCCCCATGCTTGCGTTTGCCGCGGTTTGCACGGTTTTGCAGGGCTTTGTCCGCGGTCAGTCGGAAAACGCCGCGTCATCTCCTCCGCCTCTTGAGGCGGGCGAAAAATACAACTCCTGCGGTCTTCCCGGCAATGCCGCGCTTTCCGATAAAATTATTGCTCAGGGCGGCAGTTGGGTCGCTTTTGAGGACAGGATAATCTGCCTGAACGTCAGCGCGCCGGAAAGCGTCGGCTACGCCGCCGAAAAAGCGGAAGACCTTCTGAAAGCCGTCCCCTCGATAGAGCGCTTTTGCATCATGCCGATCCCGGAACGGGCGGTATTTGAAACCGGCTTTGAAGACAGCCGCGAACGCTACTGCACATTCGTCGAGGAGCTTGGAAGCGCCGTTGGAGACGGCGTGACCGTGATAGATCCGCTTCCCGGGCTTGACGCCCACTCGGATGAGTTTATCTATTACCGCACGGAAAACTCGTGGACGATGCGCGGGGCGTTTTACGGGGCGCAGGCTTTCCGCAGTGCGCTCGGGTACGCGCCCGATGATCTGAACGCCTACCGCACATATATGCTGGGCAGCTTCTTCGGCGATGCTTATTCGGCAGCCATGTCCGACGGCATTGCCGAAACGGCAGACGCCGCTTTGCAGTCTATCAAGCCTGACCCGTTCTATATTTACCTCATAGGCACGAACCCCAACAGGGAAGAACTGACATTCAAAAACAAATCCGGTGAGGAGCAGACCGAAAGAAGAAGGACTATCCAGCTCAACGGCTACGGTCCCTCCGCCGTGATAGGCGGTACGTACCGGCACAGCGCGATCGACGGCAGCGGCGAGGGCAGTCTTCTCTTTCTCACCGACTCCGCCGGAGATATGCTTATATCCTATCTGTCGGAAATGTACGAAAAAATATACGCAGTGAGTATTTCATCCGACAAGGACTTTCCGCAGAATATCGGCAGCATCTGCGAAACCTACGGTATACGCACAGTGCTGTGGGCGCAGGCGCAGACGAGACTTGGCGACAGGTCTTATATGCGCGCACTCAACGGATTGGACGGTGCGCCATGAGCGGTCTTATCTGTTCGTTCTTCTCCCTGTTTGCGGAGAAAACGGGGGTCGCCGGAAAGCTCGCTGTCAGCGGAACGGACCGCGTGTTGATGCTGCTCCTCGGGGCGTTTCTTGTCCTGCTCGGCATAAAGCTTTACCGGATCGTCAACTGCGTGTCCGTATTCTGCGGCACGGCAATAGTCATCTGTATGCTGATGGGAGGCAGATACGGCTGGGGAACGGTCGTGACGGCGTTCACCATACTCGGCTTTTTGCTCGGCGCAATGATATACTGCCGGAAGCTTTTCGGCGCGGTCATGTTCGCCGTGCTGACGGCCGCCGGTATTGCGTGGAGTCTGTATCCGGTGTGGCAGTGCGCTTGTATTGCAGGCGCTCTCGCCGGTATATTCACGGCGCTCTTTCCCCTCGCGGGGATCACGTTTTTCACCTCGCTCATGGGCGGGGTGCTGATAAAGGAGCAGATTCAGTCCGTAATCTCCTATCCCCTGCTTATTCTCATAGCGGCGGCCGGCACAGCGTTTCAGCTTCTGCTGTTCGGTCGGAAGCAGACATTGTTTACACGCACAATGCCGGACAGGCTTTCCGTATGGCTGAGGGGACGGAAAAGCGCCGCCGTTCAGCCGTCGGTACGGTGCGAAGCGTCCGACCCGACATTTATTTTCCCGCAGAAAATGCCTGTCCCGCACGCCGATGCTCCGGCGGTAAGTGAAAGAAACGCCGCAGCCGATGAAAATGCGGCGCCTCCCGCCGAATCCGTCAGAACGCCGGACACTTCTCCGGCCGTGTTCCCGAAGGAGCTAAGCGAATCACGCGCCGTGTTCCGCAAGGAGATAAAATACATCATCCCCCGCCGGGAGGCATTGACCATTCAGAACACGCTCGACAAGATCATGAGCCGCGACGCGAACGGGATCAACGGGAGCTACCGCATCCGCTCGCAATATTACGACTCCGTATATGACCGCGACCTTGCGGACAATCTGGCGGGTTTATACGAAAAGCGCAAGATACGCCTGAGGATATACTCGCCCGAGGACAAAACCGCAAAGCTTGAGTACAAATGCAAAAACGGCGCGGACGGCGTAAAATACTCGCTCTGCGTTTCCCATGAAGAAGCAACGCGTATGGAGCGGGGCGACTTCTCGTTTCTTCTTGATCGCAGTGAAGAGCTTGCCATGCGGCTTTATATGCGTCTGACGGAGGGCGCGTATACCCCGAAATCCATAATCGAATACCAAAGACTTGCTTTTCTTTATCCTGCCGGTGACGTGCGCATAACGTTCGACACCGACATCCGCGGCAGCGGGTATCCCTACGGTCTGTTCGGAGATATCTGCACATTCCCGCTCAGCAGCAGCGAACAGGTTCTGATGGAAGTGAAATACACCGGCTATCTGCCCGATGAGCTGCGGCGAGTTCTGAACGCCGTTGACGATCTCTGCACCGCCAACAGCAAATACTCTGCGGCAAGGCTGACATGCACATAAATAAATTACCGGCAGAACAGAAAAACAGCCGCAATACAAAGCGTTCTTCTATATACGGCTCGGAAAGGAACATAAGAAAATGAGACAGTTTATTATTGAGAATCTGACAAACACGGAAGCGCTCAGCATGAAGATAATCATTATGAACAATGTGATCGCGCTTATCGCGGCGTTTTTCATAATGTTCACGTACAAAATTTCCCACACCGGCAGTCTGTACAGCCGGAAATTCAACGTCTCCCTCGGTTCTGTCACCATTATCACGACAATGATCATGAGCGTTATCAGCAACAATGTCGCGCTGTCTCTCGGTATGGTCGGCGCACTGTCCATCATACGCTTCCGCACCGCCGTGAAGGACGTGCGCGACGCCACATTCATCTTCTGGGCGATCGCGGTGGGCATCGGGTGCGGCGTGTCGCAGTATGCGCTCATATCCGTAGGCTCGGTATTCCTGCTGCTGTTCCTTATCATTGCCGGAAAGGGCTTCACATCGTCTTCAAAGCTGCTTGTCATTCAGGGAAAGCTTACCGCGCTCAGCCGCATCGAAGCGGAGCTTGCAAGTTATTTTGACCGCGATATCCAGCCGTCCATGCGCAACGTGACCGACTCCGGCTTTGAGCTTGTATACTCCGTTGACGAGGCGCTTCTCCGCCGTGCGGCAAAGAAAAATCAGAGCGACATTTCAGAAAAGCTGATAAAAATCACCGGTGTTGAGCGCATCAACGTGATAGACCAGAAGGATGAGCTTTCCCAATAAGACCGTGCGGGAGGTAACGCTATGAAAAGACTTTGCCGTATAGCCGCCTGCGCTCTGATGATGCTCGTCATGCTGTGCGCCATGCTTGCGGGCAACAGCCTGATAAACGGAAGCGCGCAGACCGCCGCAAAAAAACGGGAAAGCATTACCGCCGAACAAATGGCGGACTGGATAGCCCCCGATGCCGGAACGCTTGATTATTACGGCATAGGTGAGTTTTCAACAAGTCTGCCCGTGGTTTATATCAACACAAAGGGACAGCAGATAAAAAAGGAGAGCAATATTCCGGGATACATCGCCCTGCTTGACGCAGACGGCAGTGAACAGTCGGTCTATTCCGTGCCTAATGCAATATACCGTGCGGAGATAAAATACCGCGGCGCTTCCTCATACAATAATTTCGACAAGAAGCAGTACCGCATAAAGTTTCTCAAACAGGATTCCGACGGGGAAAAGGCCGTTCCGCTTGCAGGCATGGGCGCTGACAGCGAATGGGTGCTCAACGGACCTTACCTCGACAAAACGCTTATGCGCAACAAGCTTTGCTATGATCTTGCGCGGGAGCTTGACGGCTGGGCGCCGGATTCAAGATTTGTCGAGCTTTTTGAGGACGGGAAGTATCAGGGCGTTTATCTTGCCGTGGAGCCTGTGAGCAACGGCGAAAGCAGACTGCGCCTTTCAAAGTTCGGTCTTCTCTCGGGCGAATGTGCTTACGTTGTGAACCGTGACAGGATAGATACCGACGGACAGGAGCTGGAAACCTACGGCAAGCGCCTGGGACACACCAATAATGCGCTGTATCTGCTCTACCCCTCCGCAAAAAATGTGACGCGTGAGCAGCTTGGATATATCATAAACGACATATCGGCTTTTGAAAAGGCGCTGTATTCGGATTCCTTCCGCGATGCAGATACCGGCTACGCCGCGTACATAGATGTTGACAACTGGGTCGATTATTTCATTATCAACGAGTTTGCCATGAACTATGACGCGGGAAACCTTTCAACCTATGCCTATAAGGAGCTGACGGGAAAATTGCGGCTTGCGGTATGGGACTTCAATAACGCATTCGACAATTACCAATGGTACAGCCTCGATGAGACAGGCTTCCGCACGGTCAGCAACTCGTGGATGGATCGGCTCTGTCAGGACAGGAGCTTTATAGACAAGGTTGCCGCACGCTACCGCTCTCTCCGTCAGAGTACATTGTCGGATGAGCATATACACCGGCTTCTTGCGTCTTATCAGGAGGAGCTTGGCGGCGCGATCGAACGCAATTTCAAGGTCTGGGCTTTCTCATTTTCGGAAAACCTGCTGACAGGCACTGCCAACGGCCGCTCCAGAGACATTCGCAGCTATGAGGAGGCGGTCACACAGCTTGCGGGTACAATAGAAAAGCGGCTCGCTTATCTGGACGACAATATAGAGCTGCTTTATGAGTACTGCGAAGACTGACGGCAGGTATGAAAGATTTTTCAGGGATGAACCATGCCGGCCGCACATGGCGCGTTATCGCGGCAGTCTTGCTTTTTGCCGCCGTCCTTGCCTCGGCATATTTTATTGCGGATAGGAGCTTTATGCGCAGAAATCAGGAAAAATACCGTGCGGATACGGAATGGCTCGGCGCGCTTATCGCCGCCGAAAAGCAGTGGATACGGCAAAATCAGGGTGCTGACGGTCAGATCTACATGAACGGCGAAAAGGCCGGGGACGTTGACCCCTATTTCGCCTGCCATGCCGCTCTGGGGCTTCTTGCAGGCGCTCACGGATTTGAGGTGCATGAAGAAGACGTCATGTGTGTCAGGGAATATCTCAATTGGCACACGGCGCGTCTCATTGAATCGGGCGGGATAACAGGCGTATACAGATACACGGACGGCAGGCTTCTCCGCATCGGGAATGCGGACTCCGTGGATGCCTACCTCGGCGCATATCTTGAGCTTATGGGAAATTATATCCGGCTTTGCGAAAGCGCCGACGGGCTTGATCGCTGGGAGGAAGGCATTTCCCTCGCGGTAAAGACGCTCCGCAAACTCACCGCCGGCTCGCTTACAGCCGTATCGTTTGATAACGGCACGCAATATCTTATGGACAATCTTGAGGTCTGGAAGGGTCTGTGTGCGCTGGAAAGCTGTTTCAAAAGCGGACTGATTTCCGAAAGCTCCCTTGCACAGCCCGAAAGAACCGTCGGGATGCTGCGCAAAGGACTTGAAAGCACGATCCCGAAAGCATTTTGGGACGATGAGCATGGACGCTGGCGTGTGGCGGCAGACTCAAGCTCATTTGACGGCAGCGCATTTTATCCCGACGGAATAGCACAGGTTTACCCGCTGATATTCGCCTTTCCCGTTGAAGACAGCGAAGCGCAGGCGGAGCTGTACCGGATCTTTACCGAAAAATTCGCGTGGCAGGATACGGACTCCGGCAGCCGCACCTTTGTCTGGGCTATGACGTCGCTTGCGGCGGCGAAGGCCGGTGACACTGATACGCTTAAGCACTTTCTGAAAAGCTACGAAGCAAAGGCCGGAAAAGGCCGTTCATATCCGCTCTATACGGGCGAGGCCGGCTGGGTCTGCCGCGGCGGCGCGGCGCTGTATGCAATATATTCCGCCGAAGCGAACCGGCATTTGTTCCAATAAACGCAAAATGCCAAGAGGAAGCATCAGGTTTATGCTTCCTCTTGGCGTTTAAAGAACTCTTCGGCGGCTTCTGAATCGCGGTGTATCTGCTCGGAAAGAATGTCAAAGCTTTCAAACTTTATCTCGGGGCGCAGAAATTTATAGAACTCCACCCGCGCCTGCCTGCCATAGAGATTGCCCGAATAATTGAGCAGGTGGCTTTCCACGCTGACCCTGCTGCCGTTTCCTACCGTCGGGCGTATGCCGATATTCGTAACGGCACAGTAGCTTTCCCCGTCAATATATGCCTTTGACGCGTATACGCCGAATCTGGGTATCAGCACACCGTCCGGAAAAAACATATTTATCGTAGGCGTACCAAGCTTCCGCCCCAGATGATAGCCGGAACGGACGGTGTCGGACAGCGTATGCGGATGGCCGAGAAGCCGCCGTGCGCCTTCCATGTCTCCCGCGCTTATAAGCTCCCTTATCCATGTGGAGCTTATGACCCGTCCATCCACGCGAAGCGGCGGGATTATATCACAGCCGATGCCGAGAGATGCGCAGTAATCCCGTATAAGCTCCGCCTTTCCCTCGCCCTTGTAGCCGCAGCTGAAATCATGCCCTATGACTATCCAGCCGACATTCAGCTGCTCAACTATGTTATCGACAAACTCCTGCCACGGCATACACATCATATGCCGGTTGAAATGCAGAAACACAATATTATCTATCCCGTAGCAGCGGCGGATTATCTCCTCACGGTCGGCGGCGCTGCTTATAAGCTTTACATCACTGCCGAATACCAGTGTGTCGGGATGCACGTCAAAGCTCAGCACCGACGGCATAGCGCCGCTCTGCGCTGCGCGTTCCTTTGTACGCTTCAGAAGCTCCCCGTGTCCGAGATGTACCCCGTCAAAAAAACCGAGGGCAATTACCCTTTTACGTTCCGCCATTGATCAAACCTCAAAAAAGCTTTTTACCGTATATAGCCGCCTGTTTTCCACGCGCCCAAGCATAAGAAACTCACCGCCTGCGGAGTACACGCGGTATTTCCCGTCCGGTGCGGCGCAAGGTGCGTCGTTCCCGCAGCGGATACGCTTCTCCTGCTTTTCATCCGCGGTGAGCCGCGGATGATCGGAAAAGAGCGTATCAAGTGCAATAACAAGGCTTTCCGCCTCTCCGGCGTCGGCTTTTTGTTGTATCTCCTCAAGAGTATGGGCATTTTCTACCGAAAAGCCGCCCACACTCACCCGCCGCAGCGCGCTCATGCACCCGCCGCAGCCAAGCGCCTGCCCGATATCGCTGCACAGCGTTCTTATATACGTTCCCTTTGAGCAGGTTATATCAAGAACATAGTCGTCTCCGTCGCGCCCGGCAAGGGAAAGAGCGTCGATACGGATATTGCGCCCTTTGCGCTCGATCTCGCCGCCGTTTCTGGCGATCTTATAAAGCCGCTGGCCGTTTACCTTGACCGCAGAATACATCGGCGGTATCTGTACTATATCTCCGGTAAAGCTTTCCAGACATTTTTCGAGCTGTTCCGTCGTTATGTTAACCTCCGCATTGGAAAGCACATTACCTGTGATATCCTGCGTATCGGTCACTGTACCCAAGCGGAGGGAGGCGGTATAGCGCTTTGTCTGCGCCTCGGAAAATTCTACGGCACGTGTAGCTCTGCCGAGGAAGACCGCCAGCAGCCCCGTAGCCATGGGGTCAAGCGTCCCGGAATGACCGATGCGCCGCTGATGCATGATGCCTTTCAGCTTTATGACAACGTCGCTGCTCGTCCAGCCCTGCGGCTTGTCAACAAGGAGAATACCGTTCATTTGCAGACCTCGTCTATGACTTCCATAAGCATACGCACAGCGCGTTCAGGCTCGGCCTCTATGGTGCATCCGGCGGCGGCGGCGTGTCCCCCGCCTCCGAAAACCTCGCATATCCTGCTCGCGTTGACGCCGTCGCTCGTTCTCACAGAGATGCGGCACAGGCTCTTGTCCTTTTCACGAACCGTGATCGAGATTTTTGCGCTCTCCGCCCTTGCTGCAAGTCCGGCGATATCGTCCATATCCTCCTCGCCCGCGCCGCACTGCGCGATCATATCCTTCGTCACAACGGCAACGGCGACGTCTCCGTCGCGGAAAAAGCGTATTCCGGAGTAAATAAGTCCCTCAAGCTTCATTTTCGCAGCTGAAATCTTGTTGAAAAACGCAAGATTCACGCCTTTATTATCCGCGCCCGCTTTCAGAAGCTCGGCGGTGGCGGCAAAGGTTTCGGCTGTTGTATTGTTGTATTTGAAGCAGCCCGTATCCGTCGAGACGGCAATGTACAAAAGCGTCGCTTCAACGGCGGTGGGCTTCATTTTCATTGTTTTCAGCAGCTTCAGGACTATTTCGCCGCAGGCGGCGCGCTTCGCGTCAAGCAGCGTCGCGGCGGCATACTTCCTGTTCGACGGGTGATGGTCGATGCAGAGATCGGCATTCTCCTCAAACCCGCATGGAAAGAGCGACTTTTCGGCTATATCCACGGCGATTACGCACTCCGGCATATAACCCTCCGGCGCAATGAATCCTGACACATAAGCCATAAGCTTGTCCGTAAATCCGGGGTTCGAATAGAGATACGCCGTCTTGCCCATCCGCTGCAAAGCGCTGCAAAGCGCCGCGGCGCTGCCTGCGGTGTCCCCGTCCGGGTTAGCGTGCGTCAGGATAAGGTATCTGTTTTTTTCCGACAGGTACTTTGCACATTCCGTATAGTTCATTCCTGTTCATCCCCGTCATGTTTAATATCGAGAGAGTTTATAACGCTGCTGATATGCGCGCCGTACTCTATGCTGTGGTCTATTTCAAAAACAAGCTCCGGCGTATAACGCAGGGCAAGGGAGCTGCCCAGCTCATGCCTGAGCCAGCCGGAAGCGGATTTAAGTCCCTTCTTGAACTCCTTTTCATCGCTCATGCCCATGACCGAGAGCCATACCTTTGAGTAGCGCAGATCGCCCGTTGTTTCAACCCTGGTGACGCTTATCATGCCCTGCTGCACTCTCGGATCCTTGACCTCGCGCAGGAGCTTTGAAAGCACATACTGTATATCGTCATTCGTTCTTGCCAATTTATTCGACGGCATATTTTTTCTCCTTTTTCAATTCCTTTGAGACTGTCAAAAAAGCTTGCTTCTTCGGCAAGCTGAAACGGGGTGCTTTCAAAGCACCCCGTCATACTGTCAAAAAGCCCCGTCAGCGTTTTTGCCCGCAGGCAAAAATGATCTCTATTCACGGAGCGAGTGCCGGATCGTCCGTGCGCAGGCGGACAACCGAAGCACGGAGCGCAGAGCAGCCCTTTGTCAGAGAACCTCTGCTCCTTGACAAGCTGTTTATCAGGGGTTTATCTGCTCCATAACGAAGCACTCGATAGTATCGCCAACCTTGATATCGTTGAACTTTTCCACCTGCATACCGCACTCATAGCCGGACGCGACTTCCTTTACGTCGTCCTTGAAGCGTCTGAGGGAGGCAAGATTGCCCTCGTGGATAACAATATTGTCTCTCAGCACACGCACCTCACAGCCGCGCTGTATCTTACCGTCGGTGCAGTAGCAGCCGCAGACCGTGCCGACCTTGGAGACCTTATAAGTCTCACGAACCTCCGCATGGCCGATGATAACTTCCTTGAATTTGGGCGCAAGCATACCCTTCATTGCCGCTTCGATCTCATTGATGCAGTCGTAAATGACGCGGTACATACGCATATCCACGTTGCTTCTTGCGGCGCTGTCGCGTGCGGCGTTATCGGGACGGACATTGAAGCCGACAATGATCGCGCCGGAGGTCGCGGCAAGCATGACGTCGGATTCGTTGATCGCGCCTACGCCGCTGTGGATGACCTTCACACGCACTTCCTCGTTGGAAATTTTTTCCAGAGACGACTTGACCGCCTCTGCGCTGCCCTGAACGTCCGCCTTGACGATGATGTTGAGAGTCTTCATCTCACCCGCCTGGATCTGGCTGAACAGATCCTCAAGGCTTACCTTCTTCGCGCCGCCGTTTGCGGCATTGTTCTGCTGGATGCGGCGCTCCTCGGCAAGTTCTCTCGCCATACGCTCATCGGCAACGGCGTTGAATACGTCGCCTGCGGTCGGAACCTCGCTCAGACCGGATATCTCAACAGGCATGGACGGCCCCGCTTCGCTGACACGCTGCCCCTTATCGTTGAGCATGGTGCGCACACGGCCGACGCTCGTGCCGGCAATGATGATATCGCCAAGTCTCAGCGTACCGTTCTGCACAAGGACGGTCATTATCGGGCCGCGTCCCTTATCAAGTCTGGCCTCGATAACGGTACCCTTCGCGGCGCGGTTGGGATTCGCCTTCAGCTCCTGCACCTCGGCAAGAACAACGAGATTTTCAAGCAGATTGTCTATACCCATACCGGTCTTTGCGGAGATTGGGCATATAATGGTGTCGCCGCCCCATTCCTCGGAAATGAGGTCATACTCGGTAAGCTGCTGCTTGATGCGTTCGGGATTTGCGCCGACGGTATCCATTTTGTTTATCGCAACGACAACGGGGATGCCTGCTGCCTTTGCGTGATTGATGCTCTCTATCGTCTGCGGCATGATACCGTCGTCAGCGGCGACAACAAGTATCGCAATATCCGTTACCATTGCGCCGCGGGCGCGCATGGATGTGAACGCCTCATGACCCGGCGTATCAAGGAAGGTAATGGGACTGCCGTTGATGGAAGTCGTATATGCGCCGATATGCTGCGTTATGCCGCCGGCCTCGCCGGATGCGACATGGGCGTTTCTTATATAGTCGAGAAGCGAGGTCTTGCCGTGGTCAACATGACCCATGACAACGACAACGGGCGCTCTGTCAACAAGATCCTCCGCCTTGTCCTCATGGTCGTCGATAAGCTTTTCCTCAACGGTGACGATAACTTCCTTTTCGACCTTGCAGCCAAGCTCCATCGCAACGAGCGCGGCGGTATCATAGTCGATTATCTCGGAGACGGAAGCAAAAACGCCCATCTTGAAAAGCTGCTTTATGACCTCGGCGGCGGTCTTCTTCATTCTTGAAGCGAGATCGCCCACGCTTATCTCGTCGGGTATCTGAACCTTGAGCTGCTGCTTCTTTGCTATCTCAAGCTGGAGCCGGTTCATCTTGTCGCGCTCCTCCTGACGGCGCTTTGCGCTTGCCGCCTGCTGGTTGGGGCGCTGCTTGGACTTGCTGTTTATCTTCTCCTTGTTAGCGCGGCGCATACTGTCGTTGCCCTTCATGCCCGCCATATCTTCAAACTTTTCGTTATATTTTTCTATATTGACAGCCGCGCCGCCGCGTGTATCGACAACGCGCTTTTCCGCGACCTTCCTGGGAACATGGGGTTTGTTCTGCCTGTCGGCGGCCGCCGTCTGCTGCTGGGGCTGAGCGGGCGCAGGCTTTGCGTTCTGCATATTCTGCGCAGGCTTTGCCGCCGCTTTGGGGGCATCGCCTTTCTTGGCCGGTGCGGGAGCCGCTTTCTCGGCCTTTGCCGGTACCGGAGCAGGAGCGGTCTTGAAAATGTCCTCAAGACTTGCCGCCTCGTTATGCTGGGTCATATACTCAAAAATAATATCCAGCTCGGGATTTTCAAGAACCTGCATATGATTCTTGGGAGGCGCTACATAGTCGGTCAGGATCTGCGAGATTTCCTTCGATGCAACATTAAAATCCTTTGCCACCTCATGTATTCTGTATTTTACGACCATTGCCATATATTATTCCTCCCTTTTCCCTTGACGTTTTTTCTTTTCAACTGCCGTGCTTTTTTTGCGACGCAGCGCCTTGCCGTATCTCGCGCCGAGACTTTCCGCCGCTTCGGCATACAGCCCCGGCTCCGTCTCCGAAAGATCCTTTGCAAAGGCGTTTGCAAAGCCGAGATCCGTGATCGCCGCCATGGAACAGCCGGGCTTGCCGGTCTTATCCGAAATCTCCTCCTTGCTGAACGGAACCTTTATCAGCAGCGTCCTTCGTCCGCTGACGAATTGCTCCGCACGACGGCAGGCGTTATCCGAGGCGTCGGAAGCAAGTATCAGAAGCCTTGCTTTGCCGTCCTTACACGCAGCGCCCGCATTCGCCTCGCCTATCTCTATCGCGCCGGCCTTGCGCATCAGCCCAAGCAGATCAAGACTTTTTTTACTCATGCTCTGCCTCCATCTGCCCGGTAAGCTGTTCATATATTTCCGGAGGTATGGGAGATGAAAACGCCCTTTCAAATGCCTTTGATTTTATCGCTTTTTTCAGACATTCGCCGTTCGGACACACATAAGCGCCTCTGCCGGAGGCTTTTCCCTTGAAATCAAGACTTATGCTTCCGTCTGCCGAGCGTACCGCCCGTATAAGCTCCTTCTTCGGCTTCATCTCGCGGCAGCCGAGACACTGTCGCATAGGTATTTTTTTCTGCAAAACTGCCGCCTCCTTATACTATCCGCCTGAAAGCACCGCGTTCAAGCATATAATGCGAACTTTGTCCGCCTTCCGAATTGCTTTGCATGGGCTTGCAGTATCTATCCGCCCATTATAACAGCTTATGCCTCGCTCTCCGGCTTGATGTCTATCTTATAGCCGGTAAGCTTGGCGGCAAGACGGGCGTTCTGCCCTTCCTTGCCGATGGCAAGGGACAGCTGTGCGTCGGGAACTATGACGCGGCAGCTCTTCCCGTCCTCCTGCATGGTAACGCTTACGACCTCGGATGGCGACAGCGCCGCGGCAATATACTCCTCCGGGTTCTCGCTGTATTTGATGATATCTATCTTCTCGCCGTTAAGCTCGTCAACGATGCTGGCGACGCGTCCGCCCTTGGGACCGACGCAGGCGCCGATCGGGTCAACGTTTTCGTCCGCCGACCACACCGCCATCTTGGTGCGGCTCCCCGCTTCGCGGGCAATGGACTTTATCTCGACCGTGCCGTCAAAAATTTCCGGAACCTCAAGCTCAAAAAGGCGCTTGACAAGGCCGGGATGAGTGCGGCTGATGAGAACCTGGGGACCGCGTGTCGAATTTCTGACCTCGACGACATAGACCTTTATACGGTCGCCCTCCTTGATATTCTCGGTCTTTATGCGCTCATTGGCGGAGAGCATTGCCTTTGTCACTTCGCTGTTGGAAGAAATGTCAATGGAAACGTTGCCGTTTCTCGGATCGATATGGGAGACGACGCCGGTGAGCAGCTCATGCTCCTTGGAGGTGAACTCCTCATAAATTATGCCGCGTTCCGCCTCGCGGATACCCTGTATGATGACCTGCTTCGCGGCCTGTGCGGCAATGCGTCCGAACTTCTTCGTCTCAACGGGAACGGGGAGCGTATCGCCTATCTTGGCGCGGCGGCTCAATTTTTTTGCGGCTTCTATATTTATCTCATGAGAAGGGTCCTCAACCTCATCGACAACGGTCTTGAGAACGTTCATCTCAATACGCTTGCTGTCCTCCTCCAGAATTATCTCGACATTATCCTCGCAGTCGGGATTGTCGCGGCGGAAAGCGGCAAGCATCGCCTGCTTTATCTTGTCGTACATATAATTTCTGGGTATGCCTTTTTCCTTCTCAATGTCTTCTATCGCTTCAAAAAAATCTGCGTTCATTGTAATATCTCCGTTCAGCTTAAATAAGTGAAATTTTTTATTATATTGATGCGTGCAGCCTGACCTGCGCCGTCTGCGCCTTGTCAAAGCTCAGGCTTTTCCCGCCGTAAACGATCCCGACCCTGCCGTTATCGTAGCCGGAAAGAGTTCCGACAAAGACCTTGCTGCCCTCAAACGGCTGGTAGAGACGGATCTCGACCTCGCTGCCCATAAACTGCGCAAAATCCGACGGGCGCTTAAGCTCCCTCTCCGCGCCGGCGGAACCGACCTCAAAAACATAGCTGTCGGGTATGGGATCGGCCTCGTCCAATATCGGGTCAAGCGCACGGCTTATCGTCTCACAGTCGTTTATGGAAACGCCGCCCTCCTTGTCGATATACACCCTCAGGTACCACGTACCCGCCTCGCGCACATACTCAACATCCCACAGGGTGCAGCCCGCTTCGCTTACAACGCCGCGTGCAAGCTCCGTCACCCTGTCTGTGATTTTGCTCATAATGCCCCTCCATGCGCTTTTGCGCACACAAAATTCCGAAAAGCTTTCCTCCCATACATTCCGAAAAAGCTTCACAAAAAAGAGTGGACCGCAGCCCACTCTGACACAAACATGATACTAACCTTACTTAATATAGCACCACAATTGCATTTTTGCAAGTATTTTTTTCGTTATTTATTCCCTGCCGGAACTGTTTTTTCTTCTCTTTTCGCTATCCGCCCCGCAAGCGCCCAGAACAGCCGTATAAGCTTTGCCGCGCAGTATGAAACGGCAAGCAGCAGCAGGAATATCAGCGCCGAGTATTTAGGCGCAAATATGAGTTTCTGGCACCAATATGCCGAGAAAAACGTATGCGTGAGCCAGATAAACGCGGACTCATCGCCTAATTTCCCAAGCAGCCTGAACAGCGGTTTGAAAACACGCAGCGGCAGCAGAACGGCAATGCAGCAGATAAAAACCGCGCTGTTGATAAAATCATAGAAAAGATGGTTATAAAGATGCAGATAGAAAACGGCCGCCATGCAGACAAGCGCCGCTATGCACCACACCGTTTTTCCGGCGTACTTTTCCTTCACCCTGTCAAGCAGGGCGTATTTTGCGAAGATGCAGCCCAGTAAAAACGCGGGCAGTATTTCAAGCACTTCCCGTGTTTTATGCCAGAAGACCGAGGCGGCAAAATACTCCAGCGCAGGCCGCTCCATGATCACGGGGACGATATAATTGCAGAAGGCGCTGTATATGAGTACAATGAAAAGGTCTGTAAAAACATTTGCTTTTTCCCTGTCAAGAAAGCGCTTTATCGACGGGAAAAGCACAAGCAGCACGGCAAACGGAAGAATGAACCACCATTCCTCATTGAACGTACAGCTGAGACCAAGAGAATTATAGATGATCTCTCTCAGAAGGCCTGTCTGCATATTTCTGAAAAAATATACCGACACGGGCAGCGACAGGAAAAAAACCTGCCAGACCGCCGTATAAAGCCCCTTTATACGCTTTGCGGCAAGGCTTGTTATATCGCCGGTTTTCTGTGATGAGAGATATGTACCGTAGCCGCTCAGGAAAAGGAACATCGGCATACAGATTCTTCCGAACTGCCCTATATACGTAGACAAAGTTGTTTCCCCGAAAGAGTACAGCGAAACAAAGCCTATGCCTTCAAGAATTTTATGCGGATAGGCGAACAGATGATGGTAGAGCATAAGGCAGATCGCAATGCCTTTTACCACCTTTGTATCTTCTTTTGAAAACGACAAGGCAAGACCTCCTTTTCCGTTTTGACGGCTGCCTGCCGAAAGCCGCGCAGAATTTTACTCATTTTGCCAGAGGTCCTAAGCGAGATTCTCCGGCAAAATGATCTATGCTTATCAATTAAGAAAATCCTTCAGTCTCTTGCTGCGGCTGGGGTGGCGGAGCTTGCGCAGAGCCTTTGCCTCGATCTGACGGATACGCTCACGCGTGACATTGAACTCCTTGCCGACTTCCTCAAGTGTGCGGGTACGGCCGTCAACTATGCCGAAGCGCAGCTCAAGCACCTTTTTCTCTCTGGGTGCAAGCGTGTCGAGAACCTCTTCCAGCTGCTCGCGCAGAAGGGAGAATGACGCGGCCTCGGAAGGCTCGCTTGCGTCCTCGTCGGGAATAAAGTCGCCCAGATGGGAATCCTCCTCCTCGCCGATCGGCGTCTCAAGGGAGACAGGCTCCTGCGCTATCTTGAGGATATCGCGCACCTTGTCAACGGGCATATCCATTTCCTTTGCTATCTCCTCGGCGCTGGGATCGTGTCCAAGCTCCTGCAGAAGCTGACGCGAAACGCGGATGGTCTTGTTTATGGTTTCCACCATGTGAACGGGGATACGGATGGTGCGCGCCTGATCGGCTATTGCGCGGGTTATCGCCTGTCTTATCCACCACGTCGCATAGGTAGAGAACTTGTAGCCCTTGGTATAATCGAACTTCTCGACTGCCTTGATAAGACCCAGATTGCCCTCCTGAATAAGATCAAGAAACAGCATACCGCGCCCGACGTAGCGCTTTGCTATGGATACCACCAGACGCAGGTTGGCCTCGGTCATGCGGCGCTTTGCGTTCTCGTTGCCCTCCGCCATCTGCTTTGCAAGAACGGTTTCTTCCTCCTGGGTGAGCAGGGCGACCTTTCCTATCTCCTTGAGATACATGCGCACCGGATCGTCCGTGGAAAAGCTGTCCATGAGCGAATCGGTATCGGCAAGCTCCTCCTCGGTCACTTCGTCTATACTCTCTATTTCTTCGACCTCGGGAGATATCTCGTCGATCAGAGGGAGAACGGCGGAAGCGGCTATATCTATATATATTCCGTTTGCCTCAATGCTTTCATAGAACTTTGCCTCGGTGTCGCTGTCAATGTTCAGCTCGTCAAGAAGCTCAAGATCCTTTGCGGAGAGGCTCCCCTTTTTCTTGCCCTTTTCGATAAGCTCGGCAAGTCTTTCCTCGGGCGTTTTCTGATTTTCGGCATTATCCGCGTCCTTTTTCTTGGAAGACTTCTTTTTCGCCTTCGGCGCTTCATCCTTTGGAGCTTCTTCTTTGGCTTCTGCTGCATCCGCAGAATTTTCAGCAAGAAAAACATCCGCCATCTTGTCAAGTTTCTTCTCGGAAAGCATAGTTTCGTCTTTCATATCTTTATCCCTCTTCATTTTCTCGCCCTGTCATAGGCCGTGTTTTGCTTTGAGCGCATTATCGCTTCAAAATCAGGCTTGCCGCTCCTGCGCTCTTTCTCTGTTTTTATTCTCTTTATATAATCCGCCATTGTCCGGCGGCTGTCAGACAATTTTTCAGGCTTCTGCGTGATCGCAATAAAAAGGTTCATTTCCTCCTTCGAAAGCTCGCCCACAAGCGTGGCGGGGCTGACCTGCCGCTGCTCAAAAAGCATACCGCGTATCACAGCGTATATATGCCGCAGTACAGGTGAAGAAAAATCATCCTCTTCCGGAAGCTCTGCGGAAACAAGCTCCGGCTCAAGGTAGAGGAGCCGTATGACCCCCTCCTCCGCGACGGCTGAGGCGGGATCGTCATAGCGAAGCTGCCTGTCCGCAGGCTGCGCCATCTGCTCCGGTCTTGACACGGCTTTCCGCTCGTCTCTCGCGGCTTTTGAAACGATCCGCTTCCTTACCCTCTCGACCTCATCGGCAATGACATTCCCGTTGACGGAAGCCGTTTCGGCTACACGCTTGGCATAAACCTCCCTCTCCGCAGCGCCCGGAAAGCTTGCCACAAGCTGCGTCGCCTCCTTGAGAAATGCCACGCGCTGATCATCCAGCGAAAGATCGTATTTCTCCCTGACGGCGTTGAGCCTGTAATCCACCTGATCTTCCGACGCCTCCAGCAGATTGCGGAACGCGCCCGCGCCCTTCTGCTTGATAAACTCATCCGGATCTTTAGCGCCGGTCATACGCAGAACCCTGACCTTGACGTCCAGCTTTTCAAAGATCTCTATCGCACGCTTTGAAGCTTTTATACCGGCGGTATCATTGTCATATGCGATTATCACCTGCGATGTGTACCGCTGGATAAGCGACGCCTGCTCCCTTGTAAGCGATGTGCCGAGAGATGCGACCGCCGAATCGAAGCCCGCCTGATGCAGCGAAACTACGTCTATATTTCCCTCTGATAGGATTATATATCCGCTTTTTGATTTTTTAGCCAGATTCATGGCAAAAAGGTTCCTGCTTTTGCTGAAAACGGCGGTTTCGGGGCTGTTAAGATATTTCGGTTCGCCGTCGCCGAGGATACGGCCGGAAAAGCCTATCACCTTGCCCGTCACGTCGATGACCGGGAACATCAGGCGGTTCCTGAACGCGTCATATATCCCGCCGCTTTTCCCGCGCTTTGCAAGACCTGCGTCAAGCAGCTCGCCGTCGGAATAGCCTTTCAGGCGCATTGCGTCTGTAAGGCTGCTCCATGTGTCAGGCGCGCAGCCCAGCCCGAAGTTCTTTGCCGTGACAGGGCTTATCTGCCTTTTTACCATGTATTCGCATGCCGCTCTGCCGGCCGGTGTTGAAAGCTGTGAGTAAAAAAACGCAGCCGCATCTCTGTTCAGAGCAAGAATACGCGCTTTTTTCTTTGCCTCTCTGTCATACTCCTGCTCCGGCATGGCCATGCCCGCTCTCCGCGCAAGCTTTTCCACCGCCTCCGGAAAGGTGAGGTTTTCTATCTCCATTATAAAATTGATGACCCCGCCGCCCTTGCCGCAGCCAAAGCAGTGATATATCTGTCTGTCCGGCGACACGGAGAAGGATGGCGTTTTTTCGTTGTGGAACGGGCAAAGCCCGAACATATTCGACCCGCTTCTTTTACCGAGATGCACATACTCGGAAACGACGTCTACTATATCGTTCCTCGCGGCAAGCTCTGTCAGAAAGCTTTCCGGAAAAGCCACTCCGCCGCCCTCCTTTTTTCCTGAAATTTACAAATTATTTGACCGTCCACGCGAACGGGATGAATTTTTCCCCGTATTTTTCCATGGCATATCCGTCCGTCATGCCTGATATGTAGTCAACGACTGCGCGCTCGACGCCGTCCTTTTCGACAATACCGTTCAGATCGTCCGGAAGCTCGTCGGGATGAGCGCAGTAATATTCAAACAGGGCGCTGAGTATTCCGTCCACCTTGCTCTCCTCGCCCTTGGCGACGGGGTTGGTATAGATATCGGAATACATGAAGCTGTGGAAAAAGTCAAACGCGGCCTGCATTTTGGGGGACATTCCGAGTACGCCCCCGCGGCTGTTTTCAATGAGATCGGTTATAAAGGAATTTATCCGTTCGCTGTTCCTCGTGCCGCAGTTATGACGTATAAGCGCCGGAACTTGTTCGTCGGATAATATTCCCGCTCGGATGGAATCGTCAAGATCGTGATTTATGTAGGCGATACGGTCGCAAAGGCGCACCGTTACCGCTTCAGGCGTATCGTCGGGAGCGCCGTGGGTGTGATGCAGGATGCCCATCCTCGTCTCATAGCACAGGTTAAGTCCCTTCCCGTCGCCCTCAAGTACGTCCACAACGCGAAGACTCTGCTCATAATGCTTGAAGCCGCCCGAATAAATGCGGTCAAGCGCCCGCTCCCCGGCATGTCCGAACGGAGTATGCCCGAGATCGTGTCCGAGCGCGGCGGCCTCCACAAGATCCTCGTTGAGCATCAACGCTCTTGCGACAGTCCTTGCAAGGCGGCTGACCTCAAGCGTATGCGTAAGGCGTGTGCGGTAATGATCCCCCTCCGGCTGGAGAAAGACCTGCGTTTTATGCTTGAGGCGGCGGAATGACTTGGAATGGGTTATTCTGTCGATATCGCGCTGAAAACACGTGCGTATCGAGCACTCCTCCTCCGGTCTGAGTCTGCCTTTGGTATTTTCCGCCAGCACACCGTATTTCCCGACTATGTAATGCTCAAGCTTCTCCCTTTCTTCTCTGGGACAGGACACGACAACACCTCCCGCAACGGAAAAACAGTATAAGAGCAACGGAATCGCTTCCATTACTCTTATACGACGCAAATTTTTATTTCCCTCTTTTTTTATTTAATTTTTTTATTTTTATTATCATCAGTTGGCAAGGGCGCACCGGCAAAGACCTCTTATCTCACCGGAACGGCTTTGAAGCTCTCTCCCGTTACGCTCACCTGCGCGCTTCCGGCAGTAAGATCGGTCATTTTTGCGCCGAAATCGTCCGCCGATTCTTCGGGGACAAGCACCTTTATCGTGACCGCGGCGGCATATTCCATATCCGTTACCACGCCGCCCGCCGCCGCTATCTCGTTTTTAAGCCTTTCCGCCTGGGAGTAGCTGCACGGAAGCTCGCACTCGACCCAGCGGCGCACTACGGATATCCCCGCCGCGTCAAGCGCGTCCTTTGCGCTTTTGGTATAGGCTCTCAAAAGCCCGCCCGCGCCCAGAAGCACTCCGCCGAAATACCGTGTCACAACACAGACGGCATTTGTAACCCCCTCACGGCGCAGCACCTCCAGCATCGGGATGCCGGCAGTACCCTGCGGCTCGCCGTCGTCGCCGTAGCGCTCCGCCCCGCCGCGGATGATATAGCACCAGCAGTTGTGGCGGGCGTCGTAAAATTTCTTCTTGGTTTCGGCAATGAAGGCCTTGGCTTCCTCCTCGGTCTCAACATATCTTATATGTCCGAGGAAGCGGGAGCGTTTTTCCGTGTATTCGCTCTCTCCGCTGCCGGTAGGGATAAAATACTCAGTCATCCTCCCAGTCCTCCTTGGGCTCAACGTATCCCGGTATATATTTCTTAACCCTGCCGAACACCTCCGGCGTCACGACCGCTTCGGCGGAGATGCCGTCGTCGTTATACTCCATGCTCACTACCGCCGCCTCGCGCCGCAGCATATCCGCAAGTCCCGCGTCGGAATACGGAATTTGCAGCTTAACACGGTGATGCCCCCTGTCAAGAAGTCCAAGAAGCTTCTCCGTAAGAGCATCCGTCCCCTCTCCGCTTTTCGCGGAAAGGCAGACGATATTCTCCCCATGCGGAAGGATGCCGAAGTATGCGTCGCATTTATTGAAAATACGTATGCACGGCGTGGCCTCCGCCCCAAGCTGACGTATAAGCTCATCCACGACACGCGCCTGCTCCTCCCACTCGGGATTTGAAATGTCTATCACGTGCAGAAGAACGTCCGCAAAGCTCAGCTCCTCAAGAGTGGCTTTGAACGCCTCGATAAGATGCGTCGGCAGCTTTCTTATAAAGCCGACGGTATCGGACAGCAGAACCTCCGTCGTCTCGTTGAGCCGCAGTCTTCTTGTAGTCGTGTCAAGCGTATCGAAAAGCCTGTCGTTTGCCGGAATATTTTCGCCCGTCAAGCAGTTGAGCAGAGTTGACTTGCCTGCGTTCGTATAGCCGACAAGCGCCACAACGGGCATGGAGTTTTTCTCCCTTTTCCGTCTCTGCGTGGAGCGCACCTTGCGCACCGCGGCAAGCTCCTCCTCAAGCTTCTGTATCTTGCGGCGGATGTGGCGGCGGTCGGTCTCAAGCTGCGTTTCGCCGGGGCCGCGTGTGCCGATAGGCGACGAGCCGCCGGAAGCGGTCTGGCGCACAAGGTGCGTCCACATGCCGGTAAGGCGCGGCAGAAGATATTTATACTGCGCAAGCTCCACCTGCAGCTGTCCCTCTCTTGTGCGGGCGCGCTGGGCAAATATATCAAGGATAAGTCCGGAACGATCCATTACCTTGACGCCCAGGTCCTCCGACAGTACGCGCATCTGCGACGGCGACAGCTCATTATCAAAAACCGCCATATCACATTCGTTTATCTCTATGAGGTTTTTAAGCTCCTGCACCTTGCCGTCGCCTATGAAGCTGCGCGGATCGGGCGTCGGACGCTGCTGCATGAGCATGCATACCGCCTCGCCGCCCGCAGTCTCCACAAGGGCGGCAAGCTCCTCCATTGACGTTTCGGTCGAGCGCTCATGCACGTCCATGCAGGCCGCCGACAGCCCCGCAAGAGCGGCGCGTTCTTTTTTTACTTCGTTGCTGTCTATCATGATCAGTCCTTATTTCTAATAGCTGAGGCTGTGCCGCCCCGGTATAGCGCACAGTCACATGAACCTGTCGATATGCTCGCCGAGATCCTCGAGACGGTCGCGCAGCTTTTTCTTTGCCGCCTCGCCGCCTGAGGCAAGGCTTGATTTATCGAGCTTCAGCTCTGCAAGAAGGGACTTATAGTCCTCCGGGAGATCCTCAAAAAACTCCCCGCCCGCAGTGAGCAGCTTATCAAAGCGCTGCTTCATATCCGCGATCGAATCGCGGCGTTTTTTCTTCGCACAGCTGTAGCTGTAAAGTCTTTCCGACATAAGCGAAAAAACATCGTCCGTCAGCTTTTCATGGGGAAGATACAGCCCGCGCTTATAATTGTCTATCACGTCAAAGTAACGGGCGTAGGCGGTTTTTACGGAGTCCTCCCACGAAATATAAATATTATCCTGTGCACCCTGACCTATGCGCGCCATCTCTGCGGGGTTTGCGCACAGCTCCATGAGCTTTGCCGCCATCGACGCTGCATTTTCCTCTATCAGCAGCCCGCTTACGCCGTCAACCACATCCTCCGCTGCGCAGCTTCCCGCTATCAGGACGCTGCCGAGAGCGCAGGCCGCCGCTTCGCGCACGACAAGACCGTTCGTATCAAAGGTCGAGGGGAAGAGGAACATATCGGCGCGGCAGTACCACGCACGGATAAGGTTCCTGTCGCGGATAGGCTCCGAAAACTGCACCTTGCCGGTAAGACCGAGCTTTTCGGTATATTCCGTTATCTCGTCCTTGTCGCCGCCTCCGCCCACAAACACCATGCGGAAGTCGATGCCCGCTCCGTCCAGCTCCTTGAGCGCGTCGAGGATTATTTTAAGTCCCTTGTACCACATCATGCGCCCGACGAACAGGAACATCGGTACGCCCTCAGGCAGATCAAAGTCCTTTGTGGCCTCTTTTATCAGCTCATCGGACACTCTGCCCTTCGGAAAATCAACTCCGTTCGGCATAACGCGGTACTCCCCGCGGTAGCCGAGCTTTTTGAGGTTTTCCCCCGCGCCGTTGCTGACCGTCCACACCTCGTCGCAGGCGGAGATGTTCTCAACAAGCAGCTTTGCCGCCTCCTCCTGCAAAAGCCTGCTCTTTATGGCGTTGGCAATGTCAATATCAAACTTTGTGTGATATGTGAACACCACAGGCACATCTATCCTGTCGCGCAGCATCCTGGAAAGCATTGTGGAGGTTATCGGGCAGTGGGTATGGATGATGTCAAAATTCTTCTCGGTAAGCCGGCGCATGATATCTGCGGAAAACGGATTGCCCGCGTAATAGCCGACCTGCTTTGTCATATCGATGCTGGGATAACGCAGAACGGGAAAGCCGAAAGCGCTGTCATCCGCCTGCGGATGCGAGGGCGTGACTACGGTAGCGTTTCCGAGGGAAGATGAAATTATATTCGCATAATTTGTAACGGCGTTAGCAACCCCGTCGATCTCCGGCGGGAAAGAGTCATTGATAAGGCATACATTAAGCTTTTCCACGGTTCAACCTCCGATCGTTATTTTTCCGCCTGCTTCATGGACAGGGATATTCTGTGCTTCTTTTCGTCCACGTCAAGCACGACTACCTTTACGACGTCGCCGACCGAGACGGCCTCGCTCGGATGGCGGATAAATTTATTGCTGATCTGCGATATATGCACAAGCCCGTCCTGGTGAACGCCGATATCGACAAAAACGCCGAAATCTATAACGTTGCGCACGGTACCCATAAGCTCCATGCCGGGCTTGAGATCCTTTATTTCGAGAACGTCCTTCCTGAGCAGCACGGGCGGCAGCTCGTCACGCGGATCGCGCCCCGGCTTCATAAGCTCTGCCACGATATCGTTGAGCGTAGGCACGCCGACGCCGCAGTGCGCCGCCGCCTTTTCCTCGCCTATGAGCTTTACCTTTGAAGGCAGCAGCGCAAGATTTCCGGCGGCGACATCCTTGAGCTCATACCCGCACAGCTCAAGAAGCTTTTCGGCGGCGTCGTAGCTTTCCGGATGCACGGCAGTGTTGTCAAGCACCTGTCCGCTCTCCGGCACTCTCAGAAATCCGGCGCACTGCTGGAACGCCTTGGGGCCGAGCTTCGGCACCTTGTTTATCTGCTTGCGCGAGGTGAAAATGCCGTTCTCCTCGCGGTAAAGAACGATGTTCTTCGCGGTGGTTTTGGTAAGTCCGGAAACGCGCTGCAAAAGCGACGGAGAAGCGGTATTTATATCCACGCCGACGGCATTTACGCAGTCCTCGACCACGCCGTTGAGCGTCTCCTCCAGCTTGGCCTGCGGCATATCGTGCTGATACTGTCCGACGCCTATCGCCATAGGGTCTATCTTGACAAGCTCCGCAAGAGGGTCCTGCAAGCGCCTTGCAATGGAGACGGCGGAGCGGAGATTGACGTCGTAATCGGGAAATTCCTCCGCGGCAAGCTTTGACGCCGAATAGACCGACGCGCCCGCCTCGTTGACTATCGCATAAGCCTGATTACCGCCCAGCTCATGCAGCATTTCTACCGCCATCTGCTCCGTTTCACGCGAGGCGGTGCCGTTGCCTATGGCAAGATGCTCCACCCCATATTTGCGGATGAGCGCGGAGAGCGTGCGTATGGCTTCTTTTTTGCGTCCTTCGGAAAAAGTCGGGTAGACGACGGCGGTATCAAGCACCTTGCCCGTACCGTCGATGACCGCGACCTTGCAGCCGTGGGCATAGCCGGGGTCAAGCCCCATTGTGACCCTGCCCTTTACGGGCGGCTGCATCAGCAGGGGCTTTAAGTTAAGAGCGAACATTTTTATCGCGCCGTCGCACGCCATGTCGGTAAGGGCGCTTCTTGTCTCGCGCTCCATAGACGGCCAGATGAGCCTGTCATATGCGTCCTCCGCAGCGGTGCGGACAAAGCCCATCGCCTTGCTGCCGGGGATTATGACCTGACGGCGCACTCTTTGCAGGGCAAGCTCACGGTCAAGCTCAACGCTGACCTTGAGGAAGCCCTCCTTCTCACCGCGGTTGACGGCAAGTATCTGATGTCCCTGGAGTCTGTCCACGCGCTGTGAAAAATCGTAATAGAGACGGTAGACCGAATCCTCCTCCGTTGCCGCTTTTGATGTGAGTACGGCGTTCCTGCCGATAAACTCGCGCAGCAGCTTGCGTATCCCTGCATCGTCGGAGATCATTTCCGCGATGATGTCGGATGCGCCGGCAAGCGCGTCCTCAACGGTTTCAACGCCCTTTTCAGCATCCGCAAAATCCTTGGCAAGCTCCTCCGGCTCAGGCAGATCGGGCGTCTGGGCAAAAAGTCTGAGCGCAAGCGGCTCAAGTCCCTTTTCCTTTGCGGCGGTCGCACGTGTACGGCGCTTTGGCTTGAAGGGGCGGTATATATCCTCAAGGGCGGCAAGCGTTTCACATTCGTCGATCGCTTTGTCCAGCTCTTCGGTCATTTTATCCTGTTCGATTATTGATTTTTTTACGGTCTCTCTTCTCTCGGCAAGGGAACGGAGATATTCAAGGCGCTCCTGAAGCGTGCGCAGGGCGGTATCGTCCATCGCGCCGTGCAGCTCCTTGCGGTAGCGTGCGATGAAAGGAATGGTATTGCCCTCGTCAAGCAGGGCGATAACGTTATCGATATGGCTCTGCTCGCGTCCAAGCTCACGGGCAAGTATCTGGCTTATCGTTTCCAACTGATGCTTTTCTCCTTTAGTATTATAACCGTTTTTCCGGCCGGCTGTTCTTTGACAAGCTCCATATATGCATGCGGCGATGCCGCAGGGCAGCGTATCTTCCCTTTATATTCAGCTTGTCAAAAAAGTCCTGCAAGGACTTTTTTGACAGGCTCCTTTATATCCTTCTGTATCTTTCGGTATATTCTCTGAGCTTTGCGGCGGTTTTCTTCGTCAGCGCGCCGGGCAGCATACGCCACTGCCAATTTCCGCCGGCAACGCCGGGGACGTTCATGCGGCACTCGCCGCCAAGCTCAAGCACATCCTGCATGGGTACGACAAAAAGCTCGCACGGTGTAGCCATGCCTGTGCGTATCATACCCCAGCACCAGCCCTCGTCCGGCGTGATGTGCATATACTTTTTCGCGTATGCGATATCCTCTTTTTTGCTGTGCTCCACCCAGCCCTTTACGGTGTCGTTATCATGCGTGCCGACGTAGCAGACGTTCCCCGCCTTGCAGTTATGCGGCAGATAATCCGAATTTCCCTCGGCGTCAAAAGCGAATTGCAGAACGCACATTCCCGGGAAGCCCGAATCGCGTACAAGCTGCCTCACGCCGTCCGTCAGCATACCGAGATCCTCCGCAATGTAGCGCATATGCGGGAACCACCCGCGCAGTACGCTGACAAGCCCCATGCCGGGGCCGCGCATCCAATACCCGCTCTTGGCGCTTTCCGCGTCGGCAGGGATCGCCCAGAAGCTTTCAAAGCCGCGGAAATGGTCGATCCTCAGCACATCGTAGAGCTTGCCCGCGCCGTCAATGCGGCGTATCCACCAGCCGTAGCCGTCTGCGCGCATACGGTCCCAATCGTACAGCGGATTGCCCCAGAACTGCCCCTCGTCGGAGAAGGCGTCAGGCGGACAGCCCGCGACAAGCGTCGGCATATTATCCCCATCCAGCATGAAGAAATGCGGCTCGCTCCACACGTCGGCCGAGTCGAGCGCGACATATATCGGGATATCGCCTATAAACTGCACGCCGTTTCTGTGCGCGTAGGCGCGCAGCGCGTTCCACTGCTTATAAAAAAGCATCTGCACAAAGCAATGATACTCTATTTCATCCTTCAGAAGCTCACGGTATCTGCAAAGCGCGTCATGCTCCCTCATTCTCAGCGCCCTGTCGTCCCATTCCATCCATGTTTTCATGCCGAAATAAGTCTTTGCCGCCATATACAAGGCATAGTCCTCTATCCAGAAGCTGTCCCTGCGGAACGCTGCGGTCTCGTCGGCATATCTTTCCCTGCCGCGCTCAAAAGCCTTGCGCAGAAGCTTCTCGCGTCCGGCGCTTACCTTGCCATAGTCGGTTTTCGCGCAGTCGTCTCCCCAATCGACGGCTTTTATCTCATCCTTTTTCAGAAGACCGCCGTTTGCAAGCATATCAAGGTCTATGTAATTGGGATTACCGGCGTATGTGGAAAACGAGGAATACGGGCTGTTGCCGCAGCTTGTTGGCACAAGCGGGAGAAGCTGCCAGTATTTCTGTCCGGCGTTCCGGAGAAAGTCCACAAATTCATAAGCGCTCTTCCCCATTGTGCCGATTCCCCAATTCGACGGAAGAGAGCTCAGCGCCATAAGTATTCCGCTGCATCTTGACATAAAAGCACCTCCTGCGCTGCTTTTTATATACATCCATTATACAGTATATCTTTTGCACGGATTTTTTTCAAGTCCGTATTTTCCCGCATAAAAGCGCCCCTCCCGCCGTAAAGCGGGAGGGGCGTCATTGTCAAAGAAGCAAGCTTCTTTGACAAAAAGGGGTCTGCACTACGCTCTGTGCCTCGGTTGTTCGCCGCAGGCGAACAATTCGACACTCGCTCCGTGAGAAGTGTTTTCCCCGACGTACATGCCGCCGGAGAAAACGATCAAAATTATTTTTGCCTGCGGGAAAAAAACTCTGCGAGGCTTTTTTTGACAGTTTCGAGCCCCTCCCGCCGTAAAGCGGGAGGGGCGTTTCGGTTTATCACTTTTTCAAGACTATTTCAATTCCGCTGAGGATGGCTTCAAGCTCGGGAGCATCGGGAAGCTCCTCAAATTTGAGCTCGCTGTCGTCGGCAAGCATGACGGTTATAAGCAGATAGGTATACTCATCCACCGGCAGGCAATTATAAATGCTGTCTCCCGCGACATAGCGGAAGCCGCCGGAAAACTCCGCATAGCCGGGACTGCTCTTTGCGTTATCACGGAGCTTTTCAAAATTATCTCCGGCGTAGAACGGAGCATATTCGATCTGCGCGTCAAAATCCGTGCCGCTGAGGATCGCGGCATGGGAATCGCTTGTCGGGCAGAGGAACTCCTCCTCGACGACGGCAAATTCAAACCTGTGCGGATCATACGTGACCTTCACGTCCACGGTCGCGGCGTCTTTGAAGCCGGAAACAAAGCTGTAAGTCCCCTGCGCCTGATTTTTGACCGCTTCCTGCGGTTCGGACTTTGCGCTTTCGCCCGCAGCGGGAGCGGCGTCTCCCTTTTTCCGTATGAGCAGCAGCGCGGCGGCGCCTGCGGCGGCAGCGGCGGCGGATATGAACAAGGCTTTTTTCTTCATGGCATTTTCCTCCGTTTTTTTACTTTGCTGCATTATATCATGATCATCGCCGCATTGTAAATGCGCTTTTTTATGCCGAACCCGCATCCGTGTACATTAAAGACCGCAGACTGTCAAAAAACCATGTTTTAAAGTCAGATAACAGAGCAGTGGGGGAGCTTGAGGGGGCAAGGCCCACCTCAAATCGGATAAACCGCCGTCGAGAGCTCAGTCAAAAAAGTCCTTGCAGGACTTTTTTTGACTATCTGAGACCGAACAGCTTGCGCATTTGCGCCTCCAACGTACCTTTCTTTGCGTATTCCAGAGTATCGCAGAGGCGGATATTGTTTTTCTCGATGCTTATCATGTCGCTGAATCCGAGGATGTACCGCAGGCAGATCCGATATATGATCTCCGTCGGAGCGCATCCGAATACCTGCTTGGCAAAGATGTGATTCAGCCTTTCGGCATCATCGGGATACAACGCTTTCATTCGCTTGCTCTGATAGAGCCGTGTCACGATCTCCGTAACATACATTCCAGACTTCATATAGAGGTCGGCAAATGTCGCATCAGGATCATCAAAGCAGCCGGGGTTTTCCTGCTCAAGCCTGTCCACCATGTCCTTAACGACTTTTTTCGGCGTAAATATCTGGTTCGTGCGCTGGGGAGGAATAAAATCAAAGATGTCTCCCTTGTGGTCTGGCTCAAAATAGTTTGCAAGTTCGGTACGCTTTTTCATAAACTCCTGCACGGCATCGTTGAACACGACTTCGTCAAACAGGTGTCCGTCAAAGTGCTTCTGTTCACCGTTTTCAGACACATAGTCGCCGCCGTCGCGCAGCATACGGAACTGGTCAAGCGTCACGCCCTGCCCATTCTGCGGATTGGCGGTGACCTCCCAGAATACCTCGTCCGGCACAAGGGTGTCAAAGTTCGCAAGCGTGGTATTCTCATCGCCATAAGCCATGAGGAATGCCGGGATCGTACGAGAGAAACCGCGCAGATGGTCGCGGACGCTGCCCTCGATAGAATCCTTTTCCGCATTCAGCTTTTCGGTTTCTACCGTTTCGACGATGGTTTCCGCAGCTTTTTTCACCGTCTCATCGCTATGGAGTTTCCTGCTGATGTTGTCGACCATATCACGGTAGCCCTGGAGACGCCTTGCGGCATACTCTTCATCAATTTGCGTGATCTCCGCCATTGTGGCTCCGGATTGCTGTGCCTCCTGGATTCTGTCTTCGCGCTCTTTGGCAAGCTGATGATCCCGAATCGTGTAATCGCCGTACTCACGGGTTACGACGGTATCTGTTGTTTCCTGTATTCTGCGTTCCAACTGTTTCTGAGTTGACTTTTTCAAATCGCCGCCATACTGCGCTCTTGCGGAGTCCATAAGTGTGTCCGCGATCGGCCTTGAGAACTGTTCGCGGAGCGTTTTTAACTCATCCTTCTTGGGATTCGGCGTCAGTTCCACATTTCTCTGGATCTCCTCCACGGCTGACGCCAGCTGATCCTCAACATCCGCATAAACCTTATCCCCAAATAGTTCGCTTGCCGTTCCGATGATTTGTTCTCTCGGAATTTCAACCTCGCCGTTCTCGTTCAGGTTAAGTGCGCCTGCCGTAGTCTCATCCACAGCCGCAGGAACAAGTGCCTTCGGTTCTTCGATTGCCTGCATATTGTTGATGATGTCAATGATCTCCTTCGGTGCTCCGAAAATACCGCCGATATTCGCAAACAGGAAGTTCGACATAAAGCCGCGCTCGACGACCTCT
The DNA here is from genome assembly GCA_900549485.1 of uncultured Eubacteriales bacterium. Classification (GTDB taxonomy): domain Bacteria; phylum Bacillota; class Clostridia; order Oscillospirales; family Oscillospiraceae; genus Limivicinus. The sequence goes on from UROG01000004.1 coordinate 77,722, forward strand.
CTTGCGTGGATATGGCGCGGGATCGTGAGAACCTTTTCTGCATCAAGCTCTATCATAGAGCCTTCATCATCTTCACCGTAAACCGGGAAGAAGTTCAAAAGCTCTCTGACGTGCTGCTTGCGGCTGTCAAAGTCGCCCTTGTCGCCGGAGGTTTCCGGAATCAGGTCATTGGCGAACTGCTCAAAAATCGTAAGGGTACGGGCAGGATCGAAATCGAACACATAGGCGTTCTGTTTTCTGTAGGAATTACCATCTTTATCATGAAACAGGCACGGATTCTGCGCGCGGAAAGCCGCCTGCATATAGAGAGCCGGACTCGCCATATTGGACAGCATAAGAACCGCCGTCCATTCGGGGATCGTTACGCCGGTAGTCAGCTGCCCCACGGATAAAGTGATGGTTTTATCGTGTTCCGAGATCGCCTTTGTGACCTTGTCGAATGACTTCTCGTTCTCATCGTCATCATCTAATTTCCCGTCACCCGCCGCAAAGATGATCTCGTAGTCCTTGAATATCGGATGGAGCTTCAGCTTTTTGGCCAGAGCCTTTGCGCTGGCGACTCGATTCAAAATCCAGAAGGTGTGCTTCAGTTCGTCCCGCAGTTCGGGCGTTGAGAACGGAAACTTGTCCTGCTGTGTCATAGCGTCAAGGAACTTATCCACATCCGTGTCATGCACAAACTTCCCGGACTCGTTCGTCTTGAAAAATTCGTTCAGGTCAAAGGCGAATTCTTCAATATCATCATCCGCAAGCTCGATACCTTTTCTCACTCTGTCGCGGACAATGTCGGACATCTGATAGGTAAAAAGGGACAGTCTGGGCAGCTTGGCATAGGGGTTCTCGATCTCGCTGGAAGCATCCCAGTCACGCTTCTTTTTCTGCTCATCGGCATACGTCCAGTTGTAGATGGCGCTCTCCGGGAACTTGTCATTCGCCAGCGCCTTAAACGGTGTGCCGGAAAGATGCAGCGTCCACTTGCGGCGGATATGGTTAAAGGCAGTGTCGGTCTTATAGGTATCGACGCCCTCGTGCGCTTCATCCACAATGAGGACATCCCATGTCAGCCCTTTCTCTGCGCTGAGTTCCGACAGCTTATCAAAGCGTCCGCCGAAATAGATGGAGCCCTTCAAATCCTGGAGACTGACAAATTCAATGCAGCCCTTTGTGTTCTCATTGAGCTTTGCTATGTATTCCTCTCGGCTGTAAACAAACTTTCTGTCCTTGATTCCGTCCACATTACTGACAAAGAGATAGCCGGACTGCGGGCCGAAAAAGGTCTCATAATCCTGATACCAGGAATTTGCAATCGCCGGACGGTTCGTCACGATGAGAATACTTTTTGCGCCGAGCTTCATGCACAAGTCATAGGCGGACAGGGTTTTACCGAAGCGAGGCTTTGCGTTCCAGAGGAATTCGGCATTCTCACGACTGCGGAAATAATCCGCTGTCCTCTGCACAGCCTCCGCCTGTTCTTCACGGAGCCTGTACGGAATCACCGCATCGGCGTCATCCTCCGACACCACACCGTGATTCTGCGTGAAGTCGATAAAATTACCGCGGGCGGCTGTCGGCTCGATCCGGAACCACTCCGTCCCGGCCTCGCGGGAAATACCGAGCTTCTTCAGGTAAGCGTGGAAGTCCTTATCCGTAAATGTCCCGTACGGCTCTGTCATATAGGCGGCACGCATTGCCCACCAGGTCTTGTGCGCGACACCCACCGTGTGGGTCTGCTCGTTGATACGGGTCTCCACATCCCGCTCGGTAAAGCCGATCTTCGTCCAGCCGTCATGTACCGGTACTCCGGGAGTGGTATAGGCATAGCACTGCGGAACGACCTTTGAGGCTGTTTTGATCTGAATCGCTGCCATTATGCCATCTCCTTTACATGAGATTCTATAAACTCGATCTCCTTTTCGTCCAAGCCATACTTGCGATACAGCTGTAAGTCAATCTCGTGAATCGACTTTGACCAGTCGATGTCGGAGTCAGGAGTGAAGTTTTGGAGGGGGATCATAGCCCAAACTGACGGAGGGCAATGTTGCGTAACCTTCTTTATACCAAGTAATGCACGGAAGAACTTTGTTTTCAAGTATGTACACAAATTGGTTGGTTCCGTTTCACTTTCAAATTGACCCGCACTCAAAAATGTATCTGCACTTCCATCATTCGGCAATCCTAAAGTGGGTTCTGTTAATGTTTCGCCAAACTGACCGCTATTATTTGCTTCAGGAAGAAAAAGGTTGTACTTGTCAAGATACGGATTTTCCACAATATATGAACGGTCTATATACCGATACTCTCTTTTGCCGCCAACACGCCCTAAGAAACGAATAGCCCCCTCAAATGCATTGGTTTTAAACACAGTCGGCAATTTGGACATGACGCTGGATACTATTTTAGCTCCAGTACCCGCACCTTGTGCGCCTTCTATTTCAGGATGTTCCGCAAAAAATTTCTCTGAAAATCTATAAAGCCCTTGCGATGCAATGATTGTATTAAGCCGTGGACGAGACTGCTCAATATTATTAACCTTATGGATAATATCATTTAACTCTGGATAAGAAGTAAATGTGTCTATTGCACCGTAATTTTTAGCTTCATCGTGATATGTGATTGCAACTCCGCCTTTAATGTCCGTGTTTGGAAACACTTTTGTTGCGTCGCTTTCGTAGTGCATCACTTTGAGATGCGGATCATTTAACATTTTTCTATTCCATGCTTTGGGCGTCTGACCAGCATTAAACAAAAAACGTGCGGGGGTAATCAGCTCGACCTTTTCGGCAACAACATAAGAAGCATCAATAAACTGATTATAAACCGGGTTGGCTCGGTCGCCTTGAGCCTGTGTATCCTCTTGATACGGCGGATTACCTATCACATAATCAAACAGTTTCTTTCCCATAACTCACATCTCCTTCAGCTTTTTGAAAAGTATGGAGTTTTTGCTTCTCCAGTCGAATATCCTGCACGGCACGGCTTCCGGCGCATCGTCTTTTTCGTCACCCATATCCCCGAACATATCAAAGAGCGTAATCTGACGAAACTCCTCGTACGGCTTTCCGAGCGGGACGGTATCCTTCAGCCCGTCCATCTGCCAGATGTTCCAGGCGATTTTGTTCGCCAGCTCTTCAAGGAGCTTGCCGTCCGGCTGCCGTTCCCAGCGCTCCTCGTAGTAATCCGTAAAGGTTAGGAGCAGATTGATTCTCGCAATGAGAACATTGTCGCCCTGATACTCATATCCGTAGCAGGCCTCAAATGCCCGGAGCGTCCATTTTAGCCAGTCCACATAGTCTTCCGTATTCTCGTTTACGATGCGCAGCTTTCGGTCAAGCATTCCGATGCGCCGTATCGGCGGGACGATCAGTTCTCCCGTTGATACATCGTACCGGGAGACAAGGTACGGAGCCTCTCCGCAGGTGATCTCAAGCCGGCGGGAGTCCACATAGTGCTGCCACTTCTTTTTTTTCGGAAATTCGATCTTCCCCTCCGACACCGTCCAGCTATGGTCGCTGTTTTCCGTGTTGAACACGCCGCGGCGCCCGAACCAGTCCTCATCGCAATGATTGTTCATCTGATTGCAAAGCCATGCGGGCGTGAACACCTCCGCTTTCTTCCGCGTCCGCTGCGCCTGCGCCTCCTGCGATTTCTGGATGCGGGGTCGGATGAGATCGGTTCGGCGTAAAAGGGCGTCTGCGTCCAGCTGCACCTTGTCCGTGAATTCTTCGCCAAGTTCCGCATAAGTGTCAGTCGCCCATATGATGTTCTTTTTCGTCGTTTTATCCTGAAGCAGCACATCCAGCACCTGCATGACCGGATAGCTGCTGATATCAATTAGTTTTTCCACAAGAGGAAGTCCCTCCTTTTACTCACGGCTCCCGATGTTCCCGCACAGCTTTCGGCGCTGACCAAATTCCCCGTTCCCCTTTATGCATGAGGTTTTCGGCGTAGAGTTTTTTGCCCGCAGGCAAAAAAATAGTTTTGATCGTTTTCTCCGGCGGCATGTACGTCGGAGAAAACTCTGAGTCTGACGGGAAACGGATCCGCGCCGGTTTTTTCGGGCGGATTTACGCCCGTACAGCGTTATTGCCCTTGACAATCCAGACAAGGATTGCCTGCGGTCAATGCCTTGTCCGGACAAAAATCCGCTCCGGAAAA
>UROG01000005.1 GCA_900549485.1 uncultured Eubacteriales bacterium
CAAAAGCATCAAAAAAAGCCGTAGCCTCTGAATGGAACATTTCAGAGGCTTCTCTACCAATATCAGTCAGCAGACCTTTAAGTTCCGGGTAGGGCATTGCATATCTTTGACTTAAATATCGGAGCGACGCTCCGAGCTCACCGTCAGCCCCGCCGTATTGACTTATGATGAATTTTGCAAGCGCAGGGTTTGTATTTTTTATTTTTACGGGATATTGCAGCTTCTTTTCATACACAAACATATATCAGCCCTCCTGCCTTTTCCTGTAATCCCATGGCCACGGATCCTCAAGCCAGCTGAAACTGTCTGAATTTATCAGATCTCCCGTGCAGAGCACGCCGAATTTTTTCGTATATCTGTCTTTTGCTTCCTGTTTAAGGGCAAGAAATGTCTTAAACATCTGAAATGCCTCGGCATCGTCTTTATGGGTGTCAAGATATAGCTCAAGCTCATGCGCGGCAAAGCAAATGGCCTGCAATTCACTGAGCGGGTCATTGGGTTGAAGTCCGTTAATTATATTCATAAAGGGCAAATCAAGTCCTGGAAAGAGCGTCCCGCGTGATAAGCCTTCATTGACCTCATAATACGGCACAGCCGATCTCTGCATCGGAACATACGCCGCTGCGAGCGGGGCGTTCTGAGGCAGAGAGCCGGTTTTATACTCGTCTTTTTTGTTGTTCAATTGTAATCCTCCTTTAACCGATACACTACATGATATGCAAAATGCCATCGGGATGACAGAACAAGGCGGTCATAATGAATCAAACTGTTGACAGCATACGTTTTATGAGTTAAAATAACATAGTTAAATAAGCCCACGTAGCTCAGCAGGATAGAGCGGCCGCCTCCTAAGCGGCAGGCCAGAGGTTCGAATCCCCCCGTGGGTGCTGCGCCGCCGCAAGCGTTGTATCGCTTGCGGCGGCTTCTATATTGCCCAGCGCCGACAGCGCTTTTGCATCGTCAACGTTGACAACAATTCTTATGGTTTCGCTCATTCGGCAATTCCTCCGCTAAAAAATGCTTGAATATCCCCCTTGCTTCTGTTACAATCAAGTCACAAAGAGATATAATGAATAAGAAAGGGGAGAGTCTTATGAATTGGGACGATTCTCAGCTTGCTTCTTCCGCTTTCGCAAAAGGTCACGGCGGGTTGTCTCTCGGTCAGCGTTGGGGTCTTGCTTCAATTCTCCGCGGTAACAGCGATTATTCTTCAAGAGAAGACCTGAAATCCGCTAAGAAAAAAAAGGAAATTGATGATCGTTTGGAAGTTTTCGCAAGAGCAGGCGAAAAATATCGCAAAGAAATAGAAACACGTCTCGGCGTTGACATTACTAAACTGTAAACCCCGCACTTTCCAGCGCGGCGATCAGGTCATGCCCCGCCTTGCCGCTGTCTACGTATTCGTCCCGCGCTTCGTTCATAAAAGGGCGGGGATAAGGCTGGTTGTATCCGTCGCCGCTCTCCATTATCGGTACTTCAAGCCTTGTCTGCGCGCTGTTCTGTTTTTCCAATATATAAGTCCGTCGCATGGGTGCTGACGTGGTCTTAATCAAAGCAGCTCATGCACTATTTTTCCTTTTATACCAAATGTTAATATTTAGCCAATCAAAAAAGCAGTCTGCTTATATTGCAGGCTGCTCTTTTTTTGATTCAGAACTTTATTTTTCGTCGTTCAGGCGAATGAGCGTTTTATAAAAATCAACCGCTCCGGGGAGAGAGTTATATTCAACATTCTCGTTAAGCCCATGCATACCCTTCATCTGTTCGGGACCGTAGATTATAGGAGAGAATCTGATGCAGTTATCGCATATCTCGTTGAAAAACCTCGCGTCGGTCCCGCCGGTCATAACATAAGGCGTGTAGGCAAGACCGGGGAAGACCTGCTCAACAGACTGCGTAACCATTTTGAATGCGCCGCCGGCTATATCAACGCTCTTGCAGGAGCGGTACCCATCAATAAGCTCTGCATCTATATTATACTTGGCAGACAGCTCCGTTACGAGCTTTACGCTTTCTTCCATATCCTGATGCGGGATAAAACGCATATTTGCGCAGACGCTTGCGTTTTGCGGGATGACATTGTATGCCTCGGAGCCTGACTGCACGGTAAATGCCATTGTGGTTTGCAGCATTGCGGCAGCTTCGGAGGAAATGCCGGGCATAAGCCTTGAAAGGATGCCTTTGAAAAGCCAGAGATTACCGAATACGAACCGCAGCGGGAACGAGGCGTAGGGTGCAAGACCGGCAAACATGGCCTCTACTTCACGGCAAAACATTTTTTTGAACGGATTATGCTTTTCGATTTCGGTCTCAAAAGCGGCAAGACGGACTATAGGCGTGTTTCTGCCGGGAGCGCTTGCGTGACCGCCGTTGGAGTGGGCGGTAAAGCGAACGTTGCCCTGTCCCTTTTCAAGGACGCCTATCATGGCAAAGTTGCCCTTTACGCCGGCGATCGGATCTGTAACTATTGCGCCGCCTTCGTCGCATACAAGATACGGTTTTACTCCGCGGCGGCTAAGCTCTCTGACGATTTTCGGCGCGCCGTCTCCGCCGACCTCTTCCGTGCATGAGGATGAGATGTAAAGATCATTGACAGGTTCATACCCTGACTTAAGCAGCTCCTCAAATGTCTGAAGAATACACATGACGGAGCACTTTGTATCGCACGCGCCGCGTCCCCATACTTTGCCGTCCTCTATATCGCCGGAAAAGTAGCTGTGTGTCCATTCGCCTCCGGCCGGAACAACATCCTGATGTCCCATTAGTATTATTGGGCGCTCGGATTTTTTACCTTTCCAATATATAAGAAGATTTCCGTCGATATTGTTTACTTCAAGCCTCTCAAACACGGTGGGGAAGAGTGCTGCAAGAACGGTATGAAACTCGTTGAATCTGTCGCTTCTGTCAACATTCGGATAGGAAACGGTTTCAAATTTCACCATTTCGGAAAGCTTTTTTGCATACTCCATAGCTCTTTCCGGATCAGGCGAAGGAGTGTATGTTGTGAATCGCTTTTTTATGAATAATGTTCTGATAAGCGCAATAAGCAGCAAAAGCAAAATTACAGCCAGCGCGGCAAGCAAAATAAAGCCGATGATTTTCATCTTACATAACTGATAGCGTAAGTTTTACACTATCTCCTCCTGTTTTTTGGATTTGCGGAAAAATAGGAACGCAACGCCTATTGCAATAGCGCCGCTTGGAATGATCATAAAGCTTGTGGAGCTTGTAAGAGAGGGGACGAAGATAAACAGCAGCGACATGAAGACGAAGGGGAACAGCGCCACTTTGATATCCTGTCTGTAATACTTATAAGCCATCGCGCCGAAAAGCGCAGGAACGACATTGGAAAATGCAGGCTGCAATGCTTCGGACTGAAGTACAGGCTGAAGCGGCTGAAGCAGGAGGACGCCGAGCGCAAGCACAACTATTGTCACCAGCGAGGAGGTAGCTATCGAAAGCGTGGAGATTATCTCGTTTTCTGCGGTTCCGGTTTTCGCGCCGACAATATCCCTTGCGTTTATCGCACACGGAATCTTCATATTGATAAGATTGCCTGTTATAAAAGCAAGATATGACCCGCCGGCGCCGAGCATCGGCGTGTATATAAGGTATTCGACAATGCCGCTTACAAGGTAGACAAGACCGATAGCAAGAAAGCCCTTGAGAAAAGCGCCCATATTCGGCGAAGCGTGAAGAACAAGCCCCATCACAAAGGGGGCGCCGAGCAGAAGACCAAGGGCGATCAACGAAAAAGCTCTGCCGAAGATATGCGTCCGCCGGTTGTATTGTTCAAAAATCTGATTTTTTTCTTCCTGTGTCATTTTTTTCCGCTCCTTCCTTAAAGTTTGCCGAAGAGTACGGCGGAAGCCATTGCCGCAAGCATACTTCCGGCAATCGAAAAGCTATCGACCCAAGCAGCCTTTTTCTTTTCTGACAGCCAGATAAAGCCAGCCATAACAAGCCCGGCAATGGCGGAAACCGCAAGCGGGATCCAAGCGCCTGTAAAACTGAAAAGGCCGTTGCCTGAGACAAGGTCGCCGATGTAGCTGCCGATATATGCGCTTACAAGCCCGATGAACATAGCGGTCATTGCTTTGTCGCCGAAGCCGCCGAAAGACGAAGCGCCTTTTTTGCCGCTGTTTCCGCTGAGCCTTTCGGTATATTTTTTGTTGAATACGATCGTAAGTACCATTCCCCATATGATGCAGAAGCTCATCATAAGTGCAATGGTCACAAAAGCTTCCGGCGTCATCTGAGCGGCGGAAAGAGTAATGCCCACCTGCTCTGCGGCAGCCTCCGCAACCTGCGTTTCATAGTGCAGAGCGCCTATAACGCTCAGCCTCAGCCAGGGAAGGGGAATGCCAAGGCTTCCTGACAGGGCGATAACGCCAAGAAGGATGCCGACGCTTGGAAGTACGGCGAAGGTTGCGCTTGCAATTATGGCGCGCTTCATTTTTGCCGTATCCATGCCGATGGCCTTGCCTGCTTTATATGCGCGAACCATAAAGAACAGGCACATCAAAGCGACAATGAAGACGATCCCGCCGCAGATAAGATACATTGCGGGGCTGTTCAGCTGGGTAAGAATTGACATTGAATCACTCCCTGTACATCTTTATTGATGTATCTTATCATATACTGAAAACTATGTCCATTATTTTTGATAGAATATGTCCAATTGCAAGAAGCAGGTATACGGGTTATAATGAATGAAAAAATTAGGGTGTGGTTCGTTTTGAAAAAAAGGATACTTATTATATATACGGGCGGAACGATAGGTATGGTTCCGTCAGACAGAGGATATGTCCCGGGAAAAGAATCGTTCTATGAGCTGCTCGGCGCGATGCCGGAGCTGAACTCCGAAAAAATGCCTCAATGGGACATTATAAGCACCGACCCGCTGCTCGATTCATCGAATATAACGGTAAATGAATGGAACAAAATAGGGCGCGCAATAAGCGCCAATTATACATCCTATGACGGGTTTGTCATCCTTCACGGCACGGATACGATGGCCTATACCGCCTCTGCACTCTCTTTTATGCTCGAAAACAATGCTAAGCCGGTTGTTCTTACCGGCTCTCAGATACCGCTTTGCGAAATAAGGAACGACGCACGGGATAATCTTATTACAGCTATGATGATAGCCGCCGGGGATGAGGTAAAGGAAGTATGCCTGTATTTCGGCGGCAAGCTGCTGCGCGGCAACAGAGCGATAAAATATTCCGCGGATGATATGATCGCCTTTGCTTCACCCAACTATCCGCCGCTTGCGGACGTCGGAATAAGCATAAAATACAACAGCAAAATGCTTAGAAGACCTGAAAATCGAGATTTTGCACTCAGAGAGCTTGAGAATATTCCGATAGGGGTAATAAAGGTGTTCCCGGGGATACAGTTTGAGCTGTTTGACTCGATAATGACAGAACGGCTTAAGGGAATAGTCCTTGAAACGTTCGGTGCGGGCAATATTCCCGGCAACGGGGACGCGCTTCTGCCGATAATCAGAAAGGCTTCCGCCAACGGAACGATCATGGCGGTATGTTCGCAGTGCCCGCAGGGGACAGTGTCAATAGGTACGTATGAGGCAAGCTCTCAGCTGAAGGAAGCCGGCGCCGTAAGCGGCTTTGATATAACGACCGAAGCGGCAATAGCAAAGCTCTATTATCTTTTCAGCTGCGGCTGCGACAACGGACAGATAAAGGAGAAAATGAGCAAAGATCTCCGCGGGGAGATGTCCGAATATAAAACGGAGTAAATATATGAGCGAAATTGAGCAATTCGTCAATGTAATAAAGCTTTTGAGAAGTGAAAACGGATGTCCGTGGGACAGGGAACAGACACATTCGTCTCTTAAAGCCGCCTGCATCGAAGAAGCGGCGGAGGTGGTGTGCGGGATAAATATTTTTGAAAAAACGGGCAACAGCGATAATCTCAAAGAGGAACTGGGCGATCTCCTTTTGCAGGTCGTGATGCAATCGCAGATCGCGGATGAAGAAGGGCTGTTTGACTTTGAGGATGTGGCAAGGTGCGTCAAAGAAAAAATGATCAGGAGACATCCTCATGTATTTTCGGATGAAGAGCTTGATACATCCACGCAGGTACTCAAACGCTGGGACGAGATAAAGCACAAGGAAAAGACCGGAAAAGAATGGATGGAAGCTGAGCTCCCTGCAGCCTTTGAGGAGACAAAGCTTCTTGTTGACAGAGCAATGGAACGCAAAGGAATAAGATAAATTTTGCGTCTGCTTCACGGCGGACAAGCGTCAGCGGGCGCATACGCAGAGTTTTTACAATAAATCGGCATAATGCTGAGCGATGAACTAAAAGGAGAGTTAATGAACCCGGTCGTTGTCGGAAATATAATATGTTTTGCCGGCTCAATAATAATGATGCTGATGGGGCTTATTAAGGAAAAAAGAAGCTTTTTGTCGGTTCAATGCGGGATGAATGCTGTTTTTGTGGTAGGCAACTATGTTCTTGGCGGCATATCCGGCTCAATCGCCAATGCCGTCACAATGTTGAGGAACCTTTTCTGCCTGAAATATAAAATGGGGCTTTGGAGCAAGCTATTTTTTATCATCCTGCAATTGGGGCTGACATTTGCGGCAGGCTGCGACAACATTATTATGTGGCTTCCCATAATAGGCGCGTGTATTTTTACATGGTTTATGGACAGCGAAAATATGGTGCTGCTGAAAATAATTATTATTGCTTCACAACTTATGTGGGCCGTGTTTGATTTTTCAATAAGCAATTTTGCGACGCTTCCGTTTGATATTGCAGCGTCGGTTACAAATTCCGTTTCACTTGCCGTGATTCTTAAAGACAGGAAAGCGGACAGCAAAGCGCAGTGATCACACGAAATATGTACAATTATAGAAAAAGGAGATAAAAAATGTTTCACTATGAGTATTTTACAAAAGGTACCTGCTCAAGGATAATAAGTTTCGATCTGGACGGGGATGTGGTGCATAATATCCATTTTGAAGGCGGCTGCAACGGGAACCTGAAAGCGATCTCCATCCTGGTTGAGGGGCAGACCGTCGGAGAAATCGAAAAGAAGCTCGGCGGCGTTGAGTGCGGCAGCCGTAAGACTTCCTGTTCGGATCAGCTCTCCAAAGCGGTTCGCGCCGCATATAACGCTTCTGTTGAAGCAGGCAACGCACAGGAATAAACCGCAGAGCAACGCTCTTTGAAAATCCGCATTATACAAAAGCAAACAGAAAAACCGTAAAAATCCGTGGTTAAATCGGACTTTTGCGGTTTTTCTGTTTGTTTTAGCAGTGAAAAATTTCAATTCTTGTTTCTCTCAGCCCGAAACTCAATGAGCTGAGCGGCTATTGAGATTGCGATTTCGGCAGGGGTTTTGGCTTTTATTTTAAGCCCGATCGGGGAGGTTATGCGCTCAAACACGCTGTCGTCAAAGCCGTATTCTTCCTTTAGACGTGCGTACACACCGGCTTTCTTGTGCGCAGAGCCGATAACGCCGATATAGCAGGCATCCGTCTGGAGCAGCTGCGCCTGAACGACTGCGTCATATGCATGACCTCTTGTCATAACGCAGGCATAATCTTCTTCCGTAACATTTATATAGTCAGAGAGATGCTGAAAGTCGATAAGCTTGACCTCCTCTGCACTCTCAAACAGCTCACGCTTTGCAAATTCCGGCCTGTCGTCGAGTGCAACACAACGGAAGCCCACGTGGGAAAGCACCGGAACAAGCTCCTGTGCAACATGTCCGCATCCGAAGACATAAACCCTACCGGATGAGTTGATCTGCTCCACATAAAAATCCCTGCCGTCCTTTATAATACGCTGAGGGTGGCGGGTAAGCGCTTCATCGACCCATGCAGGCGCGTCTACGCCGATATATCCGGTCTCCGTGCTGTAAAGCCCCAAACGCCCGTTATCGGATATTTCGGAGATAATCCACAAGTCGCCGCCTTTTTTAAAAAGCTCCTCAGCTTTTTCTGCAATATTCAGCACTTCGCTGTCGTCGGAAGAGATATACTTGAAAAAAACATTGACAGCTCCGCCGCATATCATGCCGAGCTTCTGAACATCGTCTTTTGTAAGCGAAAAGTCACGCTCGGCGGATTCCTTTTTTTCCAGAAGCTCCGCCGCAATTTTTTCCGAACGGTATTCGACGGCTCCGCCGCCTATCGTACCGCAGATTCGTCCCTCTTTGCCCACGATCATACGCGCACCTGCACCGCGCGGGGTCGCGCCGGATGACGCAATGACCGTAACAAGCACCAGATTCTCGCCGTGACTGAGCTTTTCGGCAATCAATTTCAGCATTTCTCTCATGTATCTTACCCTCCCGTGCTTTCAGCACATAAATTATACTTATAAACTTGCCGGTGCTTACCGGCTTGCCCGATTACACCACAGCTTCTTTTCCGCAGATCCTGTTTATTTCGTTTTTTATTTTTAAAGCGGAATCATACCTTCTTTTATGCGCTTCAAGCGCCCCGGGCGAAGTGCATTTTGCAAGGCTCCCTGAAAAGCGCTTTTCAAGCGTTACATCGCAGGCACCGCGGACACATTTGTCCGCAATATAAACGACAGCGGCCTCGTTTATCCCTGAAAACTCAATGTCATGATGCTGACGGATGATTCCGGCTGCACTAATATACCCAAGTTCGGAAAGCCATTTCGCACCGATATCGGCGTGTCCCGGCTCTGATCTTGCAATATCGTGCAGAAGCGACGAAAAATATATAAGCTCACGGTCGAGCACCAGCCCGGCGCATAACAGTTCGTCGGTTATTTTCAATGCCTTTTCGGCAACTTTGCTGCAATGTGCTTCCAGGTCATCACTTGCGCCCGCCTCGCGCAGAAGCTTTCTGCACAGCTTTTCATTGAGCGGCGGTTTTTCAAAGACGCCAACTTCCATCAAATGAAGAAGGCCGTCATATTCAAGAAGCGTGTATGAACAGTAGGGAAGCTCAAACTGATGACATTCCTCGAGGGGAACACCGGATAACGCGGCCGCAAGGGATTGAATAACGGATTTGTGGGCTGTGATTGCGACGTCTCCGGCGCTTTCTTCCGCAATGCCCACAACCGCTGTCTGAAAACGCTTTTCAGCTTTTCGGATATTTTCGCTTCCAGGGATCGGGATCGTTTTGTCAAGTCCTCTGGCGGTGTAAATATCTCCGTATTGTTTTTTTATCTGAGAAAAGCTGAGCCCGTCCCACTCTCCGGCGTAAACTTCCTCCAGCCCGGTGCGGATGGCAACTTTCTTTCCAAGATAAGCGGCCGTGTCACGGGCGCGCAAAAGCGTGCTGCTGTATACGCCGCTGAGTGCTTCAAATTTTTTGTTTTCCGCCATAAGAACACATTGCAGTCTGCCTAACGTTCCTATCGGCATGTCCGTGCGCCCGAGGCAATAACGTTCGTCGTTTGGAAAATCGGGTTTGGCATGGCGTATCAGATATATTTTACTCATCGGAAGCTGTCTCCGAAAATTTCCTTGAAGAGCTTGACGGAGTAATCCCTGACACGGCTTTGATAGTCGTTATATTTCGCTATGAACACTCTGCCGTCCTCGGTAAGGTCGCTTTGACCGCCGCCGGCCCCGCCCTGACTTCGGATGATAAGCGGCTTATTCAACTGGGACTCAAGCGCCCGGATTATATTCCAACCTGTCGAGTAGGATATCCGCATTCTTTTGCAGGCAAGCCGAACGGATTTTGTCTCGTCAACAAGTGTGAGCAGCATAGCCATTTTGGAATCAAAAAACTGCTTTTCCTTTGCAAAGGCAATATTGACGACCGGCCTTACAAGCTGATTATTATGATAGCTCAGAAGGGCTTTGTAATCCTCCGGAGTGTCTGCGTCGTGAAGTATACCGATATCGTCTACGTTAATAAGCTCCATTTCAGCGCCGCACCTTGAAATTGCACCGTTAAGCCCGTTCTCACCGCTGTCGGAAAGAATTTTATCAAAGAGCGACGTGCTTATAAGAATGGGGTGCCCGCGCTCTCCGCCGCATACGGGGCAGGCAAGCGGTGCGTCGGAAGCAAGGAGCTTTGCAACGGTGGCAGAAGTGAAGAGCGGAATGTCAACGGGCGTAAAAAGGATTCTGTCACACTTATCTTTAAGATACTCAAAGCCGATTTTTGCAGAGTCAAACATATGGGTTGTCTCATAATGTTCGTTTCTCAGAAAGATCAGGCCGTTGTTTGCAAGGTGATGTTCAAGCGCCTGTGCGTTGTATCCCGTTATCATGACGATTTTTTCCACGCCGCTCTGATGCAGCGTTGCTACAATGCGCTGGGCTATCGAAATAGAACCTATGTTGAGCATGGGCTTGAAATCGCCCATGCGCGACGACATCCCCGCCGCGACAATAACAGCTCCTGTGTGCATGACAAAACCACCTTTAATGTTTGAAAAATTAAGGAGAAAAACGGCTATTTTACTTTGTTATCAGCCTTTTCGGCGGGGAAAATATCCGCGATCTCGCATATTGAAATATAAGCGTGCGGATCACGCGCGTGTACGGTATTTTTCATGCGGGAGATCTGAAAGCGGTTGACGACAAAATATATCATCGTCTTATCGCTTCCCGAATAATACCCTTTTGCCGGCAGCATAGTGATCCCGTCGTGAAAAATCTCCGAAAGTGCGGCGCAGACCTCTTTTGGCTTTGCTGTAATGATAAACGCAGCTTTTGACCTGTCAAATCCTTCAACACAGAAGTCAATGGTCTTTGACGCCGCAGCGTATGCGACAATGGAGTAGAGCGGCAGTATCCAGCTGTTCATAATTATACCGCAAATCACGTACAGCAGCACATTATAAACCATAACGAACGTTCCGAGACTGAGACCGATACGCTTTGCAAAGATGATTCCGAGTACGTCAAGGCCGTCCATTGCGCCGCCAAACCTGGCGGTAAGGCCGCTGCCGAGACCGGAGACAACGCCGCCGAAAATCGCACACAGGAAAAGATCGCGCTGGGCGAGGGGTGAAGCTATCGAGACGTCAACCGGCAGCACATCCGTGATAAGCCACGCCGAAACCGAGTAGACGGCAACGGCATATATCGAGTAAACCGAAAAGCTGCCCCCCTGTTTTCTCAGTCCGTATAAAAAAATCGGAACGTTTAATATGATAAGCAGCAGAGAAAGACTGCACCAGCTTGGCGTAAGCTGTGAGACAAGCATTGAGGTGCCGGAAATGCCGCTGTCAAAAAGCTTTACGGGCGCAAGAAAAATCGTAACTCCGAAAGCGTTGATAATTCCTGCTGCGGTAAGCATTATAAAATTTGTTATTCTGAATGAGTTTTTTATTTTGTTCACGCAATCACATCCTGTTTTCTTTATATTATGGCATAATCTCGGAGAGCAATGATGTACTCATTATAAATATTTTCCATAATAGCCCCTGATAAAAACAAAAGGCGCATGCGGCGTTTCAGAGGAAAATCATTCCGTGATCTTAACGTTTATTCCGTTTATTTCCACACCGTTTTCTGCGGGGATAAGTATATATTTTCTGCCGTCGATTATGCGCTGCTCAACGAGACAGGCGTTGTCCGGAGACAAGGATATTTTTATTTCGGGGGTTTCGATGCGGAGCTTTTTCGCGTCTATTATATTATTCGGATTCAAAGCGGCGCCCTCACCGAAGGATTTTTCACATTCCTCCTCAAAGTCGGCCACTTTTGCGTCCTCAAGCCCGCTGTCCCTGAGCATTTCCCCGATTTCCTTCACGCTTATTTCGAGCTTTTCCGGAATTTTCGCATCTTTATGTACAAGGATCCTGTTCCTTATCTGCTCGTTTACCGATTGAACGATGTCAAAGCTGCATTCACTGTCAAGCGAGGCGCTTATAACGCTGCCGAAAGCTTCCTTCTGCGCGGGAGCGGATATGGGGGGCGTACTCGTTTTGAAAAGAGCGTCTATCAGCTCCTGATGGAGCTCAGACGGCTTTTTTGTATAATACAGGGCATTATATATGTTCGTGCTTCTCTCATCAAAGGTCGGGAACATGAAGCCGAGCAGCGGAGATGCAACGGTCTGCCCGGTTGAGCAGGAATGAAAATCGCCGCTGTCGGGAATGTAACCAAGCTCAAGCGAAGCGGATTTGACGGGGCAGACACAGCAGAGAAAATACTTGAAGACTTCACCGCTGTCTGTGCGCGCATTGCTGTCATGCCCTCTCATGTGCGGCACGTCATAGGCGTCCGCGGCAAGGAGTATGAGGTAATTGCATTCGTCCTCAAGACTGAGGGATGAGATAATTTTACCGCAAAGCTCGTTCCGGCTTTCTTCATCGTGCAGAAGCTCTTTTTTAAGCTTCATGAGCAGAGCGTGCTCCGCCCCGTCCGTGACCTGCCTCGTTTCAAATTCAATGTCGATCAGATTTTTTCCGAGTGTTCCGGAAAGCGTTTTTTTCAGAATGGAAAGATACATCTCACTCTCATCGTGCGAGAGAAGCCCCAGAGAGCTGTCAAAGCTGGAGATGATTTCTTTATTAGAATTTACATAGCATCCGTAAATATTGGCAACTGAGGATCTGTCGCTTTTCCATCTGCGGCGTATCTCACTTAATTCGCGTTGATTCATAATTTGTTTTATTGCTCCTCGTTAAAAATCTTTTATGCGTTTATAGAAAACAAACTCATCGTTTGAAAACATACTTTCAAATTTTCCGTCAAGCGGGGGTGTGATATTGTATTCGCCGGTTTTGAGGTAATCAAGGTAATAATCGGCCTCGTCTATGCTGTGTCCGTTTACATCCGGCTTGATCGAGAATCTTTCCGTGTTCAGATACAGTCCCCTCGGTGCAAAAAACGCAATGGTGCAATGTCCGGGAGTGTTTGCACGTATGTAGTTGTACACTTCAACGGCACATGGAGAGTATGCGTTCTGCATATAAATATCCTCAACATTGACGATTTCCGTCTCATCTCTCCCATAGGTCTGAAGAGTGATATCGTTTGAGGCGACCTGATACAGACAGAGCAGGCACAAAAGCGAAGCGGCTGCGGGCAAAGCACGGCACAGAGTTTTGCCGTCAAAGAATCCGAAAACGCATTTTGCGCCATAGCCGAAAAACATGAGGATCACCGGCAGGATCGGATATATGTATCTCATACCCTGCGTATACGGAAGCACAGAAGCGGCCATTATGTAAAAAACGGTGAGCAGCAACAGATGCAGATTTTTCTTGATTCCGCCGTACATAAGTCCGAGGATAAGCAGAGCAAAGCTGACCCACGCCAATATGTCGCCGGCAACGGCAAGGTCGGAATAGCTTATTTCGGCAAATCTTCTCAGTACGGAATACAACGGGCTTATAAGGAGTCTGCTATATATCTGCCGGAAAAAATCAAGAACAAGATTCAGGTAAACACCAAGGTTGGAGAAAAAAAGAGCGGGTGATGAATCCTGAAAATCACTTGTATTCGGCGTCGGAGAAGCGATCAGAAGCTCAGAGAGTGATTTGAAAGCAAAGAATACGATATACGGAACGGTCTCGCGCAGCAGAATTTCCGGTTTGGTAAGATTTCCGCTTTTTACGAGGTATATAAGGTGCGCGGCGAGGCACGCAAGCAGGATCGCCAGACCGTTCAGTCTTATCTCGTACATGTACCACAAAACTATGCCGAGGATAACTCCGATTTTTTCGTGCCGGCCGTTTTCGGAGTTTTCAATGTAAAGCTCGACGAGATAAAGGGCGAGCAGGGCAAAAAGCATGAAATACATATCGCCGTAAAGAGTGTTGATAAAATTGTAAAACTCAGCGCATGAGCAGAACGCAACAGTCAGCAGGAGCGAAAGAAAGTAACCGAAGCGCCGTCTAAGGAAAAGAAAAAGGACAGCTGAAACAAGGGCAAAGGAAATGACTGTCGGGAGCTTGTAGAAAAAAATTGATGCATAGGTTATTCTGTCAAATCCGACAAGCCGGTATACCAGTGCCAGAACGAGCGGATAGCCCCATACATATACAAGCGGTCTTCCGACAGCTTCATCCGGCAGGGGAGAGGGATGCATTTTCGCGTTAAGTGCGGCCTGCGTGTCAAGGCGTCCTTCTGCGATTGCGATCCCCTCGGAGATATATGCGGCGTAGTCGTCTCCCCAATAGCATCCGTCGGTTATAGAAAAAATCGCACACGCAAAAAAAACAGCGGCAAGTATAATGACGGTTATTTTATCAGACCTGCCGATTTTTTTTACGGATAAGGTGTCCACTGCATTTCCTCCGGTGTTTTTATTTTTATATTATACCACAGCTTATATCTGTTCGGCAACACAAACCGCCGGTCGGCAAGCTGCGAAAAAAGTGTAAAGGTATTGCCGAGGCTGGAAAAATAGTATATATTATCATTGAGTAAATTTTGGAGGCAGTCGGATTGAGCATAATTGAGGTGAACGATCTTTCCTTTTGCAGCCGCACGGTATGTGAAGGACGATCTGTTTGCAGGATCTCGTTTGAAGTTGATAAGGGGGAAATATTCGCAATTACCGGTACACGGGAGAGCGGGAAAAACACGGTTTCCCGCCATTTGAACGGACTGCTGCTGCCGGAGAGCGGAAAAGTTACCGTTTGCGGGATGGATACATCCGACAGCAAAAACCAGGAAAGCATAAGGAAAAAATGCGGGATGGTTTTTTCAGCTCACCATAGATGTTTTCTTGCTTCGACCGTGAAGGCTGAAATAGCGCTTGCGTTACTCTGTGCCGGTACGGACGCGAAAGATATTCCGGAAAAATGCTCAGCTTACCTTGAACGCACCGGGATGACCGATAAAGAACATGCGCGGACGGAGACGCTTACGGAATATGAAAGTCTCTGCGTTCAGATCTCCGCTGTACTTGCCTTGGAGCCAGAGGTGCTTATTTTTGAAGACGCGGCATCAGGTATTTACGGCAAGGAGAGGGAAAGCTATTTTGAACTGCTTCATAAACTGCATGACGGCGGAAAAACGATCGTGATCATTACAAATAGTTTTGACGAAGCGGCGGCGGCTCAGCGTGTGCTCCTGCTCAAGGAGGGGAGTGTGCTGGCTTGCGGTGAGGCGCGCAGTATCCTGTCGGATGCTGAATTGCTCGAAACGGCCGGAATCGAACCGGCGTTTCCGATGAGAGTGTACCATGACCTTCTTGACAGTGATATAAAACTCAGCCGGCCTCCGCTTACCATGCGTGAATTGGTGGATGAAATATGCCTGTAATATTGGAGAACGTAACATACCGGGAAAAAAATGCAAGGAATCCGGTACATAACAAAATATTTAACATCGAATCTCTCCGGATAAACGACGGGGAGTTCGTTGGGATAGTCGATACGGCAGAGAGCGGAGGCGCGCTTCTCGGCAAAATGATCTGCGGGCTTATCCGTCCGGATATCGGTAGTATCACGGCTGCAAACGGTTCCGGAAAAATGCCTGTCTCGGTCTATCTGGCGTCAGAGGCGGAAAAAGCCGTGTCAGAGATAACCGTGGAAAAAGAGGTATGCGCCCTTTTAAGAAAAACAGAAAAAAACAAAGAAAAGCTTGCGGATGCCGCAGGGAGGGCGATCGGGCTTGTGGGGCTTGACTATGAGACAGTAAAGGATAAGTTGCCGTTTGAACTGACGTGTGATGAAAGACGGGCGATTTCTCTTGCTTCTCTGCTTGCTCTGTCGCCGGAGATCATTGTGCTGGACGAGCCTATGAAAAATATGGACGGCGTATGGTGCAAGCAGCTGATGGAACTGCTGAAAAAGCTGAATATGCAGGGTGTTACGATTGTCTTGATCACTGCCGACGTCTCCCGCATTTCGGAATATGCGGGAAGGATCATTATTTTAAAGGATGGACGCATCGCTATTGACTCGTCCGCAAAAAATGTCTTTTCCGAGTATTTCTTTCTGAACCACCTTGGCGTGGATGTACCGGATGTAAAAAAGTGCTGCCAGATGCTGCGGGAAAACGGAATGGATATGCCGAGCAATATCATCTTGTACGAGCAGTTTATTGACCGCCTCAAGATACTTATGTGGAGGAAAAATAAATGAGCTGTGACTCGCATAGCGGCGACATTGCTGAAAAGAATGTGCTTGCGGGAATTGATCCGGCGATAAAGCTTGTCTGTCTGGCGATTCTGACGGCGGCGTTTATATTTGCTGATTCTCTTTTAGGACACATCCTGACGGCGGTATTTCTTGCGGCGCTGTTTTATCTTGCACAGATAGCCCCGGCGGCAGTAAAGAGCTCTGTCGGCAGACTGCTGCCGCTGCTGCTCTTTGTCTGCATGCTTGATTTTTGCTTTTACTCTCCCGAGACGGCCTTTTACAGCCTTTGGATATTTACGCCGTCAGTAAACGGCGTGCTCAGGGGAATCGGGACTGCCGCAAAGATAGTTGAAATAGCGGTGTTGTTCGACTTGTTAAGATGTTTGACGGAGCCGATGTCTTTGGGTGCACCGCTGGCCGTGATTTTAAGACCTCTGACAGTGCTGGGTGTTTCTCCCGACAGGATAGCGCTGACGGTCGCGTCATCGTTCTTGTTTTATGACCTGTTCAGAAAAAAACTGGATGAAATATGGGAAATTCAGAAAAACAAGGGAATACAACGCTGGGAAAAACGGAGACGGTTTGATTCAGCGGCAAAGCTGCGCCTTCTGCGGCCGGCGCTCTATTATGCGCTTTGCGAGGTCAAGGAACGTGCGGTTGTGCTTGAATCGAGGGGAATGGCGGAAAATTTTGGGAAAATCTGTCAGAACCGTACCGAACTTTCCATATACGATTACTGCGCCGTAACCGTAAGCATTGCTTTTTTTGCGGTGCAGCTGATAATCCTTTGATCACCTAAATGAAAAATGTCAGTTTGAAAAAAACAGAATATTCAATGATCTGTGCTCTGTGCATTGCTGCATCGGCTGCGCTTCAGACCGTTTTTGCACCGCTGGGAACTAATTGCGCGGTTTATCTGTCGGTGCTCATATGCGCAATGTGCTGCCCGCTTGAATACGGCGTATGCTGCGCCGTCATATTGCCGGTAATCACGCTTATAGAATCGCAGATTCCCACAGCGGCGCTGCTTCCGGCTGAGATAGGAAAGTGCCTTGTTTTTGCGGTAAGCTCAAAGCTCCTGCTTGAAAAAATCAAA
Source organism: uncultured Eubacteriales bacterium (assembly GCA_900549485.1). Classification (GTDB taxonomy): domain Bacteria; phylum Bacillota; class Clostridia; order Oscillospirales; family Oscillospiraceae; genus Limivicinus. The sequence goes on from UROG01000005.1 coordinate 17,117, forward strand.
AAAGGGGCCATGTATGACAGGCTCTATCTCTGCCTTGTTGTGTCAGTGTGCGTCGGGCAGGCTGCGGGCGGTCTGCTTTGCGCGGCGCTGCTGTGCAGCAGCCTTAACTCCGCGATAATGTTTGTCGTGGAGGAGCTTGTTTCGGCGATACCTGAAATAATTGCGCTTTTTGCGCTGCTCTCGGGAATAGTGCCGGTACTGAAAATCGCGGGAGTGCTTGAGGAAGAACTTTTTGACGCAAAGTCGGGACCGTCACCGACTGACGCTAAAGTGCCGGATGATACGCCGAACCATGACTGAGGCGGAAAAAAGTCATAAAATGACATTAAGAAGGACACTATCTCCGTTCAAACACGGGACAGTGTCCTTCTTTAATGCTTTAAAAGGTAATTAAATCACTTTTTTGAAAAAATATTGTCTTTAGCCTTATAAATGCTGTCAGCGGGTATGACGCCTCTGACACATGAGGTGGGATACACGTTTGAGCGGCGTCCGATAACGGTACCGGGGTTGAGGACGCTGTTGCAGCCGATTTCAACATTATCGCCGAGCATTGCGCCGACTTTTTTTCTGCCGGTCTCATGCGGATTACCTGGCTCTTTTATAACTACAAGCGTCTTATCGGATTTTACATTGCTCGTAATTGCCCCGGCGCCCATATGCGCCTTGTAGCCAAGCACGGAATCACCCACGTAATTATAGTGAGGAACCTGAACGTTGTCAAAGAGAACAACATTTTTAAGCTCCGTCGAGTTGCCTACAACGGCGTTTTTGCCGACGATCGCGCTGCCGCGGATAAATGCGCACTGGCGTATTTCGGCGCCATGGTCGATAATGCAGGGGGAACCGATATATGCCGAGTGGAAAACGGCGGCGTCCTTTGCTATCCACACGCCATCCGAGGGGTGATCATATTCCGTTTCGTCAAGTGTTTCGCCGAGTTTGAGAATAAAATCCTTTATTTCTGGCAGAACCTCCCACGGATAGGTCTTTCCGGCAAAAAGCTCTGCCGCTATTGTTTTTTCAAGATCAAAAAGCTCGTTGATTTCTACCATCATTTCACCTTTATAAGCTTTCCGGCTTTCGCCATCGCGTCAATGATTTCGTCCACCTTTTCGTTGCACAGCTCCTGCGTGTTTGCTTCGACCATGACTCTGAGAAGAGGCTCTGTTCCGCTTTTACGGAGAACGACCCTGCCGTTGTCGCCGAGGTCGCGTTCGACCTTTGCGACAGCGTCTGTGACTTCCTTGCAGGAGAGCGTTTCGTCCTTGTCAGTGACTACAACATTCTTGAGCATCTGCGGATACATTCTCATGCCGGAAGCGAGAACCGACAAAGGCTCTTTGCTCTCGGTTATACATTCCATGATCTTGATTGCCGTGAGTATTCCGTCGCCGGTATTTGCAAGACGGCCGAAAATTATGTGTCCGGACTGCTCTCCGCCGATAAGGTGACCGTTTTCACGCATATTTTCCGCAACATACTTGTCGCCTACGGCGGTTTTTTCGTAGCCTATTCCGAGCGCGTCAAGCGCCTTGTAAAGACCCATGTTGGACATTATTGTGGTGACGACCTTTGAATCGCCGAGGCTGCCCTTTTCCTGCATGTATTTTGCGTTGACATACATTATATGGTCGCCGTTGATAATGTTGCCCTTTTCATCGACGGCAAGGCAGCGATCCGCATCGCCGTCAAAGGCAAAGCCGACGTCAAGCTTGTTTTCAAGCACATATTTGCGAAGATTTTCGATATGGGTTGAGCCGCAGTCAACGTTGATATTAAGGCCGTCGGGGTGATTGGCAATAACGTATGTGTCGGCGCCGAGAGCGTCAAATACGCTTTTTGCCATCTGCCATGTACTGCCGTTTGCGCAGTCGAGTCCCACTTTGTACCTCTTATAGGAACGCGTCGCAAGAGAGATAAGGTAGCCGATGTAGCGATTGCGGCCGGCGGAGTAATCAACCGTCTGCCCGATGCTTTCACGCACGGAATAGGGAAGCTCTACATTGCTGTCAATATATTCCTCAATACCGTCAAGAACGGACTCTTCCATCTTCTCGCCGTTGGAATTGATCAGCTTTATACCGTTGTCGTAGTAAGGATTGTGACTTGCGGAGATCATAATGCCGCAGTCAAAGTCATCCGCAGGTGCGATATACGATACGCTTGGCGTACTCGTGACATGAAGAAGATAGGCGTCAGCCCCGGAAGCCGTAAGACCGGCGCACAATGCGGATTCAAACATATAGCTTGAGCGGCGCGTGTCTTTTCCTATCACGACCTTGGCTCTGTGCTCCTGCCCGTAATACCAGCCGAGATAGCGGCCGATCTTGAATGCGTGTTCTACGGTAAGGTCTTTATTTGCCTCGCCGCGGAATCCGTCTGTTCCAAAATATTTTCCCATAAGTTCCTCCTGATTTTTATAGATTACCTGCTGCGTCCCTATCCGCAAAAACAGTTACTTCATATGGTACCTGTAAGAAAGCGGAAGGGGTTGAAACGTCAGTTCTCGAATACATGGTTCTGAAAAGAGCGGCAGACACTTCGTTTCCGAAAGCCATGACGACTATTCTTTCAGCAGCGACTATCGAGCTTATCCCAAGTGTGACAGCTTTTTCCGGAATCTCCGTTCCGGCGGGGAAAAACCTTTGAAGCTGTTTTTTTGAAGCTTCTGTAAGGTCTTGAATATGCGTAAGCGATGAAAATGGCGTTCCAGGCTCATTGAAGCCGATCCGGCAGTTTGAGCCGAGACCGAGCAGGGCAAGATCAAGCCCGCCTGCGGAAGCGATCAAATCGTCATATGTTTCATAATTTGAACCGTTCAGCAGAAAGCAATTTTCCTCGCGGACGTTTACTTTGTCAAGAAAGCGCGTCTTAAAATCCGCTCCCAGAACATTTCCGGAGGCAAATTCACCGACGCTGAAAATTTTGACGTTTGAAAAGTCAATTTTTCCCGCCCGGCAGGAATCAACAAGCATGCAGAAAAATTCGTCATCAAGATCCGCCGCTGAAAAGGCAATATTTGCATTTGGCACTTTCTTCAGCAGTTCTTCTATGTATTTCACAACATTTCTGCATATTATGGATTTGTCGGAAACAATTGTTTTCATAATTCTCTCCTTTATCAGCAAAATAAGCAGGGGGAGTGATACAACGTGATAATAATAATTTTAAGGACACTGATAATTTTCTTTGCGCTGATGATAATAATGCGGATGCTTGGAAAAAGACAGCTTGCGGAAATGGAGCTTTCAGAATTTGTTGTGGCGTCTTTAATCGCGGATCTTGCGGCGCACCCGCTTCAGGATCTCGGTATTCCGCTGATAAACGGGCTTGTGCCAATAACGACACTTTTCTGCTGCGAGGTCTTGCTGATATGGATAAGCGGGAAAAGCATATTTGCCAGAAAGCTTCTTTTCGGAAAGCCGAGCATACTGATCGACCATGGCCGGATAAATGTGCGTGAGATGGAAAATAACCGCTTCTCAAATGAAGAGCTTATGCAGGAGCTGAGAAATAAAGACTGCCTTGATATAGACAAGGTTCAGTATGCAATCCTGGAGACTGACGGGCATGTAAATGTTATCATGAATCCGCAGGACAGCCCTTTAACTGCCGGACAGATGGGAAAGACTCCGGAAGACGTCGGCTATCCTCACATTGTGGTCAGCAAAGGGAAGATAGCAGAGGAGAACATGACGCTCCTGGGGCTGGACAGACAATGGCTCGACAAGCGGATAAAAGAAAACGGGAAAAACGACATTTCCGAGGTATATCTTATGACGGTGACTGACAAGAAAAAAATACAAATATACAAGGATGATAATTGAATTGAAAAAACGTGAATCCGCCGCCTGCTTTATTCTTGCGGTAATGATACTGATATCTGCGTGGAACTTAAGAAAAATTGACGAACTAACAGACGGTATAATAGTTCTTTTATCAAAATCGCAGACCTGCGCAGAAAAGCTTGATACAAAATCCGCGCAGAAATACCTGAACAGCGGCTTGGAGCTGTGGCTCACATCAGACCGGTATACCCACATTTTTATCAGGCACAGCGAGATAGACAGCACAACGGACGCCTTCTATGAACTGAAAGAAAGCATTTTGGGGGATGACCCGCTTGCATCGAAGGCGGCATACGAAAAGCTCAGATATCACCTTGAAAGCATTGATATGATGGAGCACCCGTCACTGGGCAGCGTTTTTTGAATTGCTCTCCGTAAGCAGCTTTGAAAGCTCATCCATAAAGGTGTTGATATCCTTGAAGCTTCGGTAAACCGAGGCAAAGCGGACGTAGGCGACTTCGTCAATGTCTTTGAGGCGGTTCATTACCATTTCACCGACGTCAACGGTTTTTATCTCACGCTCCAGATTGCTCTGAAGCTCCTGCTCAATATCATCGGCGATTTTTTCGAGCTGTGAAAGCGTAACGGGGCGTTTCTCGCATGCTCTCACCATACCGTTAATGAGCTTCACCTTGTCGAACGTCTGGCGGCTGCCGTCTCTCTTGACGACAACAAGCGGCATACGCTCGATTATCTCATAGGTGGTAAATCTTTTGCTGCAATCAAGACACTCACGGCGGCGTCTGATGGTTGCACCCTCTTCTGCGGGGCGGGAATCAATTACTTTGCTCTCTGTATAGCCGCAAAACGGACACTTCATTTCTCAATCCCCCAAACCTTATTTTTAAAAAACATGGTTATTATAGCATATGGTTTTTTCAAAATCCAGAAAAAATTACCGGATCGCAAAAAATCATCTGCCGAATATCAGATGCAGTTTTGTCCTGTTGAAAATGAAGACGACAGGGAGTATCACGACTATGCTCAGAAAATAGTAGGCAATGTTGTACACGGGCAGCGGAAGAGGCAGACGGCTCACGATCACCTGACTGATTTTAAGCCCGACATGACTGAAGCACATGAAAATCATGGAATTGCGCCCGATGTATTTCAACACACGGCTGAGTGCAGAAAAGGCATGAACTTTATCAAACCAACGGAAAAAGTACACCCACAGCAGCATTGTAACGCATGTGTTGAGGTGTGTCATAGGGATTATACCCCATTCGCCGTTGCGTATATTGGAAATTGGACAGAGCTCAATGGCGATATAGTTCATTACGGCGAGTATGATAAAAACAAGCACCTTTGACCAGCGGCTTTTCAGCCTTGCAAGCATCGAGTCCGTAAATGAAAGGATTTTACGCCCGTTATATCCGAGATAGATATATATAAGCAGCGACATTGCCACATCGATGCTCATAGGCAGTCGTGCGTCGGAAAGCTTTATCCAGATATTTCCCAGCAGCGTGATAAGCAGAACGGCGAGCAGCCGAAGCTTTTCACTGCCGATATTTTTTTCGATCAGAGAAAAAATAATGACGCCGAAGAACATCATTGGAAGAAAGTACAAGGCGGATTCTATGGGGAAGAATCCGGTGGGCAAATACAAAACGGCTCGCAGAGGGGCAATAATGTCCCCATTTGGATTTCCGGAAAAGCACAGCCATACAAAATAGTAAAAAAGGCCGAAAACATAGTACGGAAAAAGATTTGAGCGCGCTTTCTTTATGGCGTTGTCCCTGAAGCTTAGTCTGCGGCTGTAAAAATACCCTGCCATGAAGAGAAACGGATGGACACAGATATCTGCAACGTACTTATACATGAACAGAGTAAAATTCGCGTGAAAATAATTAACAAGCAGTATGCATACGCCTCTCATGGTATCGACGTATTCCACGCGTGTATGTATATTCTGCCTGGCGGCAAGGGGAGTATCTGACATTTTATGCTCCTGAACTTTCCAAGTTTTAGATGCGCGGCGGTTTAAAGTCATACTGCGCACAGCCGCGCTCATATATTCTATCACATACGGTCGAGTAAAGAAAGATTTTTTTACAGTGATTGGTGAGATGCTCATGAACGGAAGCTGCGAAACTGGACTGTCGTTTACTTATCCAAAAAAAATTTACACATCGGCGGCTGACAGACATAAACTGTATTGAAGCTTCTTATACAGAAATCTAATTAAAATTGCTTTAATAGCCGTGCGGCGCAGATTTCGTATGAGACCCGCTTTTGAAGCCTCAGCCTAGCAAAAAATTGACCTCTCGCATGGACAGCGCCCTGCAAGGGGCTTGAGCGCTTCAAAAGCTCAGGCCGAAATCAAAAATTTTGCCCTGATAAGAGTATCAATTCAATGTAAACAGGAGGTAGTGCCATTTGGCTGACAAAGTTAATTCCGGACCGGTCGATAACTCGGCATGTATCCGTGAAGCCGTTTGCATCAACACAAGAAAGATATTTGACAGCTGCAGAGATAAGGATTGCGTGGATGACCTGAGAGTATATCCTACTGTTACGTCGCAGTCCTACATAGAAAATGCTCTCAGCATAAGGCCGAGAGCCGCTCAGCTGCTTTATATAAATGTAAACGTTGAACCGATATCGTTTAACCGCGGATATTTCACCGTAGACTGCACTTATTTCTACCGTGTGACCGGCGAGACGTTTCCGGCAGGGCAGACCTGCACCGGACTTGCAATATTCGATAAGCGGGTTATGCTCTTCGGCAGCGAGGGCAGTGTAAAAACCTTTTCATCGGAGATAGCGACACTTTATACCCCGACGGACGATATGCCGACGGCAGTCGTAAATTCGGTTGACCCTATCTGTCTGCACTGCAAGCTTGTTGACGCCGAGTGCCTTATCCCGACCGATGTTGAGCAGAGGGGTATACCCGGCTTTATTACGGCGGCCTTTGACGAGGCTCTGGTGCTCACGGATACCGCGAAAAGGTGGTACGCCACGATCGGACAGTTCAGCATAATAAGACTTGAGCGGGACACACAGCTTCAGATCCCGGCCTATGACTACTGCATCCCCGACAAGGAGTGCCCCGGTGTATCAAGCGACGAAGACCCCTGCATGCTTTTCAGCAGGATACGCTTTCCGGTGGAGGAGTTTTTCCCTCCCGACAGCGTGTGCGAGTGCGACAATTACCGCACAATGGCCGAATCGAATAACAGATAGGACATTGCCTCTGTTCAACAAACGCTGAACAGAGGCATATGCATACACTAAGCGCCGTAGAAACTGAGCTGGTCTATGGCAGCGCTCATCACCTCGTGAGTCTGCTCCTGCACTGAACTGACGTCGCCGTTGAGCAGCGCGGAATAGAGTCTAAGCTTGAGCTCGTACATTTTTCTTATGCCGCTTTTTCTGCAATACAATGACCACAGGTAAATGCCTTGTTCATGAAAAGAATAGTACAGCAGCGGCATAAGAACGTTTCCGGACATGACCGCAAGCTCATGATGAAAGCGGAATACATTTTCCGCCGCTTCGTCCGCATCGCGGGAATCGCGTATGGCGTCAAGAATAGGGGAGAGCTTTTCGAGCTCCGTTATTTCCGCTTTTTCCAGGACAAGCCCAAGACAGAGACACTCAAGTGCGTCTCTTACTTCCAGAAGCGAGCGCACCTCGTTTTTCCTCAGTGCGCCGCCGTTGTAGCGCATTATAGCAACAAGAGTTTCCATTGTTCCGCGCCTTCTGTAATCGCATACATATACGCCCTGCCTCGGTTTTATTTCAACAAAGCCGAGTTTTTCAAGCTCTATAAGTCCTGCGGATACAACGGAACGGCTGACGCCCATTTTTACGGCAAGTTCTCTTGCCGGCGGAAGCTGCTCACCGACGGCAAGTTCACTTGAAAGGATCATATTTTCTATCTGATGGACAAATAGGTCTGTCATTGAAAGCGCAGTGATCTTTGTAAATCCCATATAATCCCTCCCTAAAGATGTCACGTGGTAATACCAATAGCCACAACGAGAATTATACTTGCATATTGCTTAATTGTCAATGAAAAATATGGAAATTCCGACGAAAAAGATTTGCACTGCTTGACATATAAATAACATGGATGGTAATATTCAAAATGTGTATTTGTGGTATTACCACAATAAATATTAAGGAGGGAAATTATATGCCTAAATATGATGCCGTGGTCATCGGCGCGGGCAACGGCGGGCTTGCCGCCGCCTGCAGAATGGCAAAAGGCGGCAAAAAAACACTGCTTATAGAGAAGCATAACCTTCCGGGCGGCTGCGCGTCCAGCTTCCGCAGAGGCAGATTTGAGTTTGAGACTGCGCTGCATGAGATATGCGAATGGGGCACACACGAAAATCCGGGCGGCTGCCGCAAGACCTGTGAAGAGTTCGGGCTGGATATCGGCTGGCATATGGTGCCGGATAATTTCCGTGTTATCACGACCGCTTCCGACGGCAAAACCCATATTGACGCAACACTTCCGTGTACGGTAAAGGAATATGTCAATGAGATGGAACGTCTTGTTCCGGGCTGCCGCAAATCCGTACAGGATATCTTTGAACTCGGCACAGAGTTCCATGAAGCCGGCGACTATTCGCTTGCCTGCGCCGGCAAGACCGATCCCAAGTATATGCAGGAGCATTTCCCGAACTTCCTGCGGCTGGGAAGCTACACGGTAAATCAGGTGTTCAGGGCGATGAAGATGCCGAAGCTCGCGCAGGACATTATGAGTACATATTGGGGATATCTTGGAGTTGATGCGGATCATGTTTCGTTCCTGCAATACGTCAATATGCTGTGGCTGTACGTCAACCATGGCGCGTGGATTCCGGATAAGACCAGCAACGAGCTGACCACCGGTCTTCTGGAATGTTTCCGCAATATGGGCGGCGATATATGGATGAACTGCACTGCGACCGAGATCATTTTCGATGACAGCAAGGCTGTAAGCGGCGTTCGCACTACCTGCGGCGACGTGGAAACAAAATACATTCTCTGCAACATGAACCAGAATATGGTTTATGCGTCCATGTGCCCGCCGGAGGTAGTTCCTGAGCGCATGATAAAGCTTGGCAATGCCCGTACATATTCCGCCCGCATGTTTGTTGTCTATATGGGGCTTGACAAGTCGGCGGAAGAGCTTGGAATACACGACTATACGATATTCCTCCCTACCACCGCCGACAGCGTAAGGGAGTACAACGACGGGAAAAAGATCGCCACAAACTGCAATCAGGTAATGGTGTGCTACAATGTTGTAAATCCCGGCTTCTCTCCGGAGGGAACATGCGTGATATCGCTTACCAGCACTTTTATGGACGACGATTGGGCAAACGTTGAGCAGGATAACTATGTTGAGACAAAGACCGCTTTTGCCGAGAAGCTCATCCGTCTTTTTGAGGAGCGCACGGGCTTTACCGTGACGCCGTATATCGAAGAGCTTGAGATCGCAACACCGTGGACTATGTGCAACTATGTAAATACTCCTCAGGGCTCGGCTTACGGATTTGAGCTTAAGGATTGGGACAACATGATGCCCAGAATGATGATGATGGGAACCGAGTTCCCGGTAAAGGGACTTAAATTCGTCGGCGCGGCGTCCATACGCGGAGACGGATATAATTCCGCCATTTTCAGCGGCGACACATTGGCGAAGAAGACTCTTGCCGAAATGAGATCAGAGGAGGTCAAGTGATATGGCTGCAAACTGCAATTACAAAGTGGGCCTCATAGGCGCGTTCGATATGCTCAGATTCAAGAATATGCCAAAGGTGCGTGAAGCCGCTATTCAGGCCTCTCCCGCAACTCCTCTGCCCAAAACTTTTATAACAAATGAGAAAGCTAAGATACGTCATCCGGAAAAACAATATGTCGTTGTTTCGGAAATACGCCAAAACGGACCGGATGCCAAGACTATCGTTCTAAAGAGCGCGGACGGATCTCCGCTGGCTCCTTACCGTGCCGGACAGTATGTAAGTGTTTCCGTTTCCGTCGGAAATACTGTCACATCGCGTTCCTATTCTCTGTGCGGCAGCCCCGCGTGGGCAAAACGCGGTGAATATAATATCACGGTCAAGCGCGATGATGCGGGCTTTATTTCTCCGTATATTCAGGATAATTGGAAGATAGGGCAGAAGGTCACGATCTCCGGTCCGCAGGGGCATCTTTATTATGAACGTATCCGCGACGCAAAGAAGGTAGTTGCTCTGGCAGGCGGTTCAGGCATAACCCCGTTTATGGGCATGGCCTATGCCTTGAGAGACGGCATTGAGGACTTCGATCTCACAATAATTTTCGGATCACGCACAGAGGAAGGAATTGTGTACAAGAAGGAACTTGACGAGGTATGCAAAGCCTGCGATAAAGTCCATGTCGTTCATGTCCTTTCCGATGAGGAAAAGCCGGGATACGAGCACGGCTTTATAACCGCTGATCTTATAAAAAAATACGGCGGTGAAGAATACAGCATTTTCATGTGCGGCCCTCAGGCAATGTACAATTTCCTCGATACCGAGATTGCAAAGCTTGGTCTGCGCAGAAAGTTTGTGCGCAGAGAGCTGTTCGGCATGATCAAGGACCCGTGGAATCAGCCCGGTTACCCGGAAGAGATCAGGGGTAAAACCTTTAATCTCAAAGTCGTTCAGTGCGGCAGAGAATATGATATTCCTGTCTCGGCGGATGAACCAGTCCTTGTTGCAATTGAGCGTGCGGGTATAGCCGCTCCGTCCCGCTGCCGCAGCGGAGAGTGCGGCTGGTGCCGCTCAAAGCTCGTCTCAGGGAAGGTGTTTGTCCCGGAGAAAACTGACGGCAGGCGCAGAGCGGATGTGGAATTTAACTATATCCACCCATGCTCCAGCTTTGCGATGTCTGATATCGTTATCGATGTTCCGGCGTGCACCGTGAAATAAAAAACATCTTTGCCCGGTATATCTTTACCGGGCAGTTTTTAAAAGGGAGTGAAAAAATGCATCTTACGGACGAACAGCAGGCTTTGCTCGACGGCAGCCGCGGTGAAACCATGGCCAGGGTCATGGAGACATTGGTGGCCTACGGCGACACTTTCAGAGCCGAGCGTATGGTGCCGATAACAGGCAAATACGGTCATACGGTAATCTCCTTCGGACTTGGCATCATGAAGCCGGTAAACGATCTTTATGATAAGCTTATCGAGGCGGGGCTGACGTCGGGACAGAAGTTCACGGCCGATCCGAGACCGTTCGATCCGAACGTCCCGTGCAGCATCCTTGAAAAGCTTGTATTCACAAAGTTTATGTATTCAGCCCAGACGCGCCTTGAGGAGCAGCTCAAAAAGCTGGGAATTTCCGACGAGGAGGATTATACCTGCACCTGCTATCTTGATCAGGTGGGAAACAAACCGAACAGAGGGGATGTGCTGTCGTGGGCGGAATCGTCGGCGGTTGTATATGCGAACTCGGTTTTGGGCGCGCGCTGCAACAGAAACTCGGGCATAATTGAGCTTTTCGGCTCAATCGCTGGTTTTGTGCCGGAGTTCGGCTTCCTTACCGATGATGGCAGAAAGGCGGCATGGATAGTTGAAGTAAACTGCAAAAAGAAGCCGGAGGCACAGCTTCTGGGCTCTGCGATCGGCATGAAGGTCATGGAAGAAGTACCGTATATCAAAGGACTCGACAAATGGCTCGGGACGGAACTGAATGACGAAAACTGCGCCTATCTGAAGGACTTTGGCGCCGCGACCGCATCGAACGGCGCCGTGGGCCTTTATCACATCGAAAATCTCACGCCAGAGGCAAAGGATTTTGGAGAGAGTCTTTTAAAAGAAGGTGCGCAGGTCTATGTTATCGACGATGCTGAGATTGAGCGCGTAAAAAACGGTTATCCCTGCGTTTGGAAAAACCTTGACGCGAAACCGAAGCTCTGCTTTATAGGCTGCCCGCATCTTACGCTGGGACAGCTTGTAGATTGGACGCACAGACTTGAAGAAGCGCTCGGAAAAAGCGGCAGAAAAAAGCTTGCCGTACCTACGGTATTTACCGCCGCAGCAAAGGTGCTGAGGGAGTTTGACAAGCTCCCCGAAAGGAAAAAGCTGAAAGCCTTCGGCGCGGTCACGGGAAGCCTGTGTCCGCTGATGTACATGAATAATCCTCTGTGCAAGGGAAAGCCGGTCATAACCTGCTCAAATAAACTGCGCACATACTCGACCGCCAGATTTTATCCCGAGAATGAAATCCTTAGTATAATCACCGGAGGTGAGACCAAATGAAAACATTCAAGGGACGCGTGATCGTCTCCGGCACCTGCACTGCGGCCGCGCTTGTAAGCCGCAGCGGTGTGAATACGCTTGCAAGCTTCCAGACGCCTATGATGACGCACGACAAGGAAATGAAGTGTTCGGATCAGAACAATCCCGACCTCTATAAGAAACCGATGATAGGCAAAGCGCTTTGCCTGCCGATGACCATAGGCTCGACCACGGGCGGAATGGCTCTCTATACGGTGATGGAAGCCGGAATGCAGCCGGCTTGCATGCTGTTTTCAATGACGATCGACCCGTTGGCAGCGTCCGGCGCAATACTCGGCGGTATCTGGACAGACGCGAAAATGCCCGTTATCGACGAACTGGGCGAGGAGTTTCTTGCATATGTGAAGGACGGTATGAAAATTACCGTCAAAGAAGGCGGTATTGTAGAAGCGGAGTAACACAACACCGTCACGGAACAAATTATAATTGTATATACCGATCCAGCAGCCTGTCAGAGAAAGCTTCCGGCAGGCTGCTTTACTGACGGGTGTACTTTCGGAAGAAACGTTTCTACTTGTCTTATAAACGGCAAAACAAATAGGGTAGGGAAGCGATGAGGCAATTGTGAAAATGCACAAAACAGACTGAGCTTTTTTAGCCATTTCTCCAAAGTTTGTTTTTGCGGCGATTCATGGCTTGACTTAATTATTCGAGGTTGCTAATATCTATGCAAAGAGAGTTCGGTATCGTTTCCGGTATCGTTTCCGGAAGGCTTTTTGCACTATGCCGCACGAAAGATATACACGAAAGATATACACGAAAGATATACACGAAAGATATAGACGAAAGGATATGTGCTTTTTAAGTGACGATAAAGGATATTGCAAGGCAGTGCGGCGTTGGGGTAAGCACCGTTTCACGCGTTCTTAACAACCGTCCGGATGTGAGCGACGAAGTAAGAAAGACAGTGCTTGAAATGGTTGAAAAAAGCGGGTATATTCCCAATAACTCCGCAAGGGATCTTGTGAAAAACCGTTCCAGCAGCATAGGCGTCATTGTCAGAGGTACGGGAAATCTTTTCTTTGCCGATATGCTTAAAACAATCACGGCGGAGCTTTCGTCAAAGGGTTATGATATGGCTCTGCGCTTTATTTCGGCCGAGGATGACGAAGTAAAGGCCGGTGCGATCCTTGAAAGAGAAAAGAAGCTCAAAGGCATCCTTTTTCTTGGAGGCCGCTTCAACTATACCCCGCAGGAGCTGGCGCTTATAGGCGTTCCGTATGTCTGCTGCTCCTATTCCAACAGCTTTGGTTCACTTGCCGAAACGGATTACTCATCGGTAACGATAGACGACTTTGAAACCGCACGGACGGCGGTAGAGCATCTTATAGAGCTTGGGCACAAGAGGATAGTTGCCTTTTTTGACTGCTGCAACGACAATTCGATAAGCCAGCTCAGACACGGCGGCTATAAAAAGGCGCTTGAAGATGCCGGAATCGAGTACGACCCGGCGCTTGTGATTGAAACGGGCGCTTTCGATATGGAGCACGCATATGCCGCTGCAAAGCTGCTGGCTGAGCGTGAGGTCGGTTTTACCGCCGCATTTATGGAATCGGATGAAACAGCGGTTGCCTTTATTAAGGCCATGGCCGATATAGGACGCAGAACACCGGAGGATTGCTCGGTGATCGCGATAGACGGGCTGGAGATGTCAAAGTATTTTAATCCTACGCTGACCACGATGGTGCAGCCGGCCGATGTTATAGGGCGCGAGAGCGTAAGGATCCTCGACGGTATGATAAAGGGCAGCATCAGGAGTGAGCATCTTTTCCCAAAAGCTGCGCTCCGTGCGGGCGGAAGCGTCAGAAGGCTTCCGCCGGATAAATAGTAAAGGACAGGGAAACCTGACTTAATAAATTTAAAGGAGATCAATCACATGAAAAAGTTCACCGCAATTATTCTTGCATTGGTGCTCGTTTTCTCTCTGTGCGCGGTTGCATCAGCAGAAGAAGCAGGCTCCGTATATTGGCTCAATTTCAAGCCTGAGTCTGATGAAGACCTTCAGGAGATAGCCGCTCAGTATACAAAGGAAACCGGCGTTGAAGTGAAGATAGTCACCGCAGCATCCGGAACCTATGAGTCCACCCTCACCTCCGAGATGGACAAGACCGATGCTCCCACGCTGTTTGTCGTCGGCAATGCTCCCGCTCTTGCTACATGGGGCGAATACTGCTATGACCTGACCGACACTCCCGTCGCAAAAGAGCTGAACACCGATGCTTACAACCTCTACGACGAGGATGGCAAGCTCTGCTCCATCGGCTACTGCTATGAGAGCTTCGGCATCATTGTCAACACCAAGCTCCTCGGCGAGGCCGGTTATGAACTGTCCGACATCAAGGATTTTGCATCCCTCAAGGCGATTGCCGAAGACATTCACGCACGCGCTTCCGAGCTCGGCTTTGACGCATTCACTTCCTCCGGTATGGACGACAGCTCCAGCTGGCGCTTCTCCGGTCACCTCACAAACGCCGACCTCTACTATGAATCCGTAGACGATGGCTGGCAGGCAGGTCCTTGCCCCGAGACCATCACCGGCGCTTACCTCGATAACTTCAGAAACCTCTGGGATCTCTATATAAACAACTCCGCTGTCGCTCCCGCTGACCTCGCAACCGGCGGCTTCGATGCAGAGGCTGAATTTGTAGGCGGCAAGGCTGTCTTCTTCCAGAACGGTTCCTGGGAATACAACGCATGCTCCGTTCTCGGCGATGAGAACATTGCAATGATCCCGTTCTACTGCGGTGTTGAAGGCGAAGAGAAGGCCGGTCTGAACTGCGGCACCGAAAACTGCTGGGCAGTCAACGCAAATGCCGACGAGGCGGACATCCAGGCAACTCTTGACTTCATGTACTGGCTCGTAACCAACGAAGAGGCTTCCGCAAAGCTCAACAAGACCTTCGGCGTTATGCCCTACACCCATGCCGCAAAGTCCACCAACAAGTTCCTTGCCGACGCTAATGATTACGCAAACGCAGGCAACTACACAATGACCTGGGCGTTCAACTACACTCCCAACGTCAATGAGTGGAGAGCCGGTCTTGTTGCGGCAATGAACGCATACGACGCAGACCAGACCGATGCAAATTGGGAAAATGTCAAGACCGCGTTTGTTGAAGGCTGGGCGGCACAGTACAAAGCAGCAAACGGCTGATAATAAACTTCCTATAGAGTACGTTTTTTCATTTCGTCCGGAGGGCGGGCTTTACGCTCGCCCTCTGTTTATAAAAACATCTATGTGATCGTATATGCGGACACATACGATGACATAGATGCTTTTATGATATAATCACAGGGAGGGGATCGTCATTAATAAGACAGCTTCAAAAACGTCAAAGACCGCGCTGACGGTGCTTGTTATTGCCGTATCAGCGGTATTGATTATCACAGGCACTCTTGCAGCGGCGGCGTGGCTGGATAAGCTTTTCAAAGCGCTCAATATGGGTGAGGGCATGATCGCTTTTGCTAAAAAACTGCAAAAGCTCAACCCGTGGATAAATACGGGCGCCGCGCTGATCGGGCTTACCGCTATATGCCTTTGGCTCGACTCGCGTACACCGGTAAAACGCGGCAGCTCCGCGCTACGCTCCAATCTTATAAGGGAGCCGCTGAAAAAGCTTGCTATACTTTTTATTATCCCGATAATTGCCGCGTTTTCGATCGGCTTTATCTGGCCGTTCTGCAAGGGCTTTTTCCTCTCATTCTGCAAATTCAAAACCACGAGTAATCCCACGTGGTTAGGGTTTTCCAATTACGGGAAAGCGCTCAATGACGCAAGCTTCCGCCATGCGTTCAGCTATACGTCCCTGTTTGCCGTGACGTCTCTTGTACTGATAAATGTCTTTGCCTTTGCCGTGGCATATGCTCTTACACAGCAGATCAGGGGCAGCAACATCTTCAGAACTGTTTTCTTTATGCCAAACCTCATCGGCGGTATCGTTCTCGGATATATCTGGTCGATGATATTCGACGGTATTCTTTCGCGCTTCGGCACGTCTATACTTATGAACACGGCCTACGGATTCTGGGGGCTGATCATTCTGATCTGCTGGCAGCAGATAGGCTATATGATGATAATTTACATAGCCGGACTGCAGGCTGTCCCGGAGGATATGCTGGAAGCCGCCAGAATCGACGGCGCAAACAAGTGGCAGACACTGTGGAAGATAACTATACCAAATGTCATGCCATCGATCACCATCTGCACGTTCCTTACCATAACGAACGGCTTCAAGCTCTTTGACCAGAATCTTGCTCTCAACGGGGGGCAGCCGTTTATCCAGAATCCGGACGGCACCGTAATAAAGACGACAGAGATGCTCGCTCTCAATATCTTCAATACATTTTACGGGCAAAACTCCACGTCCCGCGGCGTGGCGCAGGCAAAAGCGGTGCTGTTTTTCATACTTGTCGCCGCGATCGGACTTATACAGCTTTCCGCAACACGCAGAAAGGAGGTTCAGCAATGATAAAAAAGAACAAGAACAGGGGACTGACGATTTTTTTCGCTGTCATTTCCATCATATACGTAATGCCTATTATCCTTGTGGTCATGAACTCGTTCAAGCTAAATACCTTCGTCAAGACCGATACCTTCGCTCTGCCGACCGGTGAAATGTTTGCAAAGTTTTCGAACTTTATCAAAGGCATGACATTTGGAAGCTACCCGTTCTGGAAGTCGGCGCTGTTCAGCCTCGTTATCACTCTTGCTTCCACATTCCTCATCCTGCTCTTTACCTCTCTTGCCGCATGGTATATCGCAAGGGTAGATTCTCTGCTTTGCAGGATAGTGTATTATGCGTGTGTTTTCTCCATGGTGGTGCCGTTCCAGATGGTAATGTTCCCGCTTTCTAAGACAGCCGATACGCTCAGACTTAATACCCCATGGACTATTCCCGTTATCTATCTCGGTTTCGGTGCGGGGCTTGCCGTTTTCATGTTCTCGGGCTTTATCAAGAGCATACCAATCGAAATAGAAGAGGCTGCGGCAATAGACGGCTGCGGACCGCTGCAAACGTTCTTTTCTGTTGTTTTGCCGATGCTCAAGCCTACAATGATTTCAGTCGGTATCCTGGAGATAATGTGGGTATGGAACGACTATCTGCTGCCGTATCTCTCGCTTGACATCACAAAGTACAGAACCATTCCTATACATATCCAATATCTGAAAGGTTCCTACGGAACGGTCGATCTCGGCGCGACAATGGCGATAATACTTATGGGGATCATTCCGGTCATTGTATTCTATCTTACCTGCCAGAAGCATATTATCAAAGGCGTTGCTGCGGGCGCAGTAAAGGGATAAAAGGAGTCTGTTATGAAAAGGTCAAGCGGAATTCTTATGTCTCTTTCCTCGCTCCCGTCTCCGTATGGAATAGGGACAATGGGTAAAGCGGCCTATGATTTTGTGGATTTTCTTTATGCTTCAAAACAAAGCTGGTGGCAGTTTCTCCCACTGGGACCGACAACTTATGGGGACAGCCCGTATTCTTCTCCGTCTTCTTTTGCCGGAAACCCCTATTTTATAGATCTTGATATGCTTGTGTCAGAGCATTTGCTTGAGCAGGAAGATCTTGACGGAATAAGCTGGGGCAGCGATCCGGAGAATGTTGACTATGGCGCTGTATATGCGCACCGTTTCCGGCTTTTACGTATTGCTTTTTCCCGCGCCCCGGATGCCCTTTTGAAAGACACGGATTCATTTTACACCTCAAACAAATATTGGCTTGATAATTATGCGCTGTATATGAGCCTTAAAACTGAGTTCGGTCATGTCTCGTGGACCCAATGGCCGGACGACATTCGCCTTAGACGTAAAGAAGCGGTAAGCTATTACACCGAAAAACTCAGCGGTGAAATACGCTTCTGGATATTTGTGCAGTATCTGTTTTTCCGGCAGTGGGAAGCACTCAAGAGCTATGCGCACGAAAAGGGGATAGGCTTTATCGGAGACATCCCTATATATATGGCGATGGATTCCGCTGACGTCTGGAGTGAGCCGGAGTTTTTTCTGCTGGATGAATACTGCGTTCCCACAGAGGTCTCCGGAGTGCCGCCGGATGAATTTACCGCCGACGGGCAGCTCTGGGGCAACCCGATTTATGATTGGGAGCGGATGAAGCAGGATGGATTCGGCTGGTGGAAGCGGAGAATCAATGGCGCTTCCGCACTTTACGATGTGATACGGATCGATCATTTCAGAGGTCTTGCAAGCTATTGGGCGGTTCCGTATGGGGATAAAACCGCAAGAAACGGCGTCTGGCGCGAAGGTCCGGGGATGGAGCTTATCAACGCGCTGAAAGCGTGGTTCCCGGGACTGGAGTTTATTGCGGAGGATCTCGGTTATCCGACACCGGAGGTTGCGAAGCTCGTTGCGGACTCCGGATTTCCGGGTATGAACGTGCTGCAATTCGGGTTTGAGCCTGATGATGATTCAATATTTATGCCGCATTATATAGAGATAAATAATGTCTGCTATATTGGAACGCACGATAATGACACGGCGGTGGGCTGGCTTGCTTCTCTCGATGAGAGAACGGTTGACTTTTTTGATGAGTACACCCACCATACGCAGGATGAGAGCAGATGCCGCACATTGATGCGGGTAGGAATGTCAAGTCCCGCCAAGCTTTTTGTAATGACAATGCAGGATATTCTCGAACTTCCGTCAAAATGCAGGATGAATACGCCGGGTTCTCCTTACGGGAACTGGTGTTGGAGAATGCTTGAAGGAGCAGCTTCGGGAGAAATTGCGGATGAGCTTGCTCATCTGACGCGGCTGTATCGCCGCACGTCTTTCAACTGATAAGATGAATATAAAAACGGAGGGTGAAAATGAAGCGCTCGGAAATAAATAAGGCATTGAAGGAATTGGAAGCAATGTGTTTGCAGGAGCGTTGTTATCTCCCGCCATTCTGCAATTTTACGCCTGACGAATGGAAAAACATCGGTCATGAATACGATGAAGTACGCGATTGTATGCTGGGCTGGGATATCACGGATTACGGTCTCGGCGATTTCGATAAAGTCGGTATGTCGCTCATTACCATACGCAACGGCAATCGTGCCATGGCGGATAAATATCCGAAGGTTTACGCAGAAAAGCTTCTGTATATGAAAGAGGGACAGTACAGTCCTAATCATTTTCACTGGTATAAGACGGAGGATATAATCAATCGCGGCGGTGGGAATATACTTATAAAAGTATATAATTCCCTGCCGGATGAATCAATGGACTATGAAAGCGATGTCACGGTTCATATGGATGGCCGTACATTTACTGTTCCGGCGGGTACTCAGGTCAGGCTTACCCCGGGAGAGAGCATTCATATCCGGCAGTATATGTACCATGATTTCAGCGTTGAACCCGGTACGGGCGCCGTTCTCCTCGGAGAAGTCAGCCAGTGCAATGACGACAACACCGATAACCGGTTTAATCCTCCGGTAGGGCGCTTCCCGGCAATTGAAGAGGATGAGGCGCCGTACAGGCTCCTGTGCAATGAGTATCCGGAAGCAAAATGACAAGTATAGAGACTGTCAAAAAAGGTCTCGCAGAGTTTTTTGCCCGCAGGCATAAAAAATAGTTTTGATCGTTTTCTACGGCGGCATATACGTCGGAGAAAACACTGAGTCTGACGGGTAACGGAGCGATGTCGAATTGTTCGCTTGCAGCGAACAATCGAGGCACAGAGCGCAGTGCAGCCCTTTTTGTCAAAGAATCTCAATGATGTTCTTTGGCAAGCTAAAAGGCGTGAGCGGTGTACCGCCCACGCCTTTGCCGCATAATAAAACGGTCGCTTGAGACTTTATAATTCTATAAGAAAGGCAATTATTCTTCAATTTTCCACGGAAGCTCGACATACTCGACGAAATGTCCGGAGGCGGGAATAATTTTATTTATCACGTCATCCGTTTTTATTTTAAGCGATGAGGTGTTTATGCACGGATGGCAGCCGAAATATTCCTCCGTAAGCAGGTCCTTGTCCACCAGTATACGAACTTCCTTTTTCTCATCGTTCATAAGACCGAGTACGCTTACAGATCCGGGTGTAATATTCAGCGTTCTCAGCATTTGCTCCTCGCTTGCAAAACTCAGCCTTGCAGAGCCGATCTGCTTTGACAGTATTTTTGTCTTGAACGGCTTTTCACCAGGCATTGCAAGAAGGTATACGGCTGTTTGCTGCCGGTTGGTAAGGAGTAGATTTTTGCATATTTTACACCCGAGTATTTTCTCAACGTCTTCACACGCCTCTATCGTATCGGCACGTTCATGATCGACCCTGTAATACTTGATATCAAGTCTGTCGAGAAAGTCGTAGCAGGCCTCCTCTTTTTCAATTCTTTTATCGTGAGGGCGTCCCTCGTATAAGGTGCTGTCAATATACATTTTCTGTAATTATAATGCGCTTTTGCGCATTTTCTCCTTCGTTTTTTATGTGAGTATAGCATCAAAAAAGACGTTTTGCAATTTTATTTTACCTGTTATATAATATGGAATAAATTGCAGAGAGAGGCGCGGACATGAGGTATAAACTTTCGCTTTGCTACGACGGCAGCAGATACAGAGGCTGGCAAAGGCAAAAGAGCACGAACAATACGGTACAGGGAAAGCTTGAGGATACCTTGAGCAGAATACTCGGTCAGCCGATAGAAGCTGCCGGCTGCGGCAGAACGGATGCGGGAGTTCATGCAAAGCTTCAGGTCTGTTCATTTACTGCGGATACGGATATGCCGTGCGCCGACATTCTTGAGGCTCTGAGAAAGTATCTTCCGGAAGATATAGGCGCAATTTCGCTCGAGCAGGCTGACGGCAGATTTCATGCCCGCTTAAGCTGCAAAGAGAAAACGTACGTTTACCGTATATGGAACAGCAGCGAACCGAATGTTTTCGGACGGAAATATGTCTATTCATACCCGAAAAAACTTGATATTGCCAAAATGCGCAGCGCGGCGGAGCTGCTTGTGGGTACGCATGATTTTTCTCCGTTCAGTTCGGGAAAAAAATCCAAAAAAACAGCAGTCAGAACCGTATACAGCATTGAACTAGATAAATGTGATGATCTAATAACTATTGCCGTTACAGGAAACGGCTTTTTATATAACATGGTTCGTATAATCGTCGGAACTCTCATTGAAGCAGGAGACGGGAGAAGAGCGGCCGGCAGTGTCGCGGACAGTTTTGAATCGGGAAAGCGGGAAACCGCCGGTTTTACCGCGCCGGCAGAGGGACTTTTCTTATGGGATATAAAATATTAAGAATATCCAAGAAAAAATGCGCTGCATCTATTGACAGCGCTGACGAAAATTGTTAGAATAAGCCGTCTCAATTGGATAATTGTTTATCCGAAGCAAGATAACGACCGCTATTTTTAGCTGAGGCCACACGGACAGCCGGGTCGAATGCCGATTTTCCGCGGAATGCGGCGGCAACTTCTGTTGCCTTATTGATTGAGTTCGAAGCTCAAGTTTTATAAGTTGGTTACTATAAACCGTGCTGCAAAAGCATACATAACTTGTGAAATGGTCAATAAGAGTAGTAAAAGTAAGTTCTTGCTACATAGACTCTCAAACCAATTGGGGATTTCAGTCTGCTGTCGAAGCAGGTAAAATCGGATTATCACAGATGACGTATGCGTATGCATGCGTCATTTTTTGTTGTACGGAGGGCACACGCATGAAAAAGATTATAGAGCTTAAAAACATCAGCAAGGCCTTTGACGGAGAAACCGTGCTTGACAGAATAAGTCTTGATATTTATGATAATGAATTTTTGACGCTTCTGGGTCCTTCCGGCTGCGGAAAGACTACCACGCTCAGGATAATCGGCGGTTTTGAAAGTCCCGATGAAGGAGATGTGATCTTCATGGGTGAAAAGATAAACGATATGCCGCCGCACAAGCGGAACGTCAACACGGTTTTTCAGAGATATGCGCTTTTTCCGCATCTCAACGTTTTTGAAAATGTTGCATTTCCTCTCAGGGAAAAGAAGGCTGCAAGAGATGAGATAGAAGAAAAGGTCAAAGAAATGCTCTCCATGGTTGCGCTTACAGGCTTTGAGCAGCGTTCCGTTACAAGCCTTTCAGGCGGGCAGCAGCAGCGCGTTGCCATTGCGCGCGCCCTGATAAGCAAGCCTAAAGTGCTTTTGCTGGACGAGCCGCTTGCCGCACTCGATCTCAAGCTCAGAAAAGATATGCAGCAGGAGCTTAAAAATATCCAGAAAGCAACCGGGATAACATTTATTTTTGTCACCCATGATCAGGAGGAAGCGCTTTCGATGTCGGATACCGTTGTTGTTATGTCCGAGGGAAAGATCCAGCAGATCGGTACTCCGGTTGACATTTACAATGAGCCGCAGAATGCTTTTGTTGCGGATTTTATCGGCGAAAGCAATATACTTGACGGCGTTATGATAGACGATTATAAGGCGGCGTTTTCAGGTCATGTTTTCAGGTGCGTTGACAAGGGCTTTGAAAAGAAAGAGGCTGTCGATATAGTCGTGCGTCCGGAGGATGTGGACATTGTGCCGGAGGAAAAGGGGATGCTTAAGGGAGTTGTGACATCTGTTACATTTCTCGGTGTTCATTATGAGATCATTGTCGATATAAACGGCTTCAAATGGATGATTCAGACGACAGATTTTGTTGATGTCAATGAGCATATCGGACTGTATATCGAGCCTGATGCCATACACGTCATGAAAAAATCCGAGTATTCCGGTATGTACGGCGACTATTCGTCGTTCTCAAATGAGCTTGATGAGCTGAGCGATGCTGAAAGCGAGATTGAAGAATGAAGACTGTGCAGAATAAAAAGCAAGGTCTTATTCAAAGACTTTGCCTTGCGCCGTATTCGGTATGGGCGGCGCTGTTCATCGCTGTTCCGCTAATATTTGTCGCATATTATGCGTTTACGGACAGTGATTTTAAGTTTACGACGGAAAATATTGCAAGGTTTTTTACGGCGACTTCTCAGACGAACGCAGGCGAGGTTCACACCTATCTGCTTATTTTTGCACGCTCCCTCAAGCTTGCCGTTATATCCACGCTTATCTGCCTTGTTCTCGGCTATCCCATGGCGTATATTATTTCACGCTCAAATCCACGCACGCAGAAGATACTTATTACGCTTATAATGATCCCTATGTGGATGAATTTCCTTATCAGAACCTACGCGTGGATGACGATCTTGCAGGACAGCGGTATTTTCAACGGGATTCTTTCGTTTTTCGGTCTTGGAAAGATACACATTATAGGCACTGAGGCTGCTGTTATCATAGGCATGGTCTATGACTATTTCCCGTATATGATCCTTCCTATCTACTCTGTGATGGCCAAAATGGATATCAAGCTGCTCGAAGCAGCAAAGGATCTCGGCTGCAACAACGCCGGTGTGGTCCGCAGGGTAATATGGCCGCTGAGCCTTCCGGGGGTCATATCCGGCATCAATATGGTGCTTATTCCGTCAATCAGCACTTTCTATATATCCCAAAAGCTCGGCAACGGCAAGTTCTTCCTTATCGGTGACGCGATAGAGGGACAGTACACGGCGAACAATCTTCACTTTGCCGCAGCTATGGCATTTATTCTTATGATTATTTTATTGGTATGCATGGCTTTCATGCAGCGTCTTGCCGATAAAAAAGCCGCCGTCTGAAAGGAGCGGAAATATGAAAAAAGCGTCAAAAATATATACCGCTCTTATTATGATCTTCCTGTTCGCGCCTATTGCTATCCTGCTTGTTTTCTCGTTCAATGACGCGAAGAGTCTCTCCGTTTTTTCCGGATTTTCCCTTAATTGGTACAGGGAGCTTTTTAAGGATGACGAAACTCTGAGAGCGGTGAGGAATACCATTATTCTTGCGCTTTCCGCGGCGGCGATCTCAACGGTAATGGGTACTGCCGCGGCGGTCGGAATAAACAAGCTCAGGAACCGTTATATCCGTGCAGCAATGGATACGGTGACAAATATACCTATGATCAACCCCGATATAATCACCGGTATATCCCTTATGCTCATGTTCGTTTTTGTCGGAAGACTTTTCGGCGCAGCGACAAGCCTGAATTTCGCCACAATGCTTATTGCACACGTAACATTCTGCCTGCCGTATGTTATTCTTCAGGTTCTGCCGAAATTGCAGCAGATGGATAAATCCCTCCCGGAAGCCGCAATGGATCTTGGCTGCACACCGTTTCAGGCGTTTGTCAAGGTTGAGATTCCGGAAATCATGCCTGGTATAGTCACGGGAATGATAATGGCTTTTACCCTATCTCTCGATGATTTTGTAATAAGCTATTTTACCTCCGGCAATGGTTTCCAGACGCTGCCGATAAGAATCTACAACATGACAAAGAAGACGGTCACGCCTAAGATGTACGCCCTCGCAACGATTATTTTCTTTGTTATTCTCGCACTTCTTATTCTCAACAATATTGTCGATGACGGACAGAAGCCGCGCAGGACAAAAAAGGAGAGCAGTGTTCTGTCAGGCAGGCGGATCGCAGGCTGCATAATAATTGCGGCGCTTGTCATTGCCGCCGTCGCGGCGTTTGCTTCCGGCGGGGAGAGGGAAGAAATCCTTAACGTATATAACTGGGGCGAGTATATTTCGGACGGTTCAGACGATTCTTTGGATACGATAAAAGCATTTGAGCAGTGGTACGAGGAAACTTATGGAAAAAAAGTAAAGGTCAATTACAGTACCTATGCCAGCAACGAAGATATGTATGCGAAGCTTTCAAGCGGCGCGGTAAGCTTTGATGTCGTTATCCCCTCGGACTATATGATCGCACGTATGAGAGATGAAAATATGCTTCTGCCGCTGAATTTTGACAACATTCCCAATTATGAATTTATCGGTGAAAATTTCAGGGGACTGTATTACGATCCGGACGACATTTATTCCGTGCCGTATACTTACGGAGTCGTTGGCGTGATATATGACGCCAATGTTGTCGATGAGAGCGACACCGGAGGCTGGGAGCTTATGTGGAATGAAAAATACTCCGGCAATATTCTGCAATTCAATAATTCAAGAGACGGCTTTGCCACGGCGCAGTATAAGCTCGGCCTCGACGTAAACGATACGAATCATGACTCATGGGACAGAGCTCTTGAAGAATTGAAGCTTCAGAACCCGCTGGTAAAAAGCTATGTTATGGATGAAGTTTATAATATGATGGAAAGCGGGGAGGCGGCGATCGCGGCATACTACGCAGGCGATTACTTCACAATGCTTGACAATCAGGCGGATAATGTTGATCTGCGCTTCTATTATCCCGAAAGAACGAATTACTTTGTTGATGCAATGTGCATCCCGTCCTCCTGTCAGCACAAAGAGCTTGCAGAGATATTTATAAATTATATGCTCTCACCTGAACCGGCGATTGCCAATGCCGAATATATATATTATGCTTCACCCAATTCTGCGGTTTTCAATGATGAGGGATACCGTGAGGATCTCGGTGAGGAAGCCATGGAGATACTCTATCCAGAAATCGGTAATTTCAGCGAGCTTTACAACAAGTATGCTTACAGAAACCTTGACCCTGAAACATTGGATTATGTCACAAGTCTCTGGGAAACACTGAAAATAAGCTGACAGTCTTAACAAAAAACATCCGCTTCGGCGGATTTTTTTGTTTTTACAGGAAAAAATAGCAGCAGGAAAACAAATGTGAGGTGTTCAGGTGAACAAAATCGGAGACCAGACTTTTTTTATGCATACAAAGCCGCGGATAATATCCTATGCAGCCGTTGTCGGTGAAAAAGAGGGCAAAGGAAGACTTGGAGAGTGTTTTGACATTGTTGAAAAGGACGTATATTTCGGAAAAGGCACATGGGAAGCCGCAGAAAGCGAAATGCTCAGAAGATGCTTTGAAAAAACCAGATTCAAGGCAGGGCTTGACGAAAAAGACATTGATATCGTACTTTCCGGGGATCTGCTCAATCAATGCACCAGCTCCGCGCTCACATTCAGGAAGGTAAATACGCCTTATCTGGGATTGTACGCGGCTTGTTCCACAATGGCGGAAAGTACGGCGCTTGCAGCAATGCTCGTTGACGGAGGGTTCGGTGAAACGGTCTGCGCGATAACAGGCTCACATTTCTGCACAGCAGAGAGACAATACCGTTTTCCGCTCGAATACGGAGGGCAGAAGCCGCCTACCGCCCAATCGACAGTTACCGGTTCAGGAGGTCTTATAGTTTCGTCAAAAGGCAAGGGGATGCGTGTCGTCTGCGCGACAATAGGAAAAATCACGGATGCCGGAATAACCGATGCCAACAATATGGGCAGCGCAATGGCTCCGGCTGCGCTTGACACCATTGCAGCGCACTTCAAAGACACCGGAAGAACTCCGGAATATTATGACGCGATATTTACCGGCGATCTCG
Organism: uncultured Eubacteriales bacterium; assembly: GCA_900549485.1. Classification (GTDB taxonomy): domain Bacteria; phylum Bacillota; class Clostridia; order Oscillospirales; family Oscillospiraceae; genus Limivicinus. The sequence goes on from UROG01000005.1 coordinate 43,631, forward strand.
GCGCGATAGGCCATGATATTCTTGAAGAGCTGCTCGAAAGAGAGGGATATCCCGTCAGGGGCAGATATCACGACTGCGGCGTAATGGTGTACGACGAAGGTGAAAAAAGAGAGCGCAAATTTGGTTCCGGCTGCGGATGCTGCGCCTCTGTACTCTGCGGGCATATTTTACCGGAAATGAAAAAAGGGCGCTGGAACAGGATCCTTTTTGCGGCAACCGGCGCGCTGCTCTCACCGACGACCGTTCAGCAAAAGGAAAGCATCCCCGGAATATGCCACGCCGTGGCAATAGAAAACGAGGTATGAGCGTGATATACGAGTATATAAAGGCGTTTGTTTTCGGTGGGCTTCTATGCATTATCGGGCAGCTGCTTGTAGATTACACATCTCTTACTCCGGCACGGATCCTGACCGGATACGTTGTGACAGGCGTTGTGCTGGGTGCTGTCGGACTGTACAGCCCGTTTGCGGAATTTGCCGGCGCCGGCGCAAGCGTTCCGCTTACCGGCTTTGGAAATGTGCTTGCGCAGGGCGTAAAAGAGGCAGTAAAAGAAAACGGTATTATAGGCGCTTTTACAGGCGGTTTTACGGCTTCCGCCGGCGGAATAGCAGCAGCGGTCTTTTTTGCACTGTGTGCCGCGCTGATATTCAAATCCAAGGACAAAAACGGCTGACCGGTCAGAGTAAAATAAACCGGAGATCATAACCATGCTTTGATTTTGGCTATGCTCTCCGGCTTACACCATAAATTATTTTTTATATACTCTGCATTCGTAAGGCTTCAGATACTCGCCGTTTTCTTTGTAATTACTCAGCACTATTTCGCCGCTGCAATGATATTTTACGGCTTTTTCGGTGAATGAGCAGACTATTTCATATTCTCCTCTCGTATAGGCGAATATTTTGCCGCTGTTTTTATAAAGCTCCTTATATGGTGCGTCGCGTTTGATCTCTTTCCTGAGCGCTATTGCTTTCCGGTAGAAGTTCAGAACGGAATCGGGGTCTTTTTCCTCCTCCTCAACGTTGATTTCGCTGTAATTCGGATTAATTGTAAACCACGGTTTTTCAGCGTCTGTAAAACCGGCGTTCTTTGCAGCGCTCCATGGAATCGGAGTTCTTGCGCTGTCTCTTGAAGCCGAGTAGGATATTTTAAGCCTTACTTTTTCCGGAAGACCGAGGTGCTGATTTTTTGTCTGCACATCCTCATACATGTCCATGCTTTCAGGATACCAATTCGTCATACCAAGCTCCTGCCCCATGTAGACAAACGGCGTACCCTGCTGGAACATATACGCCGCGCACAGCATTTTTGCGCTTTCACTGCGGTATTTTTCACTTCCGTACCGTGAAACGACCCTTGAATGATCGTGATTTTCAAGATAAAGCATATTCCAGCCCTTACCGTTTACCGTGTCCTGCCATGACGTAAACGCTTTTTTCAGCTTTCTCAGGGAGAGCGGAAGAGGAAGAAAATCGGTGACGAGGCAGTCTGCGCCCATACACTCAAACTGTATCATCATATCAATGGGGTTGCTGTCGCTTTCGGTTATGTACTTTAGCGCCCTCTTTGGACCGGTCAGCGGAGCCTCCGCAATTATTACATAGTCGTGTCCGTCAAACGCCTGAGTCTTGAACTGCTGCATATACTCGTCAAAGTGCGGGCCGTAGTTATAATTCATTATGCCGCGGGCAACCGGGAAAACATAATCATTGGGCAGACCCTCCTTCTTTGAAATAAAGGTGATCACATCCTCCCTGAAGCCGTCAACACCCATGTCAAGCCAGAAGTTCAGGATCTTAACGACCTCATCCCTTACAAGAGGATTGTCCATGTTGAGGTCAGGCTGCTTTATGGCAAAGAGATGGAGATAATACTGTTTTCTTACATCGTCCCATTGCCAAGCGCTGCCGCCCTCAAAATGACTGCTCCAGTTATTCGGCTTGTCCGACCATATATAATAATCGGTATATGGATCTATGCGCCGACGTGACTTCTGGAACCATTCATGCTCATCGGATGTGTGATTGACGACCAGATCCATGATGACTTTCATGCCGCGCTCATGAGCGCCGTCAAGAACCTTTCTGAAAGCTTCCATTCCGCCAAATTCCGGAGCAATGTCCATGTAGTCTGATATATCGTATCCGCAGTCCGCGCCTGGCGAGGGGTATATTGGATTGAACCAGATACCGTCCGCGCCAAGGCTTTTGATATAATCGAGCTTTTCGTATACACCGTAAAGATCGCCCATACCGTCTCCGTTTCCGTCTTTGAAGGAACGCGGCCAGATCTGATAAAAAACGCCGTCTTTATACCAACGTGTCCTGTTCATGTCTTGCACCTCCGCTGATTATGTCTTATAATATATTGTACTATATATAATAGGGGATGAGCGTATGGATTTCAAGTTAAAAAAAGATTTTCTCATGGGTACGGCGACTGCGGCGACGCAGATAGAGGGCGGAGACACTGATAACAACTGGCTCCAATTCTATAAAGAGGGCGGAATAATGGACGGTACATCCCCACAGGTTGCGGATGACCATTGGAACCGTTGGGAAAGCGATACAAAGCTCATGACGGATATGGGGATGCAGATTTATCGCTTCGGTGTTGAATGGGGGCGCATTGTGCCGGAAGAGGGGAAAATCGACAGCGAGGCCATTGCGCATTACCGTCGGGAGATTGAGCTTATGCTGGCCGGCGGAATAAAGCCGCTCCTGACGATACATCATTTTTCAAACCCGATGTGGTTTGAAAGAAAGGGCGGCTGGCTCAACCGTGAAAACAACAAATATTATCTTGAGCTTGTCGAGACGGTCGTAAAAAGCTTCGGAGATATAGTAAACGAATATATTACCATAAATGAGCCGAATGTGTACGCAACAAACTGCTATTGCTTCGGCGAGTGGTATCCGCAGCACAGCTCGTTCAAAGAGACTTTTACCGTGCTTGAAAACTTTGCATATTGCCATATAAAGGCATATGAAATGATACACTCCATGAGAAAGGCCATGGGTTATACCGATACCAAGGTCGGTTTTGCAAATCACCTCAGACCGTTTGACCCAAAGAATCCTAAAAACCCCGTTCATGTAATGGCGGCTAAAACTGCGGAATGGTGCTTTCAGGGGGCAATAACGGAAGCTATGACCTTGGGACGCTTCAGGTTTCCGCTTGTAAACCGCTGGGGACTCAAGGAAGGCGAGTATACCGATTTCAACGGCATCAACTACTATACGCGCAGCACTGTATCCGGACTTGCAGACGGAGTGCGGGAAAATTCGCCGAGGAATGACCTTGACTGGGAAATATACCCTGAGGGCATTGAACGCTGCGCTATATATCTCACAAAGCTTTTGCGGAGACCTATATATGTCACCGAAAACGGCACCTGCGACAATGAAGATAAGTTCAGAGCAAAATATCTGTATGAACATCTTAAAACCATATCGGAGTCGCCGCTTCCGTTTGAGCGGTATTATCATTGGTGCTTCTGTGATAACTTTGAATGGGCAGAGGGGCAGAGCGCAAGATTTGGTCTGGTACATGTTGACTATGATACGCAGAAGAGGACGATAAAAAGATCGGGCAGGTTCTTTTCCGAAATAATAAAGAACGGCGGTGTTACCGAGGAGATGTATGCGCAATACGTAAAAGACGAGGTGTACAGAGTTAAATGATAAAGGTATTTGACCGGAACGGATACAAATATTTTCTTTTAAGTAATGATAATCTTGCCGCGGCAATGCGTGTTAACAGCGGTCGTCTCGAACTTATGCATTTCGGCCGGCCTGTAAGCGAAAACGACGTCGAGGCTCTCTCGGTCAGACCCGGCACAGGCTGGGGAACAAGCACGATGCTCAATGAAAAAACCTGTCTTGACGTTTTGCCGCTTGCGTGGAGCGAAAGCGGCACCGGCGACTACCGTGAGTCGCCGATAACTATAAGCGCGGCAGGGGAGTGCGTTTCGCCGTCGTTCGTTTTTGAAGATTATGATAGCGACAGACACGAAATGAAATCGCAGCTTCCGACGGTGCATGGGGAATATGAAAGCCTGTGCATCATAATGTCCTGCGATTATGCAAAGCTCAGACTGTATTTTAAGCTCTGCGGCACGGCGCTTGTACGAAGCTGCGAGCTTGTAAACGCCTCCGAAGCTCCGCTGACCGTCACGAAGCTTATGAGCATGATGGCTGATATAAAGGGTGAGTTTACTATGACTACCTTTGACGGAAGCTGGATAGCCGAAACGCATGAACACAATGTTCCTGTAAGCTATTCAAAGAGCGTAAACGAAAGCCTGACAGGCTTTTCCTCAAACAGGCACAATCCGGCATTTATGCTGAGCGACGGCGATGACGTTTACGGCTTCAACCTCATCTACTCCGGCAATCACTATGCCTCCGTGCAGAAGAGTCATCAGAATTTTACCCGTATAATGCAGGGCGTGAACTTTGACAGCTTTTCTCTTACGCTAAGCCCCGGAGAGAGCTTTGAGACGCCTGAGGCGGTGCTCTGTTACTCATCCGCAGGCAAAAACGCAATGTCCACGCTGATGCACCGTTTTGTCAGCGAGCATATAATCCCGCCCTTCTGGAAGAACAGAGCGCGCCCTGTACTCTATAACAATTGGGAAGGCTGTATGTTCGATTTCAATGAAGCAAAGCTTCTGAGCCTTGCAAAAAAGGCGAAGGCTCTCGGGTGCGAGCTGTTTGTGCTGGACGACGGCTGGTTCGGAAGGCGTGATTCCGACACGGCGGGACTTGGCGATTATAACGTAAACGGCAAAAAACTTCCGAACGGGCTTCGGCATCTGTCAGACAAGCTTGGCGTGCTTGGAATGGATTTCGGACTGTGGTTTGAGCCGGAAGCGGTCAACAGAGATTCTGAGCTTTACAGGAATCATGCCGATTGGGCGATAGAAAGCGCCATCGGCAGAAACGAACTGCTGCTTGATCTCAGGAAAGCCGAGGTCAGGGATTATATTGTAAGCAATGTCTCGAGAATAATTGACGAGGCAAATATAAAATATGTTAAGTGGGACATGAACAGGCACTCCTGCCTGATGGGAGCGGATGCACACCGGTACGTTCTCGGGCTGTACGATGTTCTGGCGCGGATATTTGAACCGCGCCCGCAGGTGCTTTTGGAAGGGTGCGCCTCGGGCGGAAACAGATTCGACCTTGGCATGCTCTGCTTTGCGCCGCAGATATGGGCAAGCGACGATACGGACCCGATAGAGAGACTTGATATAAAAAACGGACTTTTTACCTTCTATCCGCAGTCAGCGGTAGGCTGTCATGTCTCAGCAAGCGCACATATCCAGACGCTTCGCTCGACCCCGCTTTCTACCAGAGCGAACGTGAGCTTCTTCGGCATACTCGGTTTGGAACTTGAGCTTTCGCATCTTTTGCCGGTGGAAATTCAGGAGCTTAAAAACGCCGTTGCATTTTATAAACAGCACAGAGAGCTGTTCCAATTCGGCACATTGTCCAAAGTAAAATGTGAAGACGGTGCAGATGCATGGCAGGTACGGGATGACAGCGGCGCGGCGGTAGGCGTTTTTCATAGGCTTGTCCACGCCGCGCAGGGATATGAATGGCTGTATGCCGAGCTGGATGAACGGAAAACCTATAAAATCTCATCAAGGCCGCAGCTTTTGAGGGTACAGCAGTTTTCCTCAATGATAAAGCATCTTGTGCCGGTAAGCCTTAACCCCAACGGTCTTATAGTACGTGATGTTGACAGATATTATAAGATGCAGGATGGGGTGCAGGATATTGTCTGTACGGGTGCAGCGCTTAAAGCGGGCGTACCATTGGAGCTGAAATTTACCGGTACGGGCTATGACGCAAAGTTCAGAAATCAAGGCGATTTCGGCAGCAACGTGTATTACATTAAGGAGAAATAACCTTTTTTAATATAGAAAAGCACCGTTCCAAACTGCTCAGCGGCAGTTAGGAACGGTGCTGATTTTTATGCTTTCCTGTTTTCTATATCGGCGCAGATACGTTTGAACTCGTCTTCGTCGAGCTTGTAATGCCTGCAATAAAGCTTGTAGCTTACATACATGAAAAGAAACGGGATAACGGTTATGAACAGGAGCATCCCGATTTTCTGGATATCCTGCACCTGCAAAAGCACATCGCCGATTTTCAGAAGCTTTGCTTCCTCCGTTATCGCGCCTAAGCTCGCTTCGCTTTCAAAAGATGATATCTGGTTTGTGTAATTCATGACGCCGAGGATTATATAGCTGAGATTGACTATTGCAACACATATCGCGCTTGCAAGCTTTGTGACAAAGGGACGCACGGAAGCGATAATGGCGTCGTTTCTCTCCCCGTGAAGATACTCGTTGTACTCAACCGTATTAAGAATGGAGATCATCATGATAAGATAGTACGCGTAAAAACCGAAGTTTGCACCCATATAGCCGATAGTAAAGAGATAGAATTTGACGCTGCCGGATGGGGCAAAAGTACCAACAAGGAACATAAGGAGATATCCCGCTCCGGAAACATAGAGCATTTTTTTCATGAAATCCTTTCGGGATGTCTTTTTTGCGATTGCCGGATAGAAGATCATAAGGAATGCCGTCGGGATCATGCCGAGCATTGTAAACATTCCCCAGAAGCCGCCCGAGTATCCATATTCAAAATATACATACATCTGCCCGATGCCGTTGAGACAGATGTTCTGTCCTATCTCCTGAAGCAGGAAAATAACCGCGATCCAGATAAGCTGGTCGTTATTTTTGATCACGTCTATTATTTTCTTGAGTCCCACAGAAGGAACCGGCTCTTTTTCGTAAGACCTGTCTTCACGCACGCCGAATATCGTAAAGCAGAGGAACAGCGGAGCGAGAATGACAATAACAAGCGAGACCTTTCCGTATGCATAGGCGGTGCTGCCGCCTATTGCCGTTGCACCGACCGTGAAAACCGGAATGAGCACCGAGGCAAGAGTGCCGCCTATGCCGGCAAAGAGGTTGGTGCGGGAGGTGAATTTATCGCGTATATGTGAATCCGTGCCGAGGGATGGGACCATGCCCCAATAGGATATATCATGCATGGTGTATGTAATGGAATAACAGAAGTACATAATGCCGAAAAACCAGATGAAGCCCCAGCCGGTAAGCTTTGTGTTGAACATGGCGTACACAACTATCGAGGTTGTGACGATGCCGATGACAAGCCACGGTTTGAACTTGCCCCACTTTGTCCTGGTCCGGTCGATTATATTGCCCATAATCGGATCGTTAAGCGCGTCGAATACCCTTGCACCGACCATTATCGCCGTGATCGCGGCAAGCATTTTCGCGTCAAGCTGCCGTGTAAACAATATATACGTCAGCAGGTAGCTTGTAAAAAGCTGATATACCATATCACGCCCGACAGTGCCGAGCGGAAACATGATGAGATTTTTCTTTATCCTTTTTTCATCCATGACAAAGCTCCTTGAATAATTTGTTCATTGATATCCGTGCTTGTCAAGACTCCGTACTCTTGAGAGAAGCTCTCATACTGATAAAAGCCCTTGACTGTATAAAGTAAGTTTATCACATTTCCGTGCAATAATAAAGAAAAATATGAATTTTTTATTAAGACTCCATGAAAAATATTAATTTCTATATTGACAAATTTTCACCTCTGTGCTATTGTATTAACCGCTTAATACAATAGCACAGAGGTGAAAAAATGAATTGGCAATTTGACGGCAACCTCCCTATATACACACAGATAGTGTATAAATACAGGCTTGCCATCGCATCGGGGGAGCTTAAACCGGGTGAAAAGCTTGCGGCAGTCAGGGATATTGCGTTTCAGGCCGGCGTAAACCCCAATACCATGCAGCGCGCCTTTCAGGAGCTTGAACGGCTTGGACTTGTATTTACCCAACGAAGCAGCGGAAGATTTGTTACGGAGGATATGGATGTGATATCGGAAACACGCGAAAAGCTTGCGGAGGAATTTGTGAGCGGATTTCTCAAATCCATGTCGGACTTGGGGCTTGGGAGAGAACAGATTATTGAAATGATAAAAGAGGAGAGGGAAGAAAACAATGGCAATTCTTGAATGCAGCGGTCTTACCAAGAGATACGGAGCAAAGACCGCGCTTGACGGTTTCAGCGTAAAAATCGAGCCGGGAAAAATCGTCGGACTATTAGGGCCGAACGGGAGCGGAAAGACAACGCTCTTAAAGCTTGCAAACGGACTACTGACGCCGAATGGCGGCGAAGTACTCATCAACGGTGAAAAACCGGGCGTTGAAAGCAAGAAAATCACAAGTTATCTGCCTGACAGGAATTATTTGCCCGATTGGATGAACTTTGATAAACTTGCGGACTTTTTTGAAGATTTCTATTCCGATTTTGACCGCACACGAGCGGAGGATATGATCTCAAGGCTTGATCTTGACAGAAAGATGTCCATCCATCAGATGTCAAAAGGCACCAAGGAAAAGGTTCAGCTTATAATGACGATGAGCCGCAGGGCAAAGCTTTACCTGCTGGACGAACCGATCGGTGGTGTTGACCCTGCCACAAGGGATTATATTCTTGAGACAATTATAAGAAACTACGACAGCGAAGCATCCGTCGTTATCTCTACGCATCTTATATCGGATGTTGAGAAGATCCTGGATGACGCAATATTTATTAATGAAGGAAAAATGGTTCTCTGCTCATCTGTTGACGAGATACGGGAACAGCATAACAAGAGCGTGGACGAGTATTTCAGGGAGGTATTCAGATGCTGGGAAAATTGATCAAGCACGAATTCAGGGCAACAGGGAGAATAATGCTCCCTATGCTGGGCGCGGTTCTCGTGCTTTCGCCCTTTGCGGGGCTGGTAATTGCAGGCTTTGATAAAGAAAGCTTTGAGGGCGTTTTCAAATTCCTCGGCGGTATATTTGTGGGGCTGTTCTTTATGGCGGTCGCGGCAATTTGTATAACCTCGTTTATTATAATGATACGCCGGTTTTACAGCAATCTGCTCCGGGATGAAGGCTATCTTATGTTTACCCTTCCGGTAAGCACGCACGCTCTTGTCTGGTCCAAGCTTATTGTCTCGTTCGTCTGGTTTGTTGTCACCGCTGCCGCAAGCGCGATTTTTATGGTCATAGTCGCCATGGTGAGCTATGCGGTACCGGATCTATCAAGCGTCAGGCTTTTTGTGAACGACATAGTAACGCTTGTCGGCGGATGGAATATCGTTCTGTATACGATTGAGGGAGTGATCTGCCTGTTTTTGGTATCATGCTCAGTATGTCTGCATTTTTATGGCGCTATGGCTCTTGGACACAGCTTTTCAAGCCACAGAATGCTTCTCAGCATTTGCTTCTATGTAGCGCTTGAAATTGCCGTAACATGGCTTTTCTTCCTTGCAATGCAGCTTTTCAGATACAATCTTCTGGATCCGCTGTCAAATATGCTCAATACATTGGTAGACGGAATGACATTGCAGCGTGAATACGTCATGGTTCCTCATATTATGTTTTTTGCGGCGGGACTTTATTTTGCCGTTATCTCGGCTCTGTACTATATTCCCACTATTCTCCCGCTGAAAAAATGCCTTAATATAAGCTGAAAAACGGCGGCTCAAACGAGCCGCCGGATTCTTTTATGGAACAAATAGGTATATTGGCCGTCATAAATATATATCCGGCAAATATATCACGAAAGGAACTGATGTAATGAAAGGAACGTACAGAAGGCATATTATTTTATTGCTGAGCGCAATTCTTGTTTTTTCCCTTTGCGGTGCGACTGCCTATGCTGCAGTGGAGGTCGAGCTGAATGACGCCGACAGAAAAGCCGCTCTCGACAGCGCCCAAAACGCCCTTGACGAGCTGTATGAGCTTGGAATGCTGAGCGTCCGCCACACTATTGCAGCAAGAGAAAACGATGTTATCACCATAGAGGAGGAGCGTATCGGCTTTTTTGACAGAATAATTCCGGCTTGCTACTATGTTAACTGCCCCACGGAAGAGGGAAATTGGGTTTCTATCAACGTAGACAAGGAAACAGGAAAAGCTTTAAAATGCTCGATCGATATAGCTGCGCAGGACAGCGACGAAAAGCTTGACAGGGAGCCGCTGGACATGGGAAATGGCGCTAAATATTATTATGACAGTTTTGACAGAATCATGCGTGAAGACATGACGCTGGATGAATACTGCGCATTGCTCAATAACTATTGGGGCTTCGACGGCTATACGATAAGCGGCACCAAATATGCGGATTACGGTTATGACACCGAAGCGCCCGCAGGCGATACGCTTATCAAAGATCTGATGGACGAGCCTTTCGTCACGGTCTATTTTGACGGCGACCAGGACGGTGTCCCGATGTTCATCGAAGGCGTCGTCTTCCCAGGCACAAATCACTTTTCCTTTGGATATGCCCATATGGTCGGATAAAAAGTAAATAAAACCAAGTCCGGTAAGCAGCACGGCTTACCGGACTTACTTTTTTCATTATCCTCAGCCTTTCGTAGAAGGTACGAAAAAATAAAGCAAGCTTAAAAGCCGTTGAAACAGTCGTAAAAAGGCATAAATGCCGCAGTTCATAGCCCTTCGGTATTTTATTTGCACAAGGCGGCATAGAATCTATCAAAAGGAGTGATCGGTTTGATAGATTTCAGAAGATTGTTGAAACGCAGCAGAAAATTGCTCTCTGCCATTGGATTGATATTGATAGTCGTTGTCATCTTCGGTTTGGTCAATAATCCGAAGATAATAGGCGTCTCGGCGGTAAACAGAAGTCTGCCGGTTTACAGCGTACAGCGTGAGGATAAGGTGGTCGCTATAAGCTTTGACGCGGCATGGGGTAATGAGGACACAAAAACACTCATAGACATTCTTGAAAAATACGGCGTGAAAACAACATTTTTCGTAGTCGGGGATTGGGTCAAGAAATACCCGGAATCCGTAAAACAGCTTGCGGCGGCAGGGCACGAGGTGATGAACCATTCCTCGAGCCACGCACATTTTTCAAAGCTCAGCGAAATGGAAATCGTATCGGACATAGAAGCATGTAATGAGCTTATCATGGCGCAGACAGGCGTAAAGCCGACGCTTTTCAGATGTCCATACGGGGAATATGATGACCATGTTATCGAGGCGGTAAAATCAATGGGTATGACGGCTATCCAATGGAGCGTTGACAGCCTTGATTGGAAAGATCTCTCAGCGCGGGAGATACAGAGCCGAGTGCTGAAAAAGATCCAGCCGGGAAGCATCGTGCTTTTCCATAACGCGGCAAAGCATACCCCCGAAGCTCTTCCGGGAATCCTTGGTGCGCTCCAGAACGACGGATATACCATTGTACCCATATCGCAGATACTGCTCCAGGGCAGCTACATAATAGACCACACCGGAAAACAGTGCCCCGCCTGAAATGCCGCCGGAAAACAATCAGACTTTCCGGTATGTTCAGTGAAAAGCATTACATTCTTGTAAATAAAAAACTCCTGTGGTAAAATATACGGCAGCAGTGCATAATGCGGCTGCATATGCCGCTTTGCCGCGCTTTGCGCTGCTGTCTTAAAAAATACCGCAGGAGTTAATATGTATAAACGGTTTATAAAGAGATTTCTGGATGTTGTTTTGTCCGCTGTGGGGATCATTGTGCTGCTCATACCAATGGGGATAATTTCACTTGTTATAAAAGCGGAGGATCCTGGTCCGGCTATGTTCACGCAGAAGAGAGTCGGACTGCATAAAAGGCTTTTCAAGCTTTATAAATTCCGTTCCATGAAAATGTCCACCCCGCATGACGTTCCGACGCACCTGCTGGAAAATCCCGAACAGTATCTTCTTAAATGCGGAAAGACACTCAGGCGCCTCAGTATTGACGAGCTGCCTCAGCTGTTCAATATCTTTATCGGGGATATGTCCGTTATCGGACCGCGTCCCGCTCTCTGGAATCAGGATGATCTGGTCGCGGAAAGGGACAAGTACGGGGCAAACGATGTTAAACCCGGCCTTACCGGCTGGGCGCAGATCAACGGCAGGGATGAGCTTGAAATTCCTGTCAAAGCACGGCTTGACGGCGAATATGTAGAAAAACTGTCGTTCCTGTTTGACTGTCGCTGCTTTTTCGGAACCATCGGAAAGGTTTTAAAAAGCGACGGTGTTGTGGAAGGCGGAACAGGAGAGCTTAAAAAGCTGAGTAATGAAAAAACAGCGGATTGATTTCCGGTTTATTTATAAAAAATACTTTATTTTTTACTGGGAATGTGTTATGTTAACTTATCAGAAAACGTATCTGTAATGATACGTTCAAAAAGAGTGAGGTTATTTTTTATAGATGAGAAAAATAATTTCTTTTATCCTGTGTATGGCGGCGGTTTTCTGCCTGTCTGTCAGCGCGGCGGCGGATAATACTTCAAGCAGGGCGGTCATAGGGGCTGATCTTACAAGCGAACAGACGATGCTTATGTATCAGGCTTTCGGCGTGCCGCAGGGGAGCGTCATAGAGCTCAGGCTTACCAATGCGGAAGAGCGCCAGTATCTTGAAGGCTATGTCGCCTCATCCGTGATCGGGACACGCTCAATATCATGTGTGTATGTGGAGCTGCTTGCGCAGGGAAGCGGGATGAACGTCACAACAAGCAATATTACATGGTGCACCGGAGATATGTATTCAAATGCGCTTGCGACCGCCGGCATAACAGATGCCAGAATAATTGTTGCGGCGCCTTTTCCCGTAAGCGGAACGGCCGCCCTTGCCGGCGTATATAAGGCATATGAGGATATTACCGGACAGGCGCTTAACAGTCAGGCTAAGGACGCCGGTACGCAGGAGCTGACTGTTACCGGAGAGCTTGCAAAGGATATAGGCAGTTCTGATTCCTCGTCGATAGTACAGGAATTGAAGCTGATGCTCAGCGAGACGCAGAAAATGTCCGACGCGGAATTGAGAAGCGCGATCACCGCCGTTGCCTCGCATTACCGTGTCTCACTCACGGAAACGCAGATTGGCCAGCTTGTTTCACTCTGCCGCACTCTGGAAAAGCTTGATCCGGTCTCCCTCAAGGATAAAGTTACAGATGTACAGGGAACGCTGGATAAGGTATCCGATGCAAAGGATCAGGTTGTCGGCTTTGTTCAGACGCTGAAAAATTTAATTGTATCGGTTCAGGGATTTTTTGAAAAAATGCAATCGATACTCAACAATTTCGGATAAAGCAGGTTCCCGGAAAAGTCTGCCGGGAATCTCTTTTTAGCGTGAGCTTTCTGTACGCTTGTACTTGAACACCGAATATACGTTATATGCTTAAACTTGATACGGAGAAATGATGTCTAAAAGATTTTTTGCCTTTTTCCTTATATTTTGTCTCACATTTTCCGTTGCGGGATGTGCAAAGGAAAGCCCGCCTCCAGGTAATGACGGGCTCAATATCGTTGCAACTGTTTTTCCGGCCTATGATTTTGCACGGGAGATTGCAGGGGAATATGCCAATATTACCTTACTTATCCCGCCAGGGACCGAAATACACGGGTTTGAGCCTACACCGCAGGATGTTATCAGAATCCAAAACTGTGATCTGCTTATATGCAACGGCGGAGAGAGTGAGGCCTGGCTCGAGGAAATTCTCGGCGGTATAGACTGGGAAATACCCACTGTGCGGATGATGGACTGCGTTGAAACCGTTGAGGAGGAAACCAAAGAGGGAATGCAGGAGGCCGGACATGCCCATGCTCATGAAGGCGGGGAGCACGGGCACGATAAAGAAAGCAAGCACGAAAAGGAGTTTGACGAGCATGTATGGTCATCTCCGGTAAATGCGGCGCTGATATGCAGCGAAATATGCCGCGCCGTATGCGCCGCGGATAAAAGCAATGCATCGGCCTATATAAAAAACAGCGGCAGATTCATCTCTGAGCTGAATGAGCTTGACAGCAGGATACGCACGATCGTCGAAAACGCATCGTGCAGAACCGTGATATTCGCCGATAGATTTCCGGTGAGGTATTTTGTTGAGGAATATGGACTTGACTACTACGCTGCGTTTCCGGGGTGCGCAGAGGATACCGAGCCTTCCGCAAAAACGGTCGCTTTCCTCATTGACAGAGTACGTGAATATAATATACCTGCTGTGTTTTATATAGAGTTTTCAAATGAAAAAATGGCCGATATCATATGCGAGGATACGGGCTGCAAAAAGCTGGTCTTCTACTCGTGCCAGAACATAAGTGCGAAGGAGTTCGCTTCCGGCGTAACGTATCTGGATCTTATGAATGTGAACGCGGACAACCTCAGGGAGGCTTTAGGCTGATGGCTTTGATGAAATGTGAAAACCTCTCCTTTGCATACGACGGGAAAACCGTTCTTGAAGGAGTAAACTTTGAAATAAATGCCGGGGATTACCTGTGTATCGTCGGAGAAAACGGCTCAGGTAAATCCACGCTCGTAAAGGGGCTTTTGGGACTTAAAGCACCGTCCGACGGTAAAATAATTCACGGTGACGGACTTAAAGCAACGGAGATCGGCTATCTCCCTCAGCAGACGCAGATGCAGAGGGATTTTCCGGCAAGCGTAAATGAAGTTGTGCTCTCCGGCTGCCTCAACAGTCTCGGCTCACGTTTCGGATACGGCAAAAAGGAACGTGAGCTCGCACGCTTTAATATGGAGCGTATGGGCATTGAAAATCTCGGAGAAGAGAGCTATCACTCTCTTTCCGGCGGTCAACAGCAGCGCGTCCTTCTTGCTCGCGCACTTTGCGCGACAAAAAAGCTCCTCCTGCTTGACGAACCGGTTACGGGGCTTGACCCGATAGCAACAGGAGAGATGTACAACCTTATCAAACTTGTAAACCTCTGTGACAATATTTCCGTTATCATGGTGTCGCACGATATCCATGAGGCCGTCAGATATGCCACAAAGATCCTGCATTTAGGGCATAAGCAGCTCTTCTTCGGCACCTCGGCAGAGTACCGCGAAAGCGACATTGCCCGCAGATTTCTGGGAGTGAACAGGGTATGAGTGAGATAATGAATATGCTTTCGTATCATTTCATGCAGCGCGCTATTATCGTAGGGGTGCTTGTTTCCGTGTGCGCGGCGCTGCTGGGTGTCTCGCTTGTCCTCAAGCGCTATTCGATGATAGGAGACGGCTTGTCCCATGTCGGGTTCGGAGCGCTTGCTGTGGCGTCGGCCTTCGGGCTCGCACCGCTGTGGGTGGCTGTGCCGGTCGTGATAATTGCGGCGGTTTTTCTGCTTAATCTTCAGCAGTCCGGCAAGGTAAAGGGCGATGCGGCCGTGGCAATCATTTCAAGCGCCTCTCTTGCGATAGGCGTTATTACGGTTTCTCTCACGACAGGTATGAATACCGAAGTTTCCAGCTATATGTTCGGAAGCATACTTTCCCTCAGCCGTTCCGATACGGTTCTGAGCGTGATACTGTCTTCTGCCGTACTCGCGTTGTTTATTTTGTTTTATCCGAGAATTTTTGCCGTCACCTTTGACGAGACCTTTGCAAAAGCCACCGGAACCGATGCCGGATTTTACAATATGCTGCTTGCCGTGCTGACCGCAGTTACCGTTGTACTTGGTATGCGCATGATGGGCGCTTTGCTTATTTCAAGCCTTATCATATTCCCGGCTCTCTCCGCGATGCGCGTATGCAAAAGCTTCAAGGCGGTCATTATTACTTCTGCCGTCATTTCCGTGCTGTGTTTTATTGCCGGAATAACCGCCTCATATTTTCTGGAAACGCCTACCGGCGCAAGCATTGTCGCGGCAGATCTTATAGTCTTCGGTTTATTTGTAATTATCGGAAAGACAAAAGAATAATTATTTATTGAAAATGACGGGGCGCTAAACGTGTTCCGTTATTTTTTTAAAATCAATGTAAAATATACTTGACATTCCACACGTACGTGTTATAATGCAATTGTAAAGTTAACTTGACAAAATTTCTTGAACGGAGGAAAAATGAAAAATAATATTGAAATCCTGCGTAAATCAAAAGGAATGACACAGCAGGCTCTTGCGGCGACTGTCGGCGTTTCACGTCAGACGATCATTTCCCTGGAAAACGGAAAATACAGTCCGTCCATAGAGCTCGCATTCAAGCTTGCGCGGTTGTTTGAAAAAAGCATAGAGGATCTGTTCA
This sequence comes from uncultured Eubacteriales bacterium, assembly GCA_900549485.1. GTDB lineage: Bacteria > Bacillota > Clostridia > Oscillospirales > Oscillospiraceae > Limivicinus. Next base: position 59,754 of record UROG01000005.1, read on the forward strand.
TTTATGAGGAGGAGTAATGTATGAAACTTAAATCTCAGCGAATCTACAATATTGTTCTGATTTTTGTCGGCATAGCAGGATGGGCCGTGACCGTATTTTTGCTTGGTGAAAGCGAACAGATCAATTTCATAAGCGGTTTTTTTGCAGGAATTGCCATGATCGGAATACTCAGGACTGTCAAAACCGCAAGAATTATGAAAAACCCCGAAAAGGCACAGGACTACGAGGCTATGCAGAAGGATGAAAGAACCGTGTTCGTGGCAGGCAAAGCGCGGTCTATGGCATTTTACGTCTCGATCCTTGCACAGTGCATTGGGGCATTTATTGCATATGCTGTTTTTAAAAACCATCTTATCTGTCAGGCACTGTGCTTTGTGACCTGCTTCCAATGCATCGTGTATTATGTGTTCTGGATAATTTATAACAAAAAATGTTGATAAGTATAAAAAGGTCTGCGTTTGCAGACCTTTTTATATGTCAGATAATATTAAAGCCCGAGCTTATCAGGGTGTTTTTAAGAACCGTATAACTGCTTTCGCTCATCTCCGTCAGTGGCAGACGCATAACCCCGGAATCGGCTCCGAGCATTTTCATCGCCGTTTTAATTGGGATTGGGTTTGTTTCTATAAACAGAGCGTTAAAAAGAGCCGAGTATTTCGCGTTAAGCTCGGCGGCTTCCGGGTATTCACCGTCAAGGCAGTGCCGGCAAAGCTTTGAGACGGCTCCCGGCACTATGTTTGAGGCAACGGAAATAACGCCTAATGCACCCAGAGCCATCATCGGAACCGTGTTGTCGTCGTTACCGCTCCACACGTAAAGATCGTTTCCGCAGCGGCTTATTATCTGCCCTATATGACTTATATCGCCTGAGGCTTCTTTGACCCCTACAATATTCGGGTGTTCGGACAGCTTTTTGTAGGTGTCAGGACTTATGCTCATGCCGGTTCTTGACGGCACATTATAAAGGATTATTGGAATGTCGACGCGGTCGGCTACATAGGAGAAATGGTCGATAAGTCCCTTTTGAGTCGTTTTGTTATAATACGGCGTGACCATAAGAACGGCGTCTGCCCCTAAAAACTTCGCGCTTTCGGCTTTTGAATATGCCGTCAGGGTGTTGTTGCCGCCGATTCCGGCGATAACCTTCATTTTGCCGTTTACTTCTCTGACAGCAAAGCGGGTAAGCTCTTCGTATTCGTTTGCACTTACCGTTGCGCCTTCGCCGGTCGTACCGCATATCACAATCGCGGAAGTACCGTTTTCATATTGAAAATCAATGTTCGCTTTCAGACGCTGGTAATCAGGCTTTCCGTCTTTATCAAAAGGAGTTATCAGTGCCGTGCATGAGCCTTTAAAAACAGGTGTTTTGACCATAAAATATACCTCCGTAAATAAATCAGAAGACAAATACATGATATTTTTTCTCCGCGGAAAATAGAACGCAGAATTGAAAAAAGCTTTTTTGTTGAAAGTGAGGGAATAATTTGCTATAATTATTTTTGATAGACAAGAATACAGAAAATTATTTGCATATTCGGAGCGCTGCATGAAAAAAACTGATTTTTATTACGATCTGCCTGAAGAGCTTATTGCCCAGACGCCGCTGGAGAGAAGAGACGGCTCAAGACTGATGCTTCTTGACAAAGCGACAGGCAAGATAGAGCACAGACATTTTTATGAGCTTCCTGCGTTTCTTAAACCCGGCGACTGTCTTGTGCTCAATAATTCAAGGGTGCTTCCTGCGAGACTTATCGGTTCGCGTAAAACTGGTGGCGCGGTTGAGCTTGTGCTGCTTAGGGATCTGGGTGACGATCTCTGGGAGTGCCTGAGCCGGCCGGGAAGAAAAACCAAGCCTGGCACGGAATTGATATTCGGCGGGGGAGAGCTTACCGCGACGGTCGAGGCAGTTGCCGAGGGCGGCAACCGGCTTGTACGTTTTCATTACAGCGGAATATTTCTTGAGTGCCTTGAACGGCTTGGGAAAATGCCTCTGCCGCCGTACATTAAGGCAGAGCTTCAGGATTCTGAGAGATATCAGACCGTCTATTCAAAAGAGCTCGGAAGCGCCGCCGCACCGACTGCGGGTCTTCACTTTACGCTTGAGCTTTTGGATAAGTTGAAGTCGATGGGCGTAAATATCTGCTATGTGACGCTCCATGTCGGTCTCGGCACATTCAGACCGGTGAAGGAAGAAGAAATAGAAAACCATGATATGCATTCCGAATTCTGTATGATCCCTCCGGAAACGGCGGAAACGATCAACCGCACGAAACTGCGCGGCGGAAGGGTCATCGCGGTAGGAACAACGTCGTGCAGAACTCTTGAAAGCTTTGCGCACCCGGACGGAACTCTCGGTGAAAGCTCCGGCTGGACGGATATTTTTATTTATCCGGGCTATAAATTCAAGTGCATCGACGGTCTGATAACAAATTTTCATCTGCCGGAAAGCACTTTGATAATGCTTGTATCCGCACTTGCCGGAAGAGAGCATATTCTTGACGCTTACAAAGCCGCCGTTGAAGAGCGCTACCGTTTCTTCTCCTTCGGCGATGCGATGTTTATCAGTTGAAGTTTATCAGTTGAATAGGAGACAGAATAATTTGTATACTTTATTGAAGCAGGAAGGCCGCGCACGCAGAGGATGCCTTGAGACGCCTCACGGCACTGTCCAGACACCTGTATTTATGAACGTCGGTACGCAAGGCGCTATCAAAGGCGCACTTTCGGCAAAGGATCTTGGCGAAATAGGCTGTCAGGTGGAGCTTTCAAACACATACCATCTGCATGTAAGACCTGGCGATGAACTCATACGGGAGTTGGGCGGCTTACACAAATTCATGACGTGGGACGGTCCCATTCTGACCGACAGCGGCGGATTTCAGATATTCTCGCTTGCAAAGCTGCGTAAGATCAAGGAGGACGGGGTAAGGTTCAATTCGCATGTAGACGGAAGGCACATATTTATGGGACCGGAGGAGAGCATGCGCATACAGTCAAATCTTGGTTCCGACATCGCTATGGCTTTTGACGAGTGCATTAAAATACCTTCCCCAAAGGACTATGTAAAGGATTCCTGCGACAGGACGTTCCGCTGGCTCGAAAGATGCAAGAAGGCCAACGCTCAGTATAACAGCGAGGACGATGCGGTAAATCCCGGTCAGATGCTCTTCGGAATAAATCAGGGCGCTGTTTTTCATGATATCAGGATCGAGCATATGAAAAAAATAGCCGAGCTTGATCTTCCCGGATACGCAATAGGCGGTCTTGCGGTGGGCGAGTCTCATCAGGAGATGTACGATACCATTGAGGCCGTAGAGGAATATATGCCGAAGAATAAGCCGCGCTATCTTATGGGCGTGGGTACGCCGGTGAATATTATCGAGAGCGTATGGCGCGGGGTTGATTTTTTTGATTGCGTTATGCCAGCGCGCAACGGAAGACATGGTCATCTTTTTACTTGGGGAGGCATAATCAACATCAAAAACGAGAAGTATCAGAAGGACTTGCTTCCGATTGATCCTGAATGTGATTGTCCGGTGTGCAGAAGATATTCAAGGGCGTATATCCGCCATCTCTTCAAGGCGGAGGAAATGCTGGCCATGCGCCTTGCGGTCATGCACAATCTGTATTTTTACAACAGCCTGACAAAACGTATCCGTGAAGCTCTTGACGAAGGCGCTTTTTCGCAGTTCAGAAAAAAATATATCGAAATTCTTGATAAACGCATATAATTGCTTGAATTTATTTGAATAACCATGTATAATAGCTTGACTTAATTTTTTGGAGGTTCGCAAAATGTTTTTTACCACAGATACGACCGCTGCGGCAGGCGGAAGCTCAATGATTATTATGCTTGTGGCAATGTTTGCCGTTTTCTATTTTCTCATCATTCGTCCTGAAAACAAAAAGAAGAAAAAGACGGAAGAGATGCGCAACTCCCTTTCTCTCGGCGACGGTATAACCACCATCGGCGGTCTTACCGGAAAAATCGTTCAGATAACCGAAGACACCATTACTTTCGAAACCGGCGAGGACAGAGTGCGTATTCAGGCCAAGAAATGGTGCATATCTACCACCGATAAAATCGAAGCAGCCGAAGCGGAAGCGGCAAAAAGCAAGACTCGCGGCAAAAAATCCTGATCTGTTCTTTTATCAGTTTTACCCCCGTATTTATAGAGTGTATCTTCTATAAATACGGGGGTGTTATTTTGCATAAAAAAGGCTTGGACACAGTGTCTTTGAAAATTACATTCAGGGGGATAGCAGTGTGGTTCGCACTTCTTATTCTGCTTACGGTGCTGGCGTCCGCATTTGCGGGAAAAATGAATATCAATGAAAAACATACAGCCTACATAAGCTCTGCTCTGACATTTGTTTCCTCGGCTGCGGCAGGATACACAGTACGCAGAGGAAAGGCGAAATTTCTCTATTCGCTGATATTATCAATTACGCTGATCGTTATTGCGCTGCTGCTGGGGTTTATCATTTCTTCCGGAAATTTATACTCAGGCGGAATTTTGAGTGTTGCAAGCTTTACTCTCTGCGGCGTTTTTGCCGGAAGCATTATAACTCCGCCGAAGAAAAGGAACGGAAAGATAAAATTATAATCATAACAGGCATAACGGAATTTACATAATTCGAGTACGCCGGTTACACAATATGGTGATAATATTGCAGAAAAGTTAAAAACGCAGCACAATATATTGACGAAATCGAATATAACCGTTTACATAAACGAAATTTTTTTCTCAAAAAAGTAAAAAAGACTTGATTTTTCAGCAAGAATGTAATATATTGTTACCAGAACGAATTATGTTAAGCAATTTTTTATTATGAAGCACCGTGCACCGCGAAAATGCCTGATAATCGAAGCTTTTTTGGTTGCATGAAAAACATAATCAGGTTGCTGAAATGAGCCGGAAAACAGACCTTTGCAATCGGCACACAACGACGGAAGAAGAGGGCGGCACAATGCAGAACACAGAGATTTGCGAAATCTTCGAAAGGTATTTGAGAGAAGACAAAAAATCATCCCCGAATACTTTAAGCTCATATATGCGTGATATCAAGCAGCTCGGAGATTATCTGGAAACAAATTATGACACGACTATCCTTGCCGCTACCGATGAAGAATTGGGCGCTTATATAGACTCGCTGAGAGCGGAAGGAAAATCCGTCGCTACCGTTTCGAGATCCATTGCCTCAATAAAATGCCTGTATCAGCACCTGTGCATAAAAAGATACATAGAGTTCAACCCCTCGCTTAAGCTTGTTCCCGATAAAAGTACTCAGAAGCTTCCTCAGATCCTCACAAGCGCAGAAGTGGAGACTCTGCTCAGCCAGCCCCGCTGTATAGACGCCAAAGGATACCGTGATAAGGCGATGCTTGAGCTTCTTTATGCAACCGGAATAAGAGTAACGGAGCTTATAGATCTGAACATCGACGACGTTAATCTGACTGCCGGCGCTATACGCTGCGAGAGCAGAGGCAAGGAAAGATATATTCCCATATACCCCGATGCCGTTAAAGCGCTGAGCGAGTATATCACGCTTGTTCGCCCTCAGATGATAGCCACGCAGGAAGAACCTTCTCTGTTCGTAAATGTAAGCGGCGAGCGTATGTCAAGACAGGGATTCTGGAAAATAATCAAATTTTACCAGAAAAAAGCCGGTATTGAAAAGGACATTACGCCGCACACGCTGCGCCACTCTTTTGCCGCGCATCTGCTTGAAAACGGAGCGGATATACACTCGATTCAGGAGATGCTCGGTCACTCCGATATATCTTCAACCCAGGTATATTCGCATCTTATAAAAAAGCAGCTCAAGGACGTATACAATAAAGCTCATCCCAGAGCCTGATATGCTTAACTAAAACCCGATGTGTTCAACATCGGGTTTTGGTTTCATGTCGCCTTATGCTTACTGATTTTTGCCCGCAGGCAAAAAAACTCTGCGAAGCTTTTCGGTTGATATGCAGAAGAAAATATGTTAAAATCAAGCGGGAAGTGGTTTAATGCGAATTTTGGGAATTGACCCAGGTATTGCAACGATCGGTTTTGCTGTTCTCGATTCCGCCTCAGGCAGATTCAGCCTTGTTAAATGCGGAGTTATTTCTACCCCGGCACATACAAACCTTTCATCAAGGCTTGAAAGAATTTTCGATGACCTGTGCAGTCTTATAGAGATGTTTTCTCCTGACTGCGTTTCCGTTGAAGAGCTTTTTTTTAATACCAATATTACAACGGGTATCTCCGTTGCGCACGGCAGAGGCGTGATTTTGCTTGCCTGCCAGAAGCATGGACTGAAGATATACGAATATACGCCTTTGCAGGTCAAGCAGTCCGTTGTCGGCTATGGCAGGGCAGAAAAGCATCAGGTGATGGAGATGGTCAAGCGGCTCTGCTCCCTGAAAGCCGCTCCAAAGCCGGATGACGCCGCAGATGCCGTTGCTCTTGCTCTGTGCCATGCGAGAAGCTCATCGTCTTTGCTTTATAAAGGAGAAAACGAAAAATGTTCTACCATATAGAAGGCGTTGTCGCCGAGCTTGAGCCTAATTTTACCGTTATAGAATGCGGCGGCGTCGGGTTTGCCGTCAATGTATCCGCGAACACCGTCAGTACGCTGAAGAAAGGCGGCAAAGCAAAGCTTTATATTTCAGAATCGGTTTCGGAAAACGCTTTTGATCTCTTCGGTTTTGCTGAAAAATCCGAAAAACGCTGTTTTGAAATGCTTACGGCTGTCTCCGGCATAGGTCCTAAAGCGGCGCTTTCCATGCTGTCGTACAACACGCCTGAAGGTCTCGCACTGGCAATACTCAACGGCGACGAAAAGGCACTGACCGCTGCGCCGGGTGTCGGGAAAAAAATCGCCCAGCGTGCTATCCTCGAGCTGAAGGACAAGATGAGCAAGGAAACGGGTAAGATGAGCTTTGATTTCAGCGCGCCTGTTTTGAATGTACGGAATGCGGAAAGCAATGTAAACGACGCGATCGCCGCTCTTTCTGTCCTTGGCTATTCGACCGCCGAAATAACCCCCGTCCTTAAAACACTGGACATTGAAAACATGTCTTCTGAACAGATAATCAAGTCTGTACTGAAAAACATGGTTAAATAGTATCAAAGGAAATATTGAAAATGAGTATCAGCTTTTCCGAAGAATCGAACGATGAAGTCATAACCTCGGCGGCTCATCTTTCCGAAGATAACAACGAAGGTTCGCTGCGCCCGAAAACAATAAACGAATATATAGGGCAGGAAAAGGCGAAGGGCAATCTCAGCGTGTTTATCAACGCCGCGAAAATGAGAAATGAACCGCTTGATCATGTCCTTCTTCACGGCCCACCGGGGCTTGGCAAAACCACCCTTGCGGCGGTTATTGCAAATGAGATGGGTGTCAATATGCGCATAACCTCCGGCCCCGCAATTGAAAAGCCGGGCGATCTTGTGGCAATGCTTACTAACCTCAATGAGGGAGATATCCTGTTTGTTGATGAGATCCACCGTCTTAACAGAGCGTACGAGGAGATCCTTTACCCCGCTATGGAGGATTACGCCATAGATATTATCATCGGCAAAGGTCCGTCCGCAAATTCGATACACCTTGATCTGCCGCGCTTTACACTCATAGGCGCGACGACGAGATCAGGTCAGCTTACTGCGCCGCTGAGAGACAGATTCGGCGTTGCGCTGCGTCTCGAGCTGTATACACCAGAAGAACTGAAAAAAATAGTAATGCGTTCCGCAAAAATTCTCAATGTTGATATTGAGGATGACGGCGCTTATGAAATAGCCTCGCGTTCCCGCGGAACGCCGAGGATCGCCAACAGGCTTCTTCGCAGAGTGCGCGATTTTGCTCAGGTAAAAGCAGACGGTGTTATAACGAATAAGGTTGCGGATATGGCGCTTTCAAATCTTGAGGTGGATAAACTCGGTCTTGACGCGCTTGACAGACACATGCTCAGAAGCATTATTGAGTTTTACAAAGGCGGCCCCGTCGGACTTGAAACGCTTGCGGCGACAATAAACGAGGATGCCGTCACTCTTGAAGACGTATATGAGCCGTATCTGCTTCAAAAAGGCTTTATTACACGGACTCCCAGAGGGAGATGCGTTACGATACGCGCCTATGAGCATCTTGGGATAGACTATACAGGTCAGCAGCAGCTTGAGCTATAATTTTTTTAGGTTTTTTACAAAAATTTGTTGACAAAACGGTTGGTTGCTGTATAATGTAATCTAAAGAGATTGAGATCATTGTTTCGGTTTGATATACTTTCCCGCCTGTGCAGTGCAGGCAACTCTCGTACTCCTTCTTTTGATGAATGGCGTTTTTCCCGTTCTCTTTATTTGAGATGCGGCTGGACAGAGAGCATGGAAGCTGATGCATTTTCCGTTTTTTGAAAACTCCGTATAAGATACGGGAAAAATATTGGCGTTTACAGCCCAAGAGCTGATCGCATATACAGCCGGAAACCGGCACTTTTTATCAAAAGAGAGGATTCAAAATGTACGAAGACAAGACTTTAGTTTGCAAAGAATGTGGTAATGAGTTTGTATTTACTGCAGGCGAGCAGGAGTTCTATGCAGAGCGCGGCTTCCAGAACGAGCCCCAGCGCTGCAAGGCATGCCGCGATGCACGCAAGAATGCAGCTCGTGGTCCCCGTGAGTTCTTTACAGCTGTTTGCGCAGCATGCGGCGGCGAAGCAAAGGTTCCCTTTGAGCCCAAGTCCGACCGTCCTGTTTACTGCAGCGAATGCTTTGCTAAGATGAGAGAGCAGGCATAATTGTCTGACAAAATAATGGGGCGCTTTTGCGTCCCATTATTTTATGTGTTTATTTAGTAAAATCAAAACGCATAGTAAGATAACTGCGTTATTAAAATAAAAGCCGCCGGTCTTTCCGGAGCTCCGTCGAATATCAGATATAACGGAGTTCTCCGTATCAGGAGGCAGATAAAATTCGCACACCGAGTGTGTTTGGAGGATCAAAATGGAAATCACAAAAGAAACCCTTATTTCTGAAATAGTTGAGAATTGCCCCGAGGCTATGCCTGCATTTCAGGCAATCGGGATGCACTGCATGGGCTGTGCGCTGGCAAGCGGTGAAAATCTTGAGCAGGCCTGCTTTGCTCACGGTGTTGACCCTGATGAGTTTATAGTGGCTCTCAAGGCCTATCTTGAAACCGTCTGATCGTACAAAGGGCTTAACCAGCATTCCGCGGTTTGATGCCGGGGGATGCTGTATTTTTATTTTGGGGGTAAGTAATGGACAAGCGCCTGCTGTCTTTGGTCAAAAAAATTCCGCCGGGCAAGGGTGTTATTGATGTCGGAACCGACCACGGCTATATTCCGGTATATCTTGCCTGCACCGGATATTCCGGCAATATATTTGCGTCGGATATAAACGCCGCTCCTCTTGAGACGGGTATATCCAACGCGAAAGAAGCCGGCGTTGAAAACAGAATAGGCTTTATTCACTGCAACGGTTTGGAGAAATGCCCAAAGCAGGACATTGACACAATATTGATCGCCGGCATGGGCGGTGATACCATCTGCGGTATACTTGACCGTGATGAATGGGTCATGGATCAGACCTATCTGCTGATCCTTCAGCCGATGACGAAAGCGGAGATACTGAGATATTGGCTCACCAACAACGGCTTTGAGATACTTAGCGAAGATTTATGTGAAGACGGCGGACGCGTATATCAGATAATCACATCGCGTTTCGGCGCATTTACGGCACTTAATGACGCAGAGCTTTTTATAGGAAAGTATGAACAGATCCGTAATTCGCCCTTGTTTTACGGCAGGCTTTTAAAGCTTATAAAAAGCGCTGAAAAAAGCCTTTCCGGAATGGAAAAAGCCGCCGGAAAAGATGCGCTTGCGAGAAAAAAACTTATGAAAGAAATATACTGGCAGTATATTGAAATGAAAGCAAGGTATATGGAGGAAAATAATGCCGACCATTAAAGATGTTTTTGCTTATCTTTGCGAGCTTGCCCCTTTGGATATGCAGCTCGGCTTTGATAATGCGGGGTTTCTTGTCGGTAGGGAAAATGCCGTCTGCCGCAAGGTTCTTATCTCTCTCGATGTAACAAAAGATGTGATCGAGGAAGCAATAAGCGGAAAGTATGAGCTTATTGTTTCACACCATCCCATTATTTTTTCCGCAATAAAAAGTGTTACGGACGACAAACTGCTTGAGCTTGCGGAGAACAGGGTTGCCGTAATTTCCATGCACACCAATCTTGATATTGCCGAGGGCGGCGTAAACGACGTGCTGCTTGCGCTTATCGGGGCAGAGAGGGAAGCGTATCTTGACGAGGAGAATTGCGGCAGAATAGGTCGTCTTCCGCAGGAGCTTCCGTTAAAGGACTTCCTTGAAATATGCAGGGACAGGCTTCATACCAACGGGCTCAGATATTACGATTCCGGACGGCGCGTAAAGCGCGTTGCCGTTCTCGGCGGTTCCGGTGGTGATGAAGTAATGACCGCTTTTGAGAAAGGCTGCGATACATATCTTACTTCCGATATAAAATACCATCAGTTTCTCTTGGCACAGGAGCTTGGAATAAATCTTATAGACGGCGATCATTTCGGCACGGAAGACCCGGTTATAGATACGCTGCGCGAAAAGCTGACAGCGCGCTTTCCGGATACTGCCTTTGATAAAGCCAAACGCCATTTGCCGGTCGTTAAGTTTTTCTGCTGACGGAATATAAGACCTCCGCTTATCATAGACTCGTACAAACGATGTAAAGAAAGCGGAGGCTGTTTTTATGACCTGTACATCAATTTATCGTGATATTGCCGCACGGACAGACGGGGCTTTTATGCTCGGGATAGTAGGGCCGGTCAGAACCGGTAAGTCAACGTTTATAAAGCGTTTTATGGAAAAGCTTGTCATACCGCAGATTGATAATACATATATGCGCGAACGGGCAAAGGACGAACTGCCTCAGAGCGGCTCTGGAAAAAGTATTATGACGGCGGAACCGAAATTTGTTCCGGAAGAAGCTGTCAGCATTACACTCGACGAAAGTACGCAGCTGAAAGTCAGGCTTGTAGACTGCGTGGGATATATGGTTGACGGGGCTGCCGGGCAGTTTGAGGATGGAATGGAACGGCTTGTTGCAACACCGTGGTTTGACCACGAAGTGACATTGAAGGAAGCCGCCGAGAAAGGTACCAGCAGAGTTATCACGGAACACTCGACAATAGGCATTGTGATCACCTGTGACGGCTCTATCTGCGATATACCGCGTGACAGATACATAGATGCCGAGAGCCGGGTGATAAACGAGCTTAAAGAAATCGGAAAGCCGTTTATCGTCCTTATGAACAGCACACAGCCCGCGTCGGAATACGCGGTATCTCTGGCAGAAGAGATTTCGGAGGAATACGGCGTCAGATGCCTTCCGGTAAGCTGTCAGGATCTGTCGGAAGAGGATATCTCTCATATAGTCGCATCAGTGCTTGAAGAATTTCCGGTAACGTCAATGGGCTTTTATCTGCCGGAGTGGCTCAACGCACTTCCGGACACAAATACGCTTAAATCCGAGATCTTTGAAGAACTTTTTTCAGGATGCGAAAGCATTGTGAAAGTAAAAGACTGCTTCAGGATGGTTGAAAAGCTGCACGATGCGGACAATATCAACGACAGCAGGATACGTGAAAAGGATCTTGGATGCGGAAATATCACCGTTGATATCGGTCTGCCGAAGCAGCTGTATTATGATACGCTCACCAGTCAGACCGGCATCAGCGTCAACAGCGACGCTGATATTATATCATTCTTCTATGAGATGAGCGAGGTCAAAAAAGACTATGACCGGCTGAGGGATGCGCTCGACTCCGTAAGAAGCACAGGCTACGGCGTTGTAATACCGGATTCCAGCCAGATGAATATGCAGGAGCCGCAGATAGTGAAGCAAGGCGGGAAATATTCGGTGAAGCTTAGAGCCAACGCCCCGGCGATACACATGATAATGACGGATATCGAAACCGAGGTCACTCCCGCGATAGGCGGAGAAACAGCTTCAGAGGATATCATCAATTTCCTGCTGCAAGGCTTTGACGGTGATGTGAACAGGATATGGGAATCCAACATTTTCGGCAAATCGCTCTATGATATTGCCGAAGAGGGGCTTACGTCAAAAATCGAGGCTTTGCCGGAAATGGCAAAGAGCAAGCTGCGCGACACGCTTCAAAGAATAATCAACGAGGGAAGCGGAGGACTTATATGTATTCTTCTTTGATATGCTGCATTTGACTAATTGTTTTTATGTGGGTATAATATGAGGTGTTTGCATGAAAATAATGAGGTCGTTTGTACGAATGAAAAATGACTTGGCATTTTTCCTCGCTGTGCTTATATGCCTTGTCGGAGGAATAGGCTCGATCGTTTTTAACATAAGGTCGTACACTTCTGCTCCCGTCTCGTCCTACAACGGGGAAAGCGTTCTTGTAATTGACGCCGGTCACGGCGGGATAGACGGTGGAGCCATCGGTGTAGACGGGACAAAGGAGAGCGATATCAATCTTGCCATCGCTCAGAAGCTGAGCCTCCTGGCTGCTTTCTGCGGAAAGGAAGCCGTGATGACCCGCGTTGATGACTCGTCAGACTGTGAATACAGCACATACAGCGAACATAAGGAGCTTGTAAGGCGCGCCGAAATTGCAAATAAAGTCCCGGGCGCCGTACTTATCAGCATACATCAGAATTGTTATCCGACGGCGCTGCCGCAGGGGGCGCATGTGATATATTCCGGAAACGGAAACAGCGCACAGCTTGGAAAAATAATTCAGGAGAATATAACGGCAACGGTTGATAAGAGCAACCGGCGTGTTGCTCAGCCGGATAAGGATAAATTATATATTCTTTCAAACGTCTCATGCCCGGCTGTGCTTGTAGAATGCGGCTTCATGTCAAACCATTTTGATATCGGAAACTTAAAAGACAACAGCTATCAGAAATCACTGTCTGCCGTTCTGTTTGCGTCATATCTTCAATTTATACAATCCGACAGAACGGTTTAATACCGGAGAGAAAATATGGCTAAGAAAAATAAAATCGTTTATTGCTGCACCGAGTGCGGCAGCGAAAGCGCCAATTGGTCGGGAAAATGTCCGAATTGCGGAGCATGGAATACGCTTAAGGAGTTTTCCGTTGACTCCGGGAGTTCAGGCGGAAAGAACCGCAGCTTACTTTCACCGGCCGCCAGACCAAAGAAGCTTTCGCAGCTTGAAACCGATTCGGAAATCCGTTTTTCCAGCGGAATATCCGAATTTGACAGGGTCCTTGGCGGCGGGGCGGTCGTAGGCTCGCTGATTCTGGTTGGCGGCGCGCCGGGGATAGGAAAATCCACGCTCCTTCTTCAAATGTGCGGAATGGCGGACGCAGGCAAAACCGTGCTTTATGTAACCGGAGAGGAAAGTGAGCGTCAGTTGAAGCTTAGAGCCGACCGCCTCGGCGTAAGCTGTGGGGATATATATGTTCTGGCCGAAACCGACCTTGACAGGATCATTTCCGTGATAGATGAGCTTAAACCCGAAATTGTAATAATCGACTCTATTCAGACGGTGTCCGGCGGTGATTCGGCTTCCGCCCCCGGAAGTATAAGTCAGGTCAGGGAGTGCACTATGCGCATAATGCGCCTTACGAAAGAGCTTGGGCTTACGGTCTTTGTCGTGGGGCATATAAACAAAGAGGGAAGCATAGCCGGTCCCAAAGTGCTTGAGCATATGGTTGACTGTGTATTGTATTTTGAAGGAGAGAGAAATACCAGCTTCCGTATTTTGAGAGCGGCGAAAAACCGCTTCGGTTCAACAAATGAAATAGGCGTATTCGAGATGAACGAGGACGGATTGAAATGTGTCGAAAATCCTTCGGAAATGCTTCTTGCAGGCAGACCTGACAACAGCCCCGGAACATGCGTTGCCTGTGTTATGGAGGGAAGCAGGCCTATTCTTGCAGAAGTTCAGGCGCTGCTTTGCCCTTCCGGGTACAATGCCGCGAGGAGGAGCAACGGCATTGATTATAACAGAACCGCAATGCTGCTGGCTGTCCTTGAGAAACGCGGAGGACTTCCGGTTTCCAACTGTGATTCTTACATCAATGTTGTAGGCGGCCTTGAGCTTGATGAACCGGCCGCGGATCTTGCCACTATAATTGCGATCGCTTCAAGCTTCTGCGATAAACCGGCCGGTATGGATCTTGCGGCAATTGGCGAAGTCGGACTGTCCGGAGAAGTGAGAAGCGTCAATATGCTTAATCAGCGTCTGTCCGAAATCGCAAGGCTTGGCTTCAAAAGATGTGTCGTTCCTTCTCACACAAGCGGCGAAATAAAGCAGTTTGAGGGATTGAGCATTATACCTGTGGGCAGTGTCAGGGCGGCGATAAAGGCGGTGCTGGGAAAAAATGAGTGATTTTGTCATACACGCCAATCTTCCGCATAATACAAAAAGCTTGGCTGTCGGGATCGGATATAAGGAGCTGCTGGATAAGGCATTGAAAAGTCTTAACGTTCAGCCGGTTTACTGTCCCGCAAATCTGTATATTGACAAGAATCTGTCCTCACACGTTGATTTATCCCTGCTTCACGCGGGCGGAGATACTGTTTTTCTTGCACCGAGCCTTGCGCACACGGTCTTTTCATACTCGCTTGAAGAGGCGGGATTCAGAACTGTTTTTCCTCAAGCCAAAATGGCTGAAACCTACCCAAACGATTCACTTTTTAATCTTTGTGTCCTGAAAAAACACTTTTTCTATTCTCCAAAGGTATCCGAAAAGAGCATCGTTGATTTTCTGACCGCAAAAAAGCTTGTACCGGTATCCGTAAAGCAAGGGTATTGCAGATGCTCTGTCTGCGTCGTAAATGATCATTCAATAATAACCTCCGACAGTGGGATATGCTCCGCTGCCGCAAAAAGCGGAATGGATTGTTTACTCATAAGTCCCGGATATGTTTCTCTTCCCGGTTTTGAATACGGTTTTATCGGCGGCGCGTCGTTTAAGCTTTCAGATGAAATATTATGCTTCACCGGCAGGCTTGACGGCCATCCGGATAAATTGAAGATACTGGATTTTCTTTCGTTCAATAAAGTAAAGCCGGTTTTTCTTACTGATGAACCGCTTTTTGATATAGGAAGCGCGGTACCGCTCACCGAAAAGTAGGTGAGCGGTACTTCTATATATCAGATTTTCTTTTTCTGCCGATAGGGTTGGCCATAGCGGCTTCGTGAAGTGATGTATTATCAAGATGAGTGTAGATTTGCGTGGTATTAAGATTGCTGTGTCCCAAAACCTCCTGCAAGGCTCTTGTGTCAACACCGTTCTTCAACATGAGCGTTGCCGCAGTATGCCGCAGCTTGTGCGGAGAATAACGGCCTGCATCAAGCCCCGCTGCTAAAAGCTTTTTTTCTACCATCTGCTCAACGCCGCGCGGAGTGATCCTCCGGTTCACGCTGCTTATAAACAGCGCATTTGCCGCCTCAGGAGCGATTTTCCCGTTGTCTCTTACCGCAAGGTAATCGTCAATGGCTTCACGGCAGCCTTCCGCAAAAAAAACAACACGTTCTTTGTTGCCTTTGCCAAGAACTCTGACATGATCCTCATATACGTCCGTAAGATTCAACGAGCAAAGTTCCGAGATACGCAGGCCGCACGAAAGGAAAAGCATCAGGATCGCATAATCTCTGTACTCAAATTTACCTTCACATGCGGAAAGCAGGCGTTCACATTCGTCTTCCTCGAGATAGCGCGGAAGCGAAGCCTGGCGTTTGGGCATGTCCAGCTCTTGACAAATGTTTTTTTCAAGCAAATGTCTTTTGTTTACTATATAGTTAAAAAAAGATTTAACCGATGAGGTTCTCCTGCATCGGCTGGCAGCCGCAAGGGAAGAGGAGGAACCTTTCATTTCCGGAGAGAAGCTCTGATATCTGTAAAGCTCTTCAATTTTAATTGCTTTAATGAAGTCAAGGTCAACATCTGTAATATCTATCTCATTAAAGACGGAATTCGCAGGCACAATGTGACGACGAATTTTCAAAAACCGAAAGAGAATCTTCAGATCGGTATAATAAGCAAAAACAGTTTTATCTGAATGCCCGCGCACAGTTGAATGATATTCAAGAAATTCCATAAGGATATCCGGAACGTCATTTATTTCATCAAGGTTCATTAAATAACAGCCTCCGAAGAGAAAATATCAATTTGATTTACATAATTTATTATAGCTGTATTTTTCGCCCCTGTCAACTTCGTTAAATTGATATTATGCGAAGTTACTTGCTAAAAAACAAATTATGTAAACCTCCTATCTCAAAGCGTTCTCCTGCCTGACCGAGCGCTTTTTCCATTAACTAATTATTTGCAGCTCATCACTTGTTTCTGTTATGTAACCGTTTTTTGCATTTTGCGCTTAATATTGTCGCTTGCTCAAATAATTTTTTGCGGTTTTATCTTAAATAAATTGCAATAATTTGTTAGCCTATGAATTGAGCCTTCCCTATAATTCCGCCGTTGACTTAAAAAATAAATTATGCTTAGTAAATTTAGCCGCTCCCCATTCCCCGCTTCTATAAAACTATATTGCCGCAAAGTGTGATATTTATTCGGTTCTATTTGAATGAGGCGTTTAAAAATATGACTATTGCGCATATGTATTTTTTGTCAGT
The DNA here is from genome assembly GCA_900549485.1 of uncultured Eubacteriales bacterium. Lineage (GTDB taxonomy): Bacteria > Bacillota > Clostridia > Oscillospirales > Oscillospiraceae > Limivicinus. The sequence continues at coordinate 76,435 of UROG01000005.1, forward strand.
CAACAACTGAATAACCGAAAGCTTCAAGAGCCTCCAGCGCTTTTTTATAATTTTCTTTCTTAATCAGAATATAATCCGTATTATAAGTAGACACAGCAAAAATCGAAATTCCCCTTTCGGCCAAAATGGCGGAGATTTCCGATAAATTCCCGATCAAGGAAAAATCCAACACGCCTTGGATACGGAACGCTTTCCAGCCGTCTTCACGTTTTAGTACGTTTGGCGGAATATTTTCTGTAATACAAACGAGAGAGCTTTCTTCATCCGTCTTACCTATGAAGCAGTACATTGAATCAAGATTTACAAGCGAATAGTCCTCCACCTGACATACAGAAAAATCTTGATGAATCCTTTTATTTCCACGATTCCACCTCTAAATCAAATCAGATTCATATTTAAAATGGACAATCCCTCTCCGGAACTGTCCATTTTTCTGTTAAATATGTTTTACCTAAATCGAGTGATCAATAGAGCTTTGCGCCTGCCGGAATGTGAGGATCGACCATCAGCAAATGCAGCTTTTCTTCACCGTTTTCGTGATGCACGGCGGAGATGAGCATACCACAGGAATTAATGCCCATCATCGGGCGGGGCGGCAGATTCGTAATGGCGATGCAGGTCTTACCAACCAGTTCTTCCGGCTCATAATATTCGTGAATACCACTCAAAATGACCCTATCTACGCCGGTTCCGTCGTCCAAAACGAACTTTAAGAGTTTCTTGGACTTCTTCACGGCTTCGCATTCCTTGACCTTTACGGCACGGAAATCGCTCTTGGAGAAGGTGTCAAAATCGACATGATCCTTGAACAACGGCTCGATCTGAACATTGGAAAAATCAATTTTTTCGGAGGCTTCAGGAGCCGCCTGAGCAGCCGCCGCAGGAGCCGAAACAACCTTTTCAGCCTTCTTATCAGAGTCCAACGGCTTCATTGTTGGGAATTGACCTAACGGAGCGAATATCCAGCAAGCACAGTCGGACTAAAGTACATCAAAACACAAGGGGTGCAAAATCCTTCCCGGACTAATCATAAAATCGGAAGGACTAAGGAATCCGAAGCGATGGTATCAGGAATGGCATATATGGTGTAGGAGCTCCTGCGCCATAGTCTCACTCACTCAGTGTGCCTAATTGTAGCAGAAAAGCCCTCGTTTTTCAAGGTTTTTCCCACTGATACACCACAACTTTTGCGATTTTGGTACAACGGCGTGTAGCAGTCAAAAAAAGAAAGCCCAGCGCAGATCAAACGATCCGCGCCGGGCCGATAAGCGCCGCTTAGGTTTCACTTGTACTTTCTATTTCCAGACGCATCAGATTTAAAAATGCTGTCTGCGCCTGTCGGATGTCCTCGTCAACATTAGTCGGGATGAAAATGTGCTTCATCTTAAAAACGCGCAATATCTGCTCCGCCATCGCTTTAGGGTCACTGCAGGGCTTCAGGAGAATATAATCGTAATGCTTTGCCTCACATACATGAAGCTTTGCCGTTTGTTCCTTTGTCAGCGTTTTTCTTTCCGATTCCATATCAACGGCAAGCCGGATATCGGGCAGGACAATCTCAATGCTCATTCCGGCGAGCTTGTCAGAGTCGAAATATACCCGCAAATCCATCCTTCTTGCATACAACAGGAACAACAGCTGTGGCAGCATTCTCTTATACTCAGCTCCGCTTGGGCGGCAGGCCATGCCGTCAACCGTTCTTTCACAGATTCTTGCCTGCCAGGAATAGCCGGAGGGAGACAGCCACCAAACAGCCTCCTTGGATGATCTGTGCATCTGCTTCGGTTCTTTTCCTCTGTTCTTCATATAGTCCCACTCTGCGGCAATTTCGGGGTCGGTGGTTTCCAAATCATTAAAGCCGGGAACAATGGTGCGTCCTGTGCAGTAGGGACAGCTTGGATTTTTAATGCGGGTGCTGATCCACGCCTTAAACTCAATGCCGCAGTCTCGGCATTTCCACCAGAACATTCCGGGCTTGTTGACTGGAATCATCTGCGGCGTCAGCGGGAGATTCTTTGTTGACCACTCCTCTGCGAGTTCAGGGTACTTTGACCCAAAATCGTTATACCCGGCCAGAACCTTCTTCGATGAACAGTAGGGACAGCCATGTCCTCTTGACCTGTCTGCGATACGAGCAAGCCATTCGTGGCCACACTTCCCCTGCCACCACGCCTTTTGATTTGAAAATGCCAGCACATCGTCCGCCTTTTGAGGGAGATTTTTTTCTGACCATTCCGCAGCCACATCCGGGAATTTTGTAGCCAAATCATTAAAGCCACGCAGCAGGCGTCTACCTGCGCAATACGGGCAGCCTGCGCCATATTGACGCAATCTGTTGCATACGGGTGCCACCCATTCATGCCCACACGCGCCCTTCCACCACACATTTATGGTGCTTCCATAGCTGACATCATCCGGTGTGAGCTTAATATTCCTGTCTGACCATTCTCGTGCCAGATCGGGCCGTACTTCTGCTAATGAATTCTCCATATCCTTTGCACCTCCGTTTTGGGATACAATAAGTATAAGGAAAGTCCGTTCAGAATGGAAATGTGCAAATCGGCCCACAAATTTGCATCTACACATAAAGCCAGAGCATCCCGTTTCCGAGATGCTCTGGTTTTCAGATATTTGACTGCTGCTTGACGCCTGTTTCCAGGTAGGCCTCAAATGCTGCGATTTGCTGCTGCTTTAGTTCATTCGTCACCGTGACATAGACATCCAATGTAGTCGTAATGTCCGCGTGACCCAGAACCGATTGAACGACCTTGATATTCAAGCCACTTTCACACATTCGGGTTGCAAAGGTGTGTCTCAGCACATGGCAGGTGAAGTCAGGAAGCAGAAGCGGTTCCTTGTCCGACAAGCCCATATGATCAAAAATCTCACCGTTGCAGTCGCGAATGATTCGCTTGAGAGCACTGTTCAGTGGGCTTTGGTTGAGTACAAAGCCATCCTTATTGAGAAATACAAAATCTCTATAACCATCAATGTGGCTCAGGCTTTCCAAGACGCAGAGCTCCTGATACTCCTTTTCCATCCTAAGAGCCTGCTTTACGCCCTCCGTCATGGGAATCTCGCGCTCACCGGCTTTTGTTTTCGGGGTGTTTATGGAATAGTAGCAGCCCTTGTTGTCTCGATGATTGTAGTACACAAGCGTATGGTTTACGCTGATGAGGCCTTTCTCCATATCCACATCGCACCAGCGAAGCCCGGTGATTTCGCCTACACGCAAGCCCGTGTTGGCCATCACATAGAATATGGGGTACCAGTGTCTGTACCTTGCGGTTCGTTTCAGATAGTCAAAGAACAGCTTTTCCTGCTCTTTGGTCAGGGCCTGCCGTTTTTCACTGTCCATGCCCCGGGTGAGCTT
>UROG01000006.1 GCA_900549485.1 uncultured Eubacteriales bacterium
TCTTCGTACTCCACGCCGCTGACAATCTCTTTGATTGCGTCCTCAATCTCTTTTATGAGCTGCTGTTGCTGCTCTATCATTTCCCGCTGTTTATCTACGCTTTCGATAATAGATTGAAGCTCCTCAATTTCCGCATCGCAGCTTGCACGGGTGGCAGTAAATTCGTCCTTGTTAATCAGATTGGACATATAAAGGTCAATCAGATTAGCCCGCTTGCCCTCAATTTTCTTAATCTGCTCTTGCAGCTTTAGGACATCCGTTCCCGTTGTATCCATAGCAATGATGGACTGAATAACGGCAGTTAGGTTGTTTATGATTTTATCCCTGTTGTATTTAAGGCTCTTGGTTACGAGATACATAATGTGGGTCGCATCCTCATTGCGGATAGACAAGCCCGTACAGCCGACTTGGTTTCCCGCTTTGTCGATATGGGGGCTTCCGTTCTTTGCAGCTTCATTGCAGCGCCACGCCTTATATCGGCTGCCGTCCTTTCGGGTTTTATATCTTGCCACATAGCTTGAGCCGCAGCAGCCGCATTTGATTTTGCCAGAGAACGGATAGCGGTTAGAGTGCTTTGCCTTGCCCTCCTGCGAAAGAGATTTTGCATCTAAAATGCGGTTTGCTTCATCGAATAACTCACGGGAGATAATCGGCTCGTGATGGTCTTTAATGATAACAAATTCCTCTTGCCCACGGTTGTACTTCTTTTCGTGAGATAGGAAGTCGGGCGTATAGGTCTTTTTCTGCACCAAATCTCCGCAGTATTTCTCGTTGCGTATCACTCGCAGAATGACCGTGTTGCTCCATTCCTTGACCCGCATAGGACTGATGCCTTCCTCACGAAGCTCACGGGCGATGACGTGCGTTCCTTTGCCTTCGTTGACGAACTTATGAAAGATAAGGCGTACAACCTTTGCGCCTTCCTCGTTGATAGTCATTTTGCCGCCCTCGACATCGTAGCCCAACATACTTCTGCCGAACACAACGCCTTGTTCCATCTGGCGTTTTTGACCCCACTTCACACGCTCGGAAGTCTTGCGGCTTTCTTCCTGTGCAATAGAGGACATAATCGCCAGTCGAAGCTCTGCATCGCCGTCTAAGGTGTTGATATTGTCATTCATAAATATAACACCGACGCCGTGCTTTTTCAATTCACGGGTGTAATAGATACTATCAAGGGTGTTTCTCGCAAAACGGGAAATCTCCTTGGTGATAATCAAATCAAAGTCGCCGTTCTTGGCGCACGCTATCATACGGTTAAACTCTTTGCGCTTCTTTGTGTTCGTGCCAGAAATGCCCTCATCGGCAAAAATCTCATATAGCTCCCAATCGGGATTGCGCTCAATATACTGTCTGAAATACCGCTGCTGACTTTCAAACGAATTGGCTTGGTCTTCATTGTCCGTTGAAACACGGCAGTATGCAGCTACCTTTCGTTTCGTTTCAACCATTTTCAGTTCTTGGTTTAGGCGTTCATATCTATTTATCATAGCGAAGCTCCTTTCTCAGTAAACTTTGTTACTGTATTTAATTATAGAAAAAAGAGTGTGCGGTGTCGAATGTGCAAATTTGTTTTTTCACTCGGCTATGTAAAAACGCCAAGCGTTATGCTCGGCGTCTGCTTTTTTGCTCCCTGCTATATTGCTTTTCAAGCTCGACCAAACAGCGTTCCCGCTGAGAATGTGTCAGCAGCTTCCTTTTCTCCAAAGAAAGGAGTATCGACTTTTGGATATTCATAAGGAACGCAGCGTGTTCCTGCTCGTTTAATTCTGGAACAGGGTCGCCAACATAAACAAATTCTCTATGCAACAGCCGCAACACCTCCCTCGTTTCTAATGTATATGAGCTACCGCTTGTACCGTATAACGAGAGGGCTAATCCTTTTTTGCAAGCCCGATGCTGATGGCAAGGGCTTTGTCTGCGCAATGAATAAAACGCCTGTCAAGAGTTCCTAAGTACTCTCGCAGGCGCTGCTTGTCTATGGTGCGGATTTGTTCAAACAATATGATTTTCATAATATGAAGTTTTTTATAATCAACGTTCCTTTCAAAAGCGGCATCAGTGTCGCTTTTGTCAATAAAAACCTAACTAAAATGTACCTAATAATAAACAGCGCCGATGGGCTGCGAGGTATCTCACAAGTTCATCGGCTCTACGTCTTTGCATCTGCTACTTTGATGGGTGATATTTGCTGCATTCTAAATACGAAATCTAACCACTTATAAGCAGAGATTTCGCAGCGTTTCATAAGAAGCATAGTTTCCGTAAAAATATATAAAGTACATTTTTACAGGCACAAAACGGTGAACTTATGGGCGAAAGTAATACTGATTTTTACTTCGATTTTACGCCAATCGATCTGGCTATCAAAAAGCCAGAACAGCACAGAGTATGACGAGAGAACAGCTTGCCCGTATCATTACTACGCCCTAAGGCATTTTTAGCTTACCACTTCACAATCGGCAACGATTACGAATTATCCGCCTTCATCATTTCAATCCACGCGCCCCGCAAGGGGCGCGACCTAAATTTCCCCTTAAATACACAAAATAGCTTTAGAATTTCAATCCACGCGCCCCGCAAGGGGCGCGACATTGGCTCCTAATATAAGCCGCTATGGTGAAATAGATTTCAATCCACGCGCCCCGCAAGGGGCGCGACCAGTCAGTCGGTCAAAGCCAATTCTTGCACGAGATTTCAATCCACGCGCCCCGCAAGGGGCGCGACGATGACTTATAATAATTGTTTACACACCATAAAATGATTTCAATCCACGCGCCCCGCAAGGGGCGCGACCCGCATCACAGAGAGATAACGCGATCCTGACGGCGATTTCAATCCACGCGCCCCGCAAGGGGCGCGACCTCTGACAAGCTCTCCGCCGTGCTGGAGTTCTCAATTTCAATCCACGCGCCCCGCAAGGGGCGCGACTTCCGCCCGGCTACAAGGTCGGGCCCGTCGTCGACATTTCAATCCACGCGCCCCGCAAGGGGCGCGACGGTTTTAAATCCGGCTTTGTCGGAAAGCAAAATGATTTCAATCCACGCGCCCCGCAAGGGGCGCGACGTCCCGCGCGGCTGCTGCCTCAGCGTAGCTGTGGAATTTCAATCCACGCGCCCCGCAAGGGGCGCGACTCTTTCAATTCTCTTATTGTATTTTTACACTTTGGAATTTCAATCCACGCGCCCCGCAAGGGGCGCGACGTGCGCACGTCTTGTTGATAGCACATCTGTAACGGTATTTCAATCCACGCGCCCCGCAAGGGGCGCGACGAATGGGACTTGCGCAAGACGCGCTATCGCCTGAATTTCAATCCACGCGCCCCGCAAGGGGCGCGACGGCTTAATAACAGTATTTGCCTTATCAATATGCTATTTCAATCCACGCGCCCCGCAAGGGGCGCGACGATCGACATCAGGATATTTCTTTTTATCTTTTCTAAATTTCAATCCACGCGCCCCGCAAGGGGCGCGACTTTATTGTAGGAATGAAGTCAAGAGCGTCAAAAATTTCAATCCACGCGCCCCGCAAGGGGCGCGACTCGGAACGAGTGATCTCATCAAGATAACGGCGGTATTTCAATCCACGCGCCCCGCAAGGGGCGCGACACGTATGTTATAATTAAACCATCCTGAGGGGGGGCGAATTTCAATCCACGCGCCCCGCAAGGGGCGCGACTGTGCTAAAGTCTCCCAATAGGCAACAAGCTCTTGAATTTCAATCCACGCGCCCCGCAAGGGACGCGACTTGATAGCTTAGATAGTCGTACAAATATAATTTTATTTCAATCCACGCGCCCCGCAAGGGGCGCGACTATATAAAAACACTTATTCATTCGCTTATAGGTATTTCAATCCACGCGCCCCGCAAGGGGCGCGACTCGATCAGTTTATCCAGCGTTTCCGCGTCGATCTTATTTCAATCCACGCGCCCCGCAAGGGGCGCGACAGCCCGCACCGATAATCATATACCACATCAAATAATTTCAATCCACGCGCCCCGCAAGGGGCGCGACACATCAAATAGAACATTCCGGCGAAGAGCATAGCATTTCAATCCACGCGCCCCGCAAGGGGCGCGACTTCATTTTCACATGATTTCGGACGGCATACCGGAAATTTCAATCCACGCGCCCCGCAAGGGGCGCGACGCCGCCGCGCGTGTCGCGTCCCTCTCCGGAACGATTTCAATCCACGCGCCCCGCAAGGGGCGCGACTACTCTTGACTTTTGCGTATGTTGAGAGTATCATTATTTCAATCCACGCGCCCCGCAAGGGGCGCGACGTTTTCGTATTCCTGCACGATGTCCGTTGCATTGATATTTCAATCCACGCGCCCCGCAAGGGGCGCGACTTCGTGCTTGATCCGGCGGCGACCGACAAGACGGCATTTCAATCCACGCGCCCCGCAAGGGGCGCGACTAGTAGTTTCAGCACTTGAAAGTGGAGAAGCCTTAATTTCAATCCACGCGCCCCGCAAGGGGCGCGACGACCCGCATCTATACCAATGCCTGGAACTACAAAAATTTCAATCCACGCGCCCCGCAAGGGGCGCGACAAAGCGTGATAACGAAGCCCGCGATCGACTTCGTATTTCAATCCACGCGCCCCGCAAGGGGCGCGACTCGGCGGCGGAGTACAACACGCTTGTTTCGTATATATTTCAATCCACGCGCCCCGCAAGGGGCGCGACAGGAAACCGACGCGCGGCAAACTGTTAAAAACCATTTCAATCCACGCGCCCCGCAAGGGGCGCGACTATAATTCTCAACATCGTACAGATAATTTATTGCTATTTCAATCCACGCGCCCCGCAAGGGGCGCGACCAAGAGGGATTAAGCAATGTTGATTTTGTAGGATTATTTCAATCCACGCGCCCCGCAAGGGGCGCGACATTATATATGCAAGCAAGAAATTTGCTTAGTATTTAATTTCAATCCACGCGCCCCGCAAGGGGCGCGACGAGTTGTCGGACGGGTCTTGCACAACGCCCTGATCATTTCAATCCACGCGCCCCGCAAGGGGCGCGACATCATCATAGATATAGGGAGTTGCCGCAACGACGATTTCAATCCACGCGCCCCGCAAGGGGCGCGACCCGACGGACACCCCTATGCTTTTTGCATACTCCAATTTCAATCCACGCGCCCCGCAAGGGGCGCGACTCTGTTTTGACAGTGTTCCGAGTATGATTCCTAAAATTTCAATCCACGCGCCCCGCAAGGGGCGCGACTTCAATGATCTTCAGCGTTCTGTTCTTGGTATTCAATTTCAATCCACGCGCCCCGCAAGGGGCGCGACATCACTGGACCAACAACGGCAACTAAACCTGCAATAATTTCAATCCACGCGCCCCGCAAGGGGCGCGACCTTTTTGAAATGCTTGCTTAGAACTGGCACCACTATTTCAATCCACGCGCCCCGCAAGGGGCGCGACGCAAACCCTATCGCGCCGCCAACAAGACCGCCGAGATTTCAATCCACGCGCCCCGCAAGGGGCGCGACGCAGTCCTCCGTAGTTTCTTGCAACCTGTTCAATATTTCAATCCACGCGCCCCGCAAGGGGCGCGACGTACAAAAAGGAGATATAGATATATGCGAGAAAAATTTCAATCCACGCGCCCCGCAAGGGGCGCGACGGTATTTATATCCCCCTCCGCTTGGGGCATAGAAAATTTCAATCCACGCGCCCCGCAAGGGGCGCGACGGTATGACTTCAATAGCCTATTATGGGAAGGATCAATTTCAATCCACGCGCCCCGCAAGGGGCGCGACTCCCTTATTACTATTATAATAGGAGGGAGTCGTAATTTCAATCCACGCGCCCCGCAAGGGGCGCGACATCGCATCATCATAAAACATTTCTGTTTCCATATATTTCAATCCACGCGCCCCGCAAGGGGCGCGACTACGTATCAATGGGCTTACAATTCTCAGATGGTAATTTCAATCCACGCGCCCCGCAAGGGGCGCGACGCTTCTTTTGAGCGCATTTGCAACTTTATTGATCTATTTCAATCCACGCGCCCCGCAAGGGGCGCGACATTACCTCTGTCCTGCAATGCAAGCGCATCAGCAACGATTTCAATCCACGCGCCCCGCAAGGGGCGCGACTTTATAGTCTCTATCTCATTGCCTACACCATCATATTTCAATCCACGCGCCCCGCAAGGGGCGCGACTTTCCAAGATCAGATTTGACTTTGAGTCAAATTCGATTTCAATCCACGCGCCCCGCAAGGGGCGCGACCTCTTAGCGAGTAATATGAAAAGATCTTCTGGATATTTCAATCCACGCGCCCCGCAAGGGGCGCGACCCCCATCATTTTTGGCTCTTGACTTAATCCCCACAATATTTCAATCCACGCGCCCCGCAAGGGGCGCGACGTAGATATCTGCATATACCTTGCGAGTATCATTGTGATTTCAATCCACGCGCCCCGCAAGGGGCGCGACCGCATACGGGGTAGCGCCCTGCATATCGGTCTTATTTCAATCCACGCGCCCCGCAAGGGGCGCGACGAGTTGTCGGACGGGTCTTGCACAACGCCCTGATCATTTCAATCCACGCGCCCCGCAAGGGGCGCGACGCGCCGAACAGGATAGCACTGTCAATAACCTTGCCATTTCAATCCACGCGCCCCGCAAGGGGCGCGACGATTCTCGCCTAATGCGGTGCTCCAAGCTTTGGATTTCAATCCACGCGCCCCGCAAGGGGCGCGACATTTTAATGATGTTTACGTAGCAACAATGCAAGACATTTCAATCCACGCGCCCCGCAAGGGGCGCGACAGTGGTCTGCTTCATGCCGGTATCGCCGTTCACATTTCAATCCACGCGCCCCGCAAGGGGCGCGACTCAACTCCTATGCTTCGCGCCATCCGTTCTATCTATTTCAATCCACGCGCCCCGCAAGGGGCGCGACTCCAGAGGGGCAGTTACAACGCATTCATGAGCTGGATTTCAATCCACGCGCCCCGCAAGGGGCGCGACAGCAAAAATGCACAAAAATTTTTCTGCATTTTTGCAATAACAGACAATAAACGTAGAAAAACTAACATAAAACGCCGTCTGTCAAAGCGCTTCCACTATAAAAGTCAGTACATATACTCGCAAAAACAAGTGCGAACCTGCCTGATGTTTTCTGTTTGCTTACCCTTCGCACTAAATCATAAGTGTCTCCTCCGGCAGATACGTTTGCTTGCAGCCAAAATGTTCGATCTTCTTTTCGTATTGCTTACCTAAATAATAAAATCGCAGACTATCCCTCTTGGGATCCATGATCTTGCAAATGGTATTTTGAAGACTGCGGCACTGTGCTGTGTCCAGCAAACACTCAAACACGGAATTCTGCACTCTTTGTCCGTAGTTGACACACTGTTTTGCTATCTGCCGCAAACGCCGACGCCCGGCGGCATCCTCTGTATTTACATCATAGGTGATTAGTACCAGCATACACCCCTCACTTCCATAAAAACGGCGGATAGTCGTCCAGATCGCCCCGCAGAAACCTTGCCAATAAGAGACTCTGCACATAGGGAACCAGCCCCCAAGGAAGCTTCTCCTCCAGAAACGGATGAGTGATTGTTTCCCTTTTGCGCTCCTGCCATTTCTGCAAAAAGCTTTTGCGTCCTGTGTCCGTCAAAAATACAGCTTCACTCTCCCGAAAATCGAAATCCTCCGGCTTTATGATGCGATTATTGACCATAGTCAGCACAAAACGATCCGCAAAGCAGGGGCGCAGCTCCTCCATCAGATCCAGCGCAAGGGATTCACGCCCCGGACGGTCCCTGTGAAGAAATCCTACATAGGCATCCAGCCCGACGCTTTCCAAAGCGGAAGCGCAGTCGTGAGCCAACAGGCTGTACGCAAAGGACAGCATTGCATTGATGGCATCCAGCGGCGGACGGCGGCTGCGCTCCCGGAAAAAGAAGGTATCCTTTCCCTGCAAAATCATGTCATCCAGTACACTGAAATAGGCAGTTGCACCGGCGCCCTCCAACCCCCGGAGGCTGTCAAGCGAGGTTTCTGCCGTGATTTGTGGCAGAAGTCCCTGTAATTGCTGCGACACTGCCGCAAAGCGCTCACTGTCGATTCGCATGGCATGATCACGACGGGTGCGCTCTACGCTCCAACGGGCGTTATATACCTTGCCCAGAATCATCATCCGTGCCACGCGGCAGCTCTCAGATGGATCGTCGGCGACCCGATATTGTGCCCTCCGCAGCAGTACATTTCCCTGCATTTGCCCGGAGACACGAGCGAGAAAGCGTCCTCTCGGCGTGCAAAACGCAACGCCGATCTCACGTTTGGCGCAAGCCCCCATCAGTGCCGGCGACGCGCCGGAATAGGAAAAGGATACAATACTTTGCAGCGTATGCAGCGGATAACGGGCAACGGCTTCCCCGTTGCGGTTCGCCACCGCATTTTCACCATCAAGCGAGAGGTACACATCCTCCGATGTGACGAACAATGTATTCAGAAGCTGCCTCATGGCGTCACCTCCAGATGCTCCCGCAGATAGTCCGTAACAGACCGTTTCCGCATAAGCTTCGGCAGACACAGCTCCTTGAGAGAGCAGGCATTGCAGGCTTTTGCCGGTTTTACCTTCGGCGTCCAGCCCCGCTCATACAGAGCGTGCATCTCCTTGATAAGCGTTTTAACTTCCTGCCGCAGCTCAGGTGTAAATTCGACCTCTGTGCGGCGGTGCGTCTCGCCATAGTACAGTGCGCCGGTCGAAACCTCACAGCAGAGCATCTCCTCCAGACACATAGCCTGCCCGCAGAGCTGCAAGGCGTCCGAGGTGTCCTGTTTGGGCTTGCCGCGTTTGTACTCTACCGGGTAAGGCTGCCACAAGCCATCTTTTCCTTTCAGGGGAATGCCGGTGATGCCGCGGTGGAATTCCAGCACATCACAGGCACCGGAAACGCCCAAGGTCGGGGAGGATATCCGCATATCCCGTGTAATGAGCAGGTCTCCCCTGCTTTCGGTAAAGTCCTTATCATGGGCTCGTTCGTGAAGGATTGCGCCGTCTGTGGTGCGGTAATTCTCTGCCCATTGGTTTTCAATATGGATCAGTGCCCATTGTCTGCGGCAAAATTTGAAATGCTGCAAACCGGAGAGCTGGAGAAAGCTCTCCTCCGGATAGATCACCCCAGCCTTGTGTATGCAACGCCGACAGGCAGAGCCGCTTCATCCACCGTAACGGTGTAGTCATCATAGCTTCTGGGGGTGGTAATATCGTCCTTGTGAGCGGCCTTCACCAAATCAAACAGCTTATGGGCAGGAGCGCATCCCAGCTCAGAGTCGTGCTTGAATATAATCAGATCCCGCACGGCCATCTTGCCGCGAGCAGCGGAGTGGTCATTCTCAAACATGTTCAGGATTGCCGTCCACAACAGGTTCAGGTCATCCTCGGAGAATCCGGTTGTCTTGCGGGCCAGATTGGCGGAGACGTAGCCCTCCACACGATACAGACCGTAGGGCACAATGTACTTGCGGCCCATTTCGGTTCCCTTCTTCTCCGCATCCGCTTCTGTGGTAATGGCTACGCGAGTAATGGTGACCTCCTGGGGCATGATGGGGTCAACACTGCGTGCAAAACCCAGCTGCACCGGTCCGCGCACCTGACCGCAGTTCAGCGCGCCCTTGACAAAGGTGGTCATCACCGCACCGAAGGTACGGATATCATAGAAATTCCGGCACATGAAGTCCCGCAGCTTTTCGTCCAGATGATCGTCCTTCTTCTTGGCATCCTTCAGCTTGTCCGCGTCCACGCCCACATAAGCGCAGGCCTCCTTGTCACTGGTGTTCAGTGGGACGCTGTCCTTGATGTAGATACGGTAGCCCTCTTCCCCTTCCTTAGCCATCTCCACATAGTTGCGGATCTTGCGCTTCAGGCAGACGTCCGTCACAAGACCGTAGCCGGTCTCAGGGTCCACACGGGGCATATTGCCCGCGTCTGGATCACCGTTCGGATTGCCGTTCTCCACGTCGAAAAACACTACAAATTCATACCGGTTCTTGATAGGCTCAGACATTTTCATTCTCCTCCTTTTTTGTGTACCGTTTCTGTGTCTGGTGATAGTAACCAAGGTCGAAAGCACCCTGCTGCGTCAAAGTCATGCGGGTGGGATAGCTCTCACCCAGCACGCCCTTCAATGCGCTGACCTGCTTGTCAAAATAGACGCGTTTTCCGCTCTCCAGCTTCCGCAGATGCTTCTGATAGAGATTATTCAGCACCGGAAAGATGCTGGCTGGCATGGCTGCTGCCGAGTTGAAATACTTATCCTTGATGGTTGCGTTGATGCCGGGATTTGCCGCCTGCTGTGCCGCCTCGTAAACGGAGAACAACCGACCCAGCGTGTAAGGAATGTTGGTACTGGCTTCGTTAAGACTCACGGTCAAAACCTCCTCTGGACAGTCTGTATGTGGATTTTTCAGATAATACGCCTTGATGATGGCCGCACGCCTATATGTGATATTCCGCTCCGCACGGATACGGAGCATTACGGCTTCCAGCAGCGACGCGGGGTAGAGTCCGCCGGAAAATACGGCACGTGCCGTGGCGCCCGCCATAGCAGGCGAAGGAGATTTGTCCTTGGCATTGGGATTCACCGTCTCCCGCAGCAGCGCCCACAGGTACAGCACACCTGGCTTTTCGTTTGCAGGCCTCACGATCTCAAGCCGCTCATAGTGCTCGTTAACATTCCGCATCAGCTTGCCGAAGCTGTCACGCAGAAAGAAGCGAACAGATAGTCGAGCCGCATTAGGCGCCAGTCCCAGAATGTAAAATGTGCGGTTTGGATCAACGCCCAAGTCAGTGCAGGGCCGCCCCGCAGCCAGTTCCCTCAAGGCCGTGCGCAGGTCGTTATCCGATATGGTCGATGGCATATTGTCGGACATGAAGGACATGAACAAGTCCTGATAAACTGGCTCCGCGCCCTCCGCCCAGCAGACGATGGTGGTGTCACCGATGACCTGCACATTGTCTCTGTCCGCCAGCAGATGGTTCAACGCAGCGGTGTAAGCGAAGGCGGCGTATTTGCCCACCGGCGCGTTATAGTTCTGCTCCCGTCCGTAGGAGCAAAAAGCCGGCGCATTGAATGACACCAGCGCCGCCCCGCTGGACTGAGCGTCCCGCACGCCCTTGATGGCTGGATGGGTGGCGGTGATCTCATCCTCACGGCCCGTGACAAGGCACTGCATTCTCACAGCGTCCTCGTCCACACCGTCCCGGTATCTCTGCCACGCCTCGCGGATGGCGGTATCCTCATATGAATAGCAGCCATCCACCCGGAACAGCAAATTTCCGCCTGCGATGATCGTCTCGTACTGTCCGGACAAGGCGGGGTGTTCCTTCGCTTTTTCCGGCTGCCAGCTATCGAAGAAAGCCAGAATTGCCTTGGCAATTGACGAATCAACACCATCCAATACGGTATGGTGCAGGCTTGCCGCGGCACGGAAGCAGTCCCGGCTGCGTTCTGGCTTCCCCCTTTGGTCAATACCCATCAGGTAGGCTGAGTTATCCCACAGGAAATTAGAAGCAATGCCCACGGTGCGTTTCACCGCTGACGGCAGGATCATTGACTGCGGACGCAGGACCGTCTTTTTCCCCATTGTTACTTCTTCCATGGTAGGGATCACCTGCATCACCTGTCCGTTTTTGTCCAGACATAGGGCAAAACTGATTTTTGCCGGGCTCCATCCGGGAGCGGCGATCTCGCCGCGCTTGAGAAGATCCTCGTAATACCGCGTCAGTGCTTGCAGGATCATCCCCTCACCTCCTCACTGTCCCACGGTGGCACGACCATCACGCCGTCCGTCAGGCTGGCGCGGAAGAACAGGGGCACGATGTTCTGTGGATCGGCATAGTCCATATCCAACAGCATCCAGCCCAGATCACGGGCGCCCTTCAGCTCCTCCGGACAGGTCGGCATCTCCGTACAGCGGCGGAAATGAGCAGGAAACTCCCGTGTACCGAAATAGGGTGCGCTGTAGCACTGCCCCCGTTCCAGACGCCGCATGATGATGTCCTGAAATTTTCCGGCATTGTCGCCGGGCGCCGCGTTCTCCGTCAGGTCAAAATGTGCATCGATCACATAATGC
The DNA here is from genome assembly GCA_900549485.1 of uncultured Eubacteriales bacterium. Taxonomy (GTDB): domain Bacteria; phylum Bacillota; class Clostridia; order Oscillospirales; family Oscillospiraceae; genus Limivicinus. The sequence goes on from UROG01000006.1 coordinate 12,108, forward strand.
ACATCCCGCAGCACCATGGCAGCCCGCTGCTGAATGCTCTCCGGCGCGGCAAGATACAGTTCACCTTGTCCTTTTTCCATGACGGTTTTTACCTTGCGGGCGCTGATGGTGTCTTTCACCTCGTTGCGGCGAATATTGGTGAAGCGAATAGGACTGCACACACGGATTCGGTCAATGCGCCATTTCATACCGGGGTGCCAGTAAATGCTTTCCAGCAGTCCGCGAGCCGCCGATGGCGTCATGACGTCATAGCTGACGCGCTCCGTTTTCATTTCCGGCCGTGTGAAAAGCGCATAATCGCCCCACACTTCCACTTGTATCGCCATAAAATCACTCCCCTCTCTTTGTTTGTAAACATAGTTTATATGATATGGTGTCCAATAAAACGGACATCAGATAAATTCTGCCTTACCTGCCTCCGGCTCCAGAGACAGACCCATAGTCTCGCTGTAAAGCGTTAAATCTGTCAATATCGCGCTGTCACCATCCAACGAGGGAACGTCCTGCGCCGTCAGCAGCGCCCCGGCATTATACAGCGCCTGAAAGTGCTTATCGTAAACGGATACGGCATAGCGTCCCAGCTTACGGTACAGACTCTTGGAGCACTCACCGTCTTGCAGGCGCTGAAGCAGGAGTGCGCCCTCGCCATAGGGAATGTAGACGGTATATGTATTCCGCTCAATGAGATGGAATGTCTCCGCCACCGTCCTGAACGGAAATTCACAGCCCTCGATACCATGCGTAAATGCTTTGATAATGCCATGCTTATCCAGAGCATCGCCGGTCAGACCGCGCAGACTGTGAAAGTAGCGAGTCATCGTCTCAGGCGCGGCAGGGTCACGATCCTCGCCCAGCGCTTCTTTGGCCGCTCCGACAGCGGTTTGGAACAACAACGGCGGCAGTTCTGTACGTTCAAAGATCGTGACAACGCTCTCGTCCGCAGGACGCTTTCCTTCACGGTTGCATCGCCCCGCCGCCTGCATGACGGAATCCAGCCCCGCCAGCTCCCGGTACACGGCAGGGAAATCCACATCGACACCCGCTTCGATCAGCGAGGTGGAGACCACCCTGCACGTTTTGCCATGCTTCAGTCGTTCTCTGATCTCACCAAGCAGCGCCTGACGCTGGGCAGGGATCATCAGTGTAGACAGGTGGTAGCAGCCCTCCGGCGGCAGCAGCGCATACAGGCTTTGAGCCGCTTTGCGGCTGTTGACGATACAAAGAACCTGCCGCTGTTTACTCAGCTGCTCCGCAAGCGCTTCGTCCGTCAGCGTTCCGGTCTGCCGGAAGGTAACACGGCGGAACCGGTCATACAACGCTCCCGTCTGCGGGCAAAGTTCCGTCACGGGACAGCTTGGCGCATAGGTATGCAGCAGATCGCCCAGCGACGGCTGCGTTGCGGTGCAAAGCATCACCGTGGAGCGAAACTGTTCCGCCAGCGAAGCTATGGCCGCCACGCAGGGCCGCAGATGCGGCAGCGGCAGCATCTGCGCCTCGTCGAAGATAATAACGCTGTTGGCAAGATTGTGCAGCTTGCGGCACCGGGAAGAGCGTGCGGCGTACATGGACTCAAAAAGCTGCACTGCCGTGGTCACTACCACCGGCATGTCCCAATTTTCTGTGGCCAGCGCTTTCCGGACAGCCTCCGCCGGTGCGCCGTCGGAGAGATCGAACTGTACGGCGGAATGGTGTTCCAGCACATTGCCGCTCCCCAGAATATCCCGGAACACCTGAGCATTCTGTTCGATGATGGAGGTATACGGAATGACGTAGATAACCCGCTGCATCCCGTGCTCCGCCGCATGACGCAGCGCAAAGGCCAGCGACGCCACCGTCTTTCCGCCGCCGGTAGGGACAGTCAGCGTGTAAATTCCTTTTGGTTTGCTTCCGGCTTCTATACAGGTGTTCAGCATCTCACAGCGCAGCCGGTTCAGCTCCGTCCTTGGCTGCTGCCACGGCTCGATATACGCTTGCAGCCGCTCCAGCAGCATGGGGATATCATCATATCCGCCCCGCCCCCTCTCGCCGTTCATGAACTGCTCTGTATCCAGAAAATCGGCGTCCACCAGACAGGAATAGAGCATCCTTGTCCAGAAGGCCGCTTGCAGGGGAGCTAACCTTTGCGCCTCAGAGGCCATCGGCGGCGGTAATTTCACGCCGCAGTCACCGCAGCGCTCCATGCATTGCTCCTCCCGTCCTTTCAGGAGTCTTCCATATAAGGTGCCATCATCTTTCCGGGCCGTCCGCATGTTGCCGAAGTCCGGAAGACCTCCGTGATGCCCAGCCACGCAGGCGGATATATAGCGGTTTCCCCGTATGGCACAAGCTACCGCACCCGCTGTGGCGTGGTCAACAATGGGGCCGTCATTCAGCAGACGATTCTGAAAAGCATCCGTGCATTTACCGATGTCGTGTGTCAGTACTGCCAGTTTTCCATCGGCCTCCGCCCCAAATGCCGCCGCAAATTTGCGGCACAGCTCAGCCGTGCCTGTCAAGTGCTGGGCAACCGTCTGATATTTCATATTGCCATCGGCATTTTCCCGAACATGTGCATAGTACTGCAAAACCATCACTCCTTCTATGCTCTACTAACTTCTCTCCTTAAAATGACTTACTGTTCCTCTGCCTTGAATGCCGTTTATCCCTCGTAATAGTTGGACTGCGGCATTACCATCGAAACATGCGCCATTTTTACGATGTGTCAGCATATCCAAGCACACATCCTGTGTTCTCAGGCTTCTTGGCGTCTGCGGAGATGCCATACTTCTCTGCTGTCTATGTAATGGATATATATTCCAAGGACATTTTCCTTATCAAAACAGCAAAAACAGTCCTGCATAAAGCACAGGACTGTTGGATAGCGCGGCTGGTGATCTGCCCTGTCGCAGCTTTTATTGTATATCTTTTGTTGTAGTATATTCTTTTCTGTGAACAATGTCAAGCAAACTTCGCCTTTCTATACATGAAATTTGCACATGAACGGGATTTTCCCGGTCATGTGCAAAAAGAATCACCTCTCACGGACAAATGACTGCGATTATAATCGGCAAGGCTTTCCATGATTTGTGGCTTTTTCGTTTCCTTTGTCGGTACAGAAGAACTCGGGCATTTGGAAATGGTTGGGGCGATCGTCCACCAGCTCACACGGGATCTTACGCCGGACGAAATAAAGTGTGCAGGCTTTGACGCATACTTTGTTGATCATACTGCGGGAATATACCCCGCGTCCGCATCAGGTTCGCCGTGGAACGCAGCCGGAATAGGCGTCAAGGGCGACGTACTTGCAGATCTGAACGAGGACCTTGCAGCAGAACAGAAAGCAAGAGTCACGTATGACAATATTCTTCGTTTAAGCGATGATCCGGATGTGAACGACGTAATACGCTTCCTGAGAGAGCGGGAAGTAGTCCATTACCAGCGCTTCGGCGAGGGCTTGCGCCTTGCTATGGATAGACTCGACAGTAAAAATTATTACTCCTGCAATCCGGCATTTGATTAAAGCAGGAAACGATACGCTGCAATTTTCATGTCCCTCCGATATCGGATACCCGCCATCGGAGGGGCAAATCACTATCACAGAAAATCAGCCGGGGCATTGCTTCCGGACTTTCTTATGCCGATATTGCCCGGAACATCAGCAATGTGTCCAAAGCGCCGCTGTCGATGGCAAAACACCGTATGCTGCAAGTATCAGCAATTGCATGATTATTCCAAATGGCATTGAATACCTCTGCGAAAAGGTTCTAAAAAAAGTTGGGGTTATGCATCCAAAAAGGATGACCTGCCCCAACTTTTTTTCATGATTTTTCAGCTAAAAAATGATATTCAATTCCCGCTCACAGCGCAGTGCGCAGCTCAGGCGGCATACGGTATTGCGGCTTTACATGATAAGCCACCTCGGCATACTGCCGTGCGCGCTCACGCAGAGAAAAGTTTCCGTTCTGACTGCACCACACATACAGCTCGTGTATTATAAGATCGGTCGCAATGTGCGACAGCAGCTCCGGCGGCTCCTCTGTCTCGATAATGCCGGATCTGGCGCAGTTCTTGGCAAGTGTGGCAAAAAGATCATCCAGCGCATGGACAGCGTCGCGTATGCCCTGCGGCGACTCAAACTGCATGATGAACAGCGTACTTGTAAGCCTTGGACCGAAATCAAGCGCTATCGCGATGAAGCGGTCAAACAGCAGCCATATACGTTCAAAATCGTTTTCCGCATCCGCGAATTTCCGGAAGCTCTCCTCGTCGTTCTGCTGCGGCTTGGCAACAACATAATCCAGAATACTGCGTTTTCCTTTGAATACCGTATAGAAAACCGAGCGTGAAACGTGCGCAGCTTCGCATATTCCGTTGACGCTGACATTGTTGTAGCCCTCGTCCCTGAACAGTTCTATCGCGCATTTCGCAATGCTTTCTTTAAGCCGATAAGCGGAATCCTGCACAAAAAACGCTCCTCTCGCGCTGTCCTTATTTTAAGGACAGTTTACGATATTTGTCCATAAATGTCAACTTCTCCTCAGGACTGTCGGCAAATATTTTGCAGTTTTTTTGTGAGTTATGCCAAAAAACTTGTTGGCTTGTTGACTATTTTAAACAAATTAAGTACGATTGCAGCAGCTTTATTATAAAAATAACAAGCAGATCCGAACACCGTTTTATTTTATCAGGAGGCTCGAAAAATCAATGACGAAAGACGAAAAAATCGCTAAACTCGGCAAAGAGATAACCGATCGGGCGACCGTGCTGCTCGGCAAGGACAAGATCACCCCTGACGCTCCGGAGTATATTGGCATCAACTCCGCGCTGAAGTACACTGCCTACAAGTATGACCAGAAGATGGCAGACGATATTCTTGACATCTGTCTTACGATGAAAAAGCGCGTACCGCTTACCATTGAGCAGCTGGCAAAGAAAAATCCGCAGTTTGACAGAGCCTATCTTGAGAAGGCGATGCAGGCCGTCAGTGAAAGCGGACTTGTCGAGTTCCATTGGGAAAATCTTGACGGGAAAAACCCCAACCATGAAAAGCGCTGGGTGCTGGATATGTTCGTTCCCGGCAGCGCCGAGATCATGATGATCAACCCTGAGCAGTCCGATATGTACCCCGAGACCGCCGATTTCTTTGAGCGCATGGCGTATCTGCCGCTGGCAGGTATTACCGAGATGGTGCCTCCCGGAGGCGCTGGGATCGGTATGCACGTCATCCCCGTTGAAAAGGCAATTCCCGCCGAAAGCAAATCGCTGCCCATTGAGCATCTCAGTCACTGGCTCAAAAAGTACGAGGGGCATATCGGTGTTTCCGTCTGCTCCTGCCGCAAGCAGCAGCGCATCCGCGGCGAGGGCTCCGGCGACGTAGAGGGCGAATGGTGCATTGGCGTCGGCGACTTTGCCGACTACTGCCGTGAAACCAATCATGGCCGCGACATCACATATGAAGAGGCCATGGAGATACTCCAGAAGGCCGAAGACAAGGGCTATGTCCACCAGATAACCAATATTGACGGCGAGAATAAGATATTCGGTATCTGCAACTGTGCGGTCGGCGTCTGCAACGCTCTGCGCACCTCACAGCTGTTCAACACGCCTAATCTTTCCGCCTCCGCCTATACTGCCGAGTCCGATCCGGAAAAGTGCGTCGCCTGCGGCAAGTGCGTTGAAACCTGTCCTGCCGGCGCTGTCCGCCTCGGGCAGAAGCTCTGCACCAAGGAAGGTCCCATTGAATATCCGCGTCACGAGCTGCCTGACGACACCAAGTGGGGCGAGGATCATTGGAACAAAAATTACAGAAACGAAAACGGCTGCATCCAGACATGGCCCACCGGCACCGCGCCCTGCAAAGCCGCATGCCCCGCGCATATAGCCATTCAGGGCTACATCAAAATGGCCGCCGATGGCCGCTATTCCGACGCGCTCAAGCTCATAAAGAAGGACAATCCCTTCCCCGCCGTCTGCGGAAGCATCTGCCGCAAGTACTGCGAAGACGCCTGCACACGCGGCACCGTCGATGAGCCGCTTGCCATTGACGAAATAAAGAAGTTTATCGCCGAGCAGGACATGAAGTCAGAGCACCGCTACGTGCCGCCCATGAATTCCTGTACGCATGAGAAGTTTGACCAGAAGATCGCAATAATCGGCGCCGGTCCTGCGGGTATGTCCTGCGCTTACTTCCTCGCTATCGAGGGTTACAGCCCTGTCGTATTCGAAAAAGAGGCCGTTCCCGGCGGTATGCTTGTCAACGGTATTCCGAGTTTCCGTGTAGGCAAGGACATTGTAAAGTCCGAAATTGACGTTCTCCGTGAAATGGGCGTAGAGTTCCGCTGCGGCGTTGAGGTCGGCAGGGACGTCACCATTCAGCAGCTCCGCGAAGAGGGATTCAAGGCCTTCTATGTCGCTGTCGGTCTCCAGAAGGCAGCAAAGCTCAACATCCCCGGCGAAGAGCTGGCAGGCGTTCAGGGCGGTCTTGACTTCCTGCGCTCCATCAACAGCGGCGAACTTAATAAGCTTTCCGGCGACGTCGTCGTTATCGGCGGCGGCAATGCAGCCATCGACGTGGCCCGTGCCGCAAAGCGCCTGACAGGCGGCAGCGTCAATATGTACTGTCTTGAAAAGGACGAGGAAATGCCTACCGTTCCCGACGAGAAGAACGCCGGTATCGCCGACGGCATAATCATCAACAATTCCTGGGCGCCGAAAGCAATTCTCGGCACAGACGGCAAGGTCACCGGCATAGAGCTGATGCGCTGTGTCTCCGTGCGCGGCGCAGACGGCAGTTTTGCCCCCGTTTATGACGAAAAAGAAACGGTCACTGTCCCCTGCTCCAACGTTCTGGTCGCTATCGGTCAGCGTTCCGAGTACGGCGCGGTTCTCGCCGGTACGGCCGCCGAGACGCCTGACGGCCGCCTCATTGCGCACGACGGCATGACCTTCCAGACCGCTGAGTCCGATGTATTCGTCGGCGGCGACTGCGCGACCGGACCTAAGTACACCATTGACGCCATAGCAAGCGGCCGTGAAGGCGCTGTGTCCATCCACCGCTATGTCAACGTCGGTCAGACACTGACTATTCACCGCAATCTCCGTGACTTCAAGGAGCTTGACAAGGACAATATCGCCCTGCCCGTTGAGAAGATCAAGAAGCCTGCACGTGCCGATGTTCTTATCGACAAGAAGAAGGTTCTCACCATGTGCGACGACCGCGTGACCTTCACAGAAGATCAGATAAAGTCCGAGGCTTCACGATGCCTGAGCTGCGGCCGCAGTGTCGTCGATCCCAACAAGTGCATAGGCTGCGGCATATGCACCACCAAGTGTGAATTCGATGCGATACACCTCAAGCGCAATCGCCCGCAGAACAGCAAGATGATCCCGGCAGAGGACAAGTTCAAGGCCATTGGTCCCTACGCCGCAAAGCGTCAGGTAAGGATAATCAAAAAGCAGCTTTCCGGCAAATAATCATCCCGGAACAGATCAGACAGGTGCGGGATAAACCCCCGTACCTGTTTTCAGAAAGGAAAGTTATGCACGAGCTTAGCATAGTGACCTACGTCATAAAGCAGGTCGAAGAAATTGCCAAGGAGAACGAGCTGACCAACATTCAGTCCGTCACGCTGGAGTTCGGAGAGGTATCGGGCATCGTGCCGGAATACCTGAGCGACTGCTGGCAATGGTATGCAAAAAAGACGCCGCTTATAGAGCATACGGAGTTTAAATATGAAATAATACCTGCCGTTACATGGTGCGACAGCTGCAAGAGTACATACCCTACCGTGCAATACGGCAAGACCTGCCCCAACTGCGGCAGCGTCCGTACATGGCTCCAACAGGGTCAGGAAATGAACATCAAGGAAATAGTCGCTTGCTGAACGGAGGACAGATATGGCAGATTATAAGGTATATGAAATAAAGCAAAGCATTTTCAAGGCAAACGACGATGCGGCGGATCTGCTGCGCAAAGAGCTTCGCAGGCGGCATTGTTTTCTGCTGAACCTCATGAGCTCTCCCGGCAGCGGCAAGACCACTACGCTGACGCGCACCATCGAGAAGCTCTCTGATGAAATGAATATAGGCATCATGGAGGCCGATATCGACTCCGATGTTGATGCCGAACGCATTTCCCGTACCGGCGTAAGGAAGGTCATACAGCTGCATACCGGCGGAATGTGCCATCTTGACGCGGATATGACGCGTCAGGGTCTTGAGGAGATGGGCGCTGAGGATCTTGATCTGGTCGTGCTTGAAAATGTCGGCAACCTCGTCTGCCCGGCGGAGTTTGACACTGGTGCGGCAAAGAACGCAATGATACTCTCCGTTCCCGAAGGACATGACAAGCCTCTCAAATATCCTCTGATATTTCAGGTCTGCGATGCGCTGATAATCAACAAGACAGATGTGCTTCCCTACTTCGATTTTGACATGCAGAAGGTCGTGGAATTTGCGAAAATGCGCAACCCAAAGATCAGAATATTCCCGATAAGCGCCAAAACCGGTGAAGGCGTGGATGCATGGTGCGATTGGCTGCGCGAACAAGCCGCAGAGTGGAACGGCTGACCCCTGCTTCGACATTTATTATTTAAATTTGATTTAAGCGTATTGCACTCGGCAGTATACGTGTTAAAATAATGACGGTCGTCCCGAACGGCCATATTCTTATACCGGAGGCCGTCGGCTTCCGGCGATTGGAGAAGAAATATGAAAGATCTCAAGCACCTGCTCTATTTTGAAAATCTCCTTCAGGAGGCTCAGAACGAGCTTATATTACAGGCGCAGAACGAGGGGAAGGTCTGTGCTGCCTACGTCTGCGAGAACACGCCCGAGCCGCTGCTGAACCTGCCGGGTGTTTTTTCCACGCGTCTGCGCGCACCGCGCACCGGGTCCATGGAAATGGCGACCTACTACATGACAAGCTTTCTCTGCGAGTACAGCCGTGCTCTGCTTGAGCGCGCCATTGAAGGCGGCTACAACTTTGCCGACTGTCTTATCACTCCCGACGGCTGTACGATGATGAACCGCGCAGTCGAGAACATGGAGCTTCTGAACGCCATGGGCAAGGATAAGGAGAAATTTTTCTTTGAATACATGGAGATACCCATGAAAGCCGACGATAACGGCTTGAATCTCTACGTTCTCCAGTGCAGAAACCACATTCTCACTCCGCTGCACGAGCATTACGGCATTGATATCTCAGACCAGGCGATCCGTCAGTCCGTATCCGAGCATAACCGTGTTTGTGAGCTTATCCGCGCAATCGGCGAATACCGCAAGGGCGACAAGCCTCGCATTACGGGCTATGAGTTTCACGTCATCACGCTGGCGACCTATGTTGCCCCCAAGTATCTGCTTATAGAAAAGCTTGAGGAGACGCTTGAGGAGCTTAAGATGCGCGAGCCGAATGAGAAGGGCTACCGCGCACGCGTATTGGTTGTCGGCTCCGAGGTGGATGACTGCGACTTTATAAAGCTTATTGAGGACACCGGCGCGTACGTCTGCGCCGACCGTTTCTGCTACGGCTCATTCCCCGGAAGAAATCCCATAGAGCTGACCGATGACGAGGACGCGCTGACGCAGATATGCCGTCAGTATATGAACCGTGGTCAGTGTCCGCGCTACATGAACACCGCCAAAATGACCGGCCGCCGTGAGTATGTCGATACCCTCGCCAAGGAATATGCCGCTGACGGCATTATCTATGAACAGATAAAGTTCTGCGATCCTTGGGCTTACGAACGCATGATGGGTTCGCATATTCTGCACGACGATTACGGCTATCCCGTGCTGTCGATTGACCGCCCGTACAATGTCTCCTTCTCCGGTCAGCTGCGCACACGTGTGCAGGCCTTTATCGAGAGCATCGAGATCAAGAAGATCCACGGAGGTGATATGTGATGAGCAACAAAAGAATAGGCTGTGACAACTTCGGCAGATTTTACACCGAGGGCAAGGTCAGAAACCGCCGCGAGTGGCGCGGCGTTGTCGATACTCTCTATGATTATTCCCGCTGGCTCCACAATTGGATAACAATGGCAAAGATGGTCTCGAAGCCGCGCAATATCAAGGCAATGTTCCGCTACCGCTGGATGGCGAACTATCTCGCCGTTCCAATGATGGTAGACCGTCACACACAGGGACTGCGCGACGAATACCTGCGCATCTGCCATCTGGAGCAGGATCTCATAATCGAAGACGTTGCAAAGCTGCTTGACGGTCTTTTCCGCGGCGACAGGCGTATCGGCAATGACAAAGCATTTTCCGACAAGGTCGTCCTCGTCGATGAAAACGAGATGACCGCCGTAATGATGGGCTTCCCGACCCTCAAGGGACTCAGCCGCGAGACTCCGTCCACCTATGTTTCGGTGCTTCTGAACCAGCATGCGGCAGAGCACTACATTGATGTTGCACAGGAGTACGGTCTTGCAGGCGACGTCTGCCCCATGCCCGAGGCCGAAGCCGGCGTGTCCATCGACGACGACGCCCCCGTTCTCGGCGCCTGCGCCATTCAGTGCAACACCACCTGCGACGGCTCTCTGCTCGGCAACGGCGTTATCTCCAAGCGTCTTGAGCTTGAGGACGGCGTCCCTGTGTTCCAGCTTGCCGCCCCTCTGCGCCACCGCGAAGACGACGTACAGGACTACGCTGCGCAGGAGATAAAGAACGCGATCGCGTTTATAGAGAAGCATACCGGCGAAAAGTGGGATTGGGATGCATATTTTGAATGTGCCAAACGCGTCAATTATGCTACGAAGTGCCGTCTCGAGTGGCTCGAAATGAATAAAACCGATTACCCGCAGGTGTTCGGCTCCAACCTCGCGCTATACACGGAGACGAATTATATGGCTATCTGCGGCAAGGTCAAGGCCTTTGAAGACGTTGACCGCAAGATAACAAAGCTTGCCGAACGCGCCTATAAGCAAAAGAAAAAGGCCGCCAACGAGTACCGCCACAGAGCCATCGTATGGGGCGTTCAGTCGCACTTCTATATGGACTTTCTCGTATGGCTTCTCAACTGCTGGGGCATCGTGCCGCTGACGGATATGCTGTCCATGGTCTCTACAAAGGAACTTGTCACCGAGGATACTCCCGAAAACCGTGAGCAGGCATATTACGATATGGCTTGGCTGACCGAGAACATGATAATGCGCAACCGCACTCACGGCGGCTACAAAGTGCTGCTTGACGAGCTGTGGGAATACTGTAAGGAATTTAACGCCGACATGGTCATTCTCTGGGAGCATATGAGCTGCAAAGCACTCGACGGCATGCACGGTATGTTTGAAGAGCGTGCGCGTGAATACGGCATCAATCTTGTCTGGGTCTCCCATGACCTTTTTGATCCGCGTGTGATCTCCCGTCAGGGCGTGCGCGACCAGATCAACAACTATATGCGCACGGTCATGGGCGAGGAGCCTGTAGATGCAAGCCTTGAGATCCTCCACGACGGGGAATCCTGGTAATATGAAAGGAGATAAATATGTCCAAATTATGCCGTTTTCTTAAAAAAATACTGATCATATGCATCTCGTTCTTTGTCGTGACCTTTGTTATCTATTTCTTCAATCTCGATATGAAGCTCACTGCGGCCATGGCTCCCGTTCTTGATCATTTTTACGACAAGGTCGATCGTGACCAGCATCTGTGATCATGACTTATACCCAGCATTACGATTCGCCTCTTGGCGGTATTCTGCTGTCGGCAGACGGATTCGGTCTGACAGGCCTCTGGTTTGACGGGGAGAAATATTTTGCCGATAATCTCCCCGCCGAGCATACAGACGGAGAGACTCCCATTCTTTTGGATGCCATGCGCTGGCTTGACATATATTTTACCGGCAGAGAACCTGATTTTATGCCGCCGCTGCACCCGATCGGCTCTGCGTTCCGGCAAGCCGTATGGGATATGCTCCTCCGGATACCGTATGGGCAGACTGTGACCTACGGTGAGATATCGCGGCAGCTTGCAAAAAAGCAAGGTCTTGAGCGGATGTCCGCGCAGGCGGTAGGCGGCGCGGTCGGACATAATGAGATATCCATTATTATCCCCTGCCACCGCGTGGTCGGTGCAAACGGCAGCCTTACGGGGTATGCCGGAGGTATAGACAAAAAGTTCCGCCTGCTGGAGCTTGAGCAGGCGGATATGCGCAGTTTCTTTATTCCGAAGAAAGGAACAGCGCTGTAATTGAAGCATTTATAAAAACGGGCGGCGGCCTCTGTTCAGTGTTTGAGAACAGAGGCCGTTGTTATATCTTGAGGGGGTATAAACAGCTTATACTCACCCTCTTTTTATTGATCGCCTGCGCAAGTTGAGGCTCTATGGTGCAGACGTGTGTTCAGTTATAGATCCTCATCGTCTCATTATATATCTTCATTATGCCGTGAAGCACATCGAACTGCTTGAAGTCGCCATAGTAGGCTATGTTGATCTCGCGCATCATGCTGAGGTTCTCGACGGGAAGAACCGCTAATTTGCCTTTGCGAAGCTCGTCCAGGCAGACGCTGCGGGCAAGAATTGATACGCCGAAATCACGCCGTATCAGATCCTTTATAGTCGCCATGTTATCAACCTCAAGGACAACATTGAAGTCGTTTATACTCATATTATTGCTCTCGAGGTGCGCAACAAAGAGGTTTCGTGTGTTGGAGTCCGGCAGCCGGAGGATCATGCGCTCTTTTTTAAGATCATTGAGCGTGACCATACTGCGATTGGCAAAAGGATGACTTGTCGAAACCGCAAGTACAAGATAGTCGGTATCAAGCAGAAGATAATGTATGCTCGGGTCGGGTACACGCCCTTCGACAACAGCAAGATCCAACTCATATGTTTTGAGCATCGTATAAAGATTATTTATGGAGTCTGTAATCATTTTAATGCTCGTGCCCTCGTTCCGGGCGCAGTATTTTGCCAATGCCTCTGCTATGGCGTTGCTTTCGGCAGTATGCGTTATACCGATGGTAAGATGGGTCGTCCGGCTTTTATCATCGCTCATGCTTTGATAGAGATTATTGTATAGTCCGACTATTTTTTTGGCGAATTTCACAGCCTCCTCGCATTGCTTCGTAACCAGAAGCTCCCCGTTTGCATATTCAAAAAGCTTGACGCCCAGCTCGCTTTCAAGCGCCTTTATATGCTGGCTCACAGCAGGCTGGGTTATGGACAGCTGTTTTGCCGCCTGAGTGTAATTTCTGCATTCATACACTTTCAAAAGTGTGTATAACTTATTGTCTATCATTCCGCACCGCCATAATGAAAATTTATAATTTTAACAACAAACATAATTTGACTTTATTGTTTTTTCGAATATGATGGTAACATCCATTGCGGCAAAAGTCAAGGAGGGGGCAGCGCGGCATGCAGCGGCACAACAACGATATTTATAATTCACCATCAATGCGCGCCGCCCTGGGAATATACACTAATCACGGAACCTCTGATGACCTTTGCGCGTATCATGAAGACGAACATGTTCCGGTTGAATATATTCGCTTCATCAGATCGGATGGGCAGAAAAAAGGAGACGACACCAAATGACTTTATGCGAATACCTGAACGGCCAGTTTTCGATGATACAGTACGCGGAGCTTCTGACGCGGATATTGGCGGCATGCTTTTGCGGCGCATGCATCGGCTTTGAGCGTACAAAGCGCTTCAAAGAAGCCGGAATACGCACGCACATTATAGTTTGCTGTGCGGCGGCGCTGATAATGGTAGTTTCAAAATACGGCTTTGCCGACCTTACGGATTCATCCGGCAAGGTGTTCAACGGGACACGAGGGGCAGATCCCGCACGCATCGCGGCGCAGGTCGTCAGCGGCATCAGCTTTCTGGGCGCAGGTGTAATATTCAAAAACGGCAGCACCGTAAAAGGTCTTACAACCGCGGCAGGCATCTGGGCAACGGCTGCCATAGGGCTGTCGCTCGGCGCCGGAATGTACTTTATCGGCTTCGCAGTGACGATACTCGTCGCCCTCCTTCAGGTCACAATGCACCGTTTTACCGTAGGCGCAGATTCGTTCACTATAAATCGCTTCCGCTTTACGGCTGAGTATACTCCGGGTCTTAAGCAAGAGCTTGACGAACAGCTTCATCAGTGGGATGCGCACATCATCCGCAGTGAATTGAGCCGCGACAGCAACGGACGGTTTTGCTGTGATCTGTCGCTGAAAATGCCGCGGGAGATTTCGTTGGAAGACATAAACGACTTTATGCAGCATTACGACCATATCGTCTCTGCGGAGGGTTCCCCGATAATATGATCATGACAAATCAGAGTACTAAAAGGAGGGGCCGTTTTGAGTTATCAGTCAGGCTTTGATCAACGCTACGATGCTCTCCGGCTTGTCTTTGATCTGAAAAGTTACTCTGCCGCCGCAGAAAAGCTCTGCCTTACTCCGTCCGCCGTCGCACAGCAGATACACTCTCTGGAGAAAGAGCTTGACGCCGCCTTGTTTGTAAAAAGCGGCAGCCGCCTGCTGCCCACAGAGGTTTGTGTTATTGCGGCAGACTACGCATCTCAGGCAGCACTGCTCCGACGGCGCATGGGCATGGACATAGACGCCTCGCGCCGTGACGTGAACAGTCTTGTGATCGGCGTATCTCCAAGTCTTGAGGACAGCGCCGTTTCCGAAATGTTTGCGCAGTATATACAGCTTCATCCAAACGCTCAGTTTCGCATAATCTCGGAAAACAGTCAGCCGCTTGTCGCACTGCTGCGCAGTCATATGCTTGACCTCGCAATAATCGACTCTCCGTTTCCAAACGATGAGTTCAGTTCTCTGCTGCTTGATACCGATCATTTGATCGTTGCAGTCTCAAACGACAGCCCACTCGCTGACGCAGGTCACATCTCCCTTTCCCAGATGAAAAAGGAAAAACTGATACTGCGTCCTGCCGGCTCAGGAACGCGGGCTCTGTTCGAAGCAAGCTTACATAAGCTCGGCATGAATCTTGATGAATTCAATGTAATGATGGAAGCAGACAGCATCTCCACCATAAAAAAGCTTATAGAAGGCAATTATGGCATCTCCGTTCTGTCCGAACGGGCATGCGCCGCAGCCATCGCAGAAAAGCGTTTCCGTACCCTGCCTGTTTCGGACATGAATATGGTACGCAGAATACACATATGTTACAGGAAGGATTTCGGCAATACGGATTTTCTCAGGCAGCTTCTGGAGCTGTATTCGGCGGCGTCTGCCGCGTCAGTATGATTACTTTTCTTTCATCCGCAGCAGAAAATATGACGTGCCGGAAAAGACCGCTGTATCGGGCGGCCTTCTCCGGCATTTTTTGATCACATTGCGTCAGCCGCGTTTTTCTCCCGTTCCCGGCGATTTTTCTTTAATGTGTTATGTGCAAAACGCTTGCAAGTGAATAAAAACATGATATAATCAAGGAAAGCAAATAATTCATGTATAAGGAGAGCAGCCCATGAGCGAAAATATCATCTATTGTTATTCGGGTTCCGGCAACTGTCTTGACATGGCAAAGAACATAGCAAAAGAACTGGGCGATACCGACATTGTAATGATGCGCAGTTTTCCTGCGAAAACAGACGCATCCAAGGCAAAGCGCGTCGGTTTCATTTTCCCCTGCTACGGCGGCGGTCTGCCCGGCAACGTGGAAAGCTATGTCAGATCAATACATATCGGCATCAACGCCTATAAATTTGCCATAGTTCAGTATGCCGGCTACAAAGGGTGCGGACTGCATAAAATCGACAGCATTGTCGGCCTTGATTATTGGAACGGCGCGTCAAATCACTGCTCATGCATCTGGCTCATGCCGCATTATCTCACGATCCCGCCGCTTCCCGCCAAGGCTTCTCAAAAGAGGAGCGAGATACTTGCAAAGCATTTTGCCGCTGACATAAAGGCAATGAAACGCAGTGAAAAAAAGCCGCCTAAGGGCAGCTTCTTCGCGCTTGAAAGTTCGCTCTTTTCCGGACTGAATACCAAACGCATCAAAAAATTTGCCGCTGACGACAAGTGCATTGGCTGCGGTCAGTGCGCCGCTGTATGCCCAAACGCCAACATAAGCATTTCAAACGGACGGCCTGTGTTCGGAAGCAATTGTATCGGATGTCTGAGCTGCGTACAGTACTGCCCGCAGGAGGCCATTGATATCGGCACAGTCACCAAGCACCGCGCCCGCTATCACAACGCCAAGGTATCCGCTTCGGATCTTACGAAAAAGCAGCTTCATATTGACTGAATGCAGCAAAAGCCCAAGGCGCGTTCTTCCGACTGTGAAGAACGCGCCTTGGGCTTGTCAAAAAAGTCCTTACAGGACTTTTTTGACAAGCTGGAGACCGAGCATTTTGAAAGAGTTCAGAATGCTGTTACCGAAAGCCTTGATATATCAAGGCTTTCGACGGCGGTTTATCCAATTTGAGGCGTGTCTTGCCCCCTCAAGCTCCCCCGCTGCTCTGTTATCTGACTTTAATACATAGTCTTTTGACAGTCTATTTATTGATCATTTTCGGTATATTTGCCCACATGGCGGCAAATCGCCTGAAAAGAAGCGTCGCTTATTATATGTTCGATCCGGCAGGCGTCCTGAGAGGCAGTCTCCTCGTCCACCCCCAGCCTTATCAGCATATCGCGGATCACCGTATGGCGCTCATAAATTTTCCGCGCCCGGTCAAGTCCTGCCTCGGTCAGCGTAAGATAGCCGTCTTTATCAACGTTCAGATAACCGTCGCGCTTCAGGATGCCAACGCCGCGGCTGACGCTCGGCTTTGAAAAGCCCATGTATTCCGCAACGTCGATTGAGCGGACAAACGGCCCTTTCTGAGACAGAATATAAACGCTTTCCAGATACATCTCGCCGGATTCCTGTATTGCCATAAAATCACTCCATATCAATAATTTGCTGATTTCTTTTATTATATCATATTTCTCGGAATAATAACAGCCCAAGAATCACTTTATCGGATATCTGTAACCTTATACCCAAGCTTTTCCACGGTTTCTTTAAGCACGTCATCCGGAATCTCACTGCTGTACAAAACAACTGCGGTTTTTTTCTTCAGATTGACCTTGCATACCGCGCCGTCAAGACGGTCAACGGCATTTTCTACACGCGCCTGACAATTTTCACAGTGCATTCCCTCCACCGTCAGAACCTTTTCCCCGATCTTCGGCTCGGTAAGCTTTTTGTGCGAACGGATGGTATTCCCGCCGCTTCCGCAGCAGCCGCCGCCCGAAAAGTGCTTCTTCGCATGTATCAGTGCCGGTATGATAAGCACCAGTAGCAAAACGATTATACCAATATTCTCCATAGCTCATTCCTTCTTTCAATATTCTCATGCACGCCATGCCCCTGAGGTACGAGTCTTGCGTTCATATTATGCGTTATGTTCAGTTAGCTCTCGCTAACCCGGATAGTAATACTTATTCTATGAATTTGTCAAGTGGTTTCAGGCAGATTTTATGGAAACGCTTCAAAGCAAATCTGACTCCCATGACAGCTGATATGCTGACCGGAGGCTCCCTGCAAAAAGCGCCAAAAAAAATTTTAAAAAAGTATTGACAAAATCGCAAAAGGCCGTTATTATGTATCCGTGGTTAGCGTGAGCTAACTAAAATTCAATTCTGCGGTTAGTTGCATCTAACCAAAGAACAATTCTGAATCAGGTGAGAGATTATGAATTTGACGAATGCAGAGGAAGGCAAGGAATACATCATTCAGCGTATCCAGACGGATGATGAGGAGTTGGATGCTTTTCTGTTTTCTCTGGGATGCTTCAGCGGTGAGCCCATCACGGTTGTTTCACGCCGTAAAGGCAGCTGCACTGTATCGGTAAAAGACGGCAGATACAGTATTGACGATCAGCTGGCACAGGCTATTATCATCTGAGGGTGATAATAGACTCTGCAAATATGCTGATTGTTTTTTGCGCGAGGGTTAGCGCATGCTAACCAAAGTTCGTGTTTCATAAGGCGATCCTGCCAGAATATCGAATGCAAGAGGAGGAGTTAAGAAATGAGAATTGCTTTTGCAGGCAATCCCAACAGCGGTAAAACAACCATGTACAACGCCCTTACAGGCCGCAACGAAAAGGTCGGTAACTGGGCGGGCGTTACCGTAGACAAAAAAGAGGCTCTGATAAAGAAAGCCTATGCCGGAGATCAGGAACTGATTGCCGTTGACCTTCCCGGCGCTTATTCAATGTCCCCTTTCACATCGGAAGAAAGCATCACCAGCTCTTACGTGAGAAACGAAAATCCCGATGCAATTATCAATATTGTCGACGCCACTAATCTGAGCCGTTCATTGTTCTTTACCACGCAGCTCCTTGAGCTTGGCGTACCCGTTGTCGTTGCGCTTAACAAGCATGACCTGAACGAGAAAAAGCAGAACAAGGTTGACGTTGTATCCCTTTCCAGACAGCTTGGCTGCCCCGTTGTAGACACCACTTCCACTACGGGCGACGGTCTGAAGCAGGTAGTTGCGGAAGCCGCAGCTCTTAACGGTCACGGACAGAAGGCTCCCTATCACCAGGGCGATATTGATCTTACAAGCAAAGAGGCTGTTGAAGAAGCCGACCGTAAGAGATTTGAATATGTTGACAAAATCGTTGCATCCGTTGAGAGCAGAAAAGTTCTGACCAAAAACAAGAACTCACAGGATAACATTGATGCTGTTCTTACTCACCCCGTTTTCGGTCTCATAATTTTTGCCGGCGTAATGTTCCTCGTCTTCCAGATTTCTCAGGCATGGGTCGGTCCTTGGATCGCCGATTATCTGGTTGGTCTGCTTGAAGCGTTCCAGGGATGGGTCGGCGGTCTTGTCGAAAACGCTGCTCCTATTCTGCAGGCGCTGCTGGTAGACGGTATTATCGGCGGTGTAATAGCCGTTGTCGGTTTTCTGCCGCTGGTCATGGTCATGTACTTCCTGATCTCCCTGCTTGAAGACTGCGGCTATATGGCACGCGCCACGGTAGTTCTTGATCCTATCTTCAAAAAGGTCGGTCTTTCCGGTAAATCCGTTATTCCTTTCGTCGTCGGCACCGGCTGTGCCATCCCCGGCGTTATGGCCTGCCGTACCATCCGCAACGAGCGTGAGCGCCGCGCTACCGCTATGCTGACTCCGTTCATGCCCTGCGGCGCAAAGCTCCCTGTTATTGCACTTTTCTCCGGCGCTTTCTTCGGCGACGCTCCTTGGGTCGGTACGCTGATGTACTTTGTCGGTATCCTGCTTATCCTTGTCGGCGCACTGCTTGTCAATAAGATCGCCGGTTACAAGCACCGCAAATCCTTCTTTATCATTGAGCTGCCCGAATACAAGGTTCCTTCCCTCAAGCGCGCCGTTATGGATATGTGCTCCCGCGGCTGGGCGTTCATCGTAAAGGCTTTCACAATAATCCTCGTCTGCAACACTGTTGTTCAGATCATGCAGACTTTCACATGGAGCTTCCAGGTTGCCGAAACGGCAAGCGACTCGATCCTTGCTTCTGTCGCCGCTCCCTTTGCTTATCTTCTTGTTCCCATCGTGGGTGTTGTCTCCTGGCAGCTGGCCGCCGCGGCAGTCACCGGTTTCATAGCCAAGGAAAATGTCGTCGGTACGCTCGCAGTCTGCTTTGCAGGACTTGATAACCTCATTGATACCGAAGAGCTGGCGCTTATGGAAGGCGCCGGTGCAGAGGTCGCATCCGTGTTCGCAATCACCAAGGTTGCTGCGCTTGCTTACCTCATGTTCAACCTGTACACTCCTCCCTGCTTTGCTGCACTCGGTGCAATGCATTCAGAGATCAATGACCGTAAATGGTTCTGGGGCGGCGTAGGTCTTCAGTTCGCCACTGGCTTCACCGTTGCATACCTCGTATACCAGATCGGTACCTTGATAACCACTGGTTCCCTCGGCGCCGGATTCTTCCCCGGCCTCATCGCTGTCGCCGCTATTGCAGTCGTTATAGTCTGCCTTATCAGAAATACCGACAAGCATCTGGCTGAAGAATACGCGCTGAGCAAGAACTGAGCCTGATAAAATAAGATGAAAGGATACCTGCTATGGAAAATATAATCATCATTGTAATTGTTGCAGCTATTATCGGCCTGGCAGGTGTATACATCCACAAATCAAAAAAACGTGGTATAAAATGCATCGGCTGTCCCAACGGCTGCGCCTGCAACGGAAAATGCTGTGACAAGCCGGCAAAGAAATGATTTTGCTAACCTACATACCTCTTATTCTTTTCCTATAACAAAAGCCAAACGCGGTATACTCCCCATTGGCGTCTGCACCTGTGCAGGCGTCCAATGGGGAGTATATTCGTTCGTTATAATCATTTAGCGGACATACCAAGTAAGGAGGCAGAAGCCCTGTCCTCTGCAAATACATCATTTAAAAACCCAAGGCTCTATCCTGCCGCGCTTTACCTTGAAGGCCTTTTGCGCAAGCTTCGCCATCGGGGTATCATGATCGGAGTCGGAATAAAACTCCTCGGTGATGGCATCCGGGCAGACCTCATGAAACCGTCTGACCTTCTCTTCGTCATGACAGTTTTTTCCGAGAAGCTTTCCCGTTTTTTCGTCCATTTTCGTTGCAATGACCTTTACGCCAAGGCGTTCCCCCGCCGGACACACTATAAACTCAGGCGAAGCGGAGATGATGATATCATCATTCTTCCGTTGGCTGAGGTACCATTTGCCGATTCCGCCCCATTTTTTATCCCAGAAATCATCCACGGCTCCCGCAACATCCGGTATATATTTCAGGTAGGAAAAAAGCGCTTCCTTCAGTTCGGGAAAAGCGCATTTTTTAAATGCGTACTTTACGCCGCAGACCGCAAGATTGGGCAGTATCTTCAGCACGGCATGCGGATATTTCTTCAGACAGTAAAAGAAAAAATCCGCCGAACTGTCGTTTATATAAATTGTCTGATCAAAATCATAGGTATTCATTTTTGTTTACAGAACATAATAGACGTAATTTTCTTTTCTCGGCTTCATTTTCGGCTCCTCATCAGGATATCCAAGGATGCAGTTGCCTATACCTATATAGTTGCCCTCGATCCCCCATTTTTTCAGAAGCGCTTTGCCTTCTTCCTTTTCAAAGACCTCATACGCACGGTTTATCCAGCAGGAGCCGAGACCAATCGCGTGCGCCGCATTCATAAGGTTGCCCATAACAAGGCTTCCGTCCTGCACGGCGAAGCGGCTGTCTGCTTCCGCAAGCACGACAAGCACGGTAGGCGCACCGTAAAACGGATCTGACGCGTCGCCCATGACCTCGGCATTGAGCTTTGACATATAGGCTATCTCATCCCTGTCCTGAACAGCGACTATTATCGCGCTCTGGAGGTTTTTACCGGAAGGCGCGCACACGCCCGCCTCAATTACGCTGTCCAGTTCTTCCCTTGTTATCTGCGCACTTTTATAGCGTCTGATGCTTCTGCGTTCAAGAATGTTTTTCAATGCGTTTTCCATTGTTTAGCTCTCCTTTATTTTCTTAATTAAATATTCTGTTTTTCGCTTTCGCGGCTTATGCGGCTGTCCGTTTTCAGGATTCTGAATGAATTGCCCATAACAAAAACCGCCGCCGCGACATCCGCAATAATGAGCGGGAAGGTACCGAACAGTCCCGCAGCGGCAAACAGCATCACAAGCACTTTTATTGAGAAAAAGGCTATTACATTAAACAGGCATTTTCTCATTGTCTCCGATGCCGTGCCGACACATTCCGCAAGCTGCTCAAGGTCGTCCTTAAGCACGACCACATCCGCGCTCTTTTCCGCCGCCCGATTTCCGAGCGCGCCTATCGCTATCCCGACATCCGCCGCACCGAAAAGAGCCTTGTCTTCGCAGCCGCTGCAAACATAAGCGACATTATTGCCGCTGGAATTTGTATCGGTAAGATACTGCACAACGGAACATTTTTCGTCTGTTGAAAGCTCCGCCTTTACCATATCCATATTCAGGGAAGAGGCTATTCTTCTTGAGATCGATTGGAGATCTCCTGTCAGCATCACCATATTGCTTATTTTTTGCGCTCTGAGCGCTTCCATTGCGTCAAAGGCGTCTTCCCTGATCTTGTTTGAAAGCACTATATAGCCGCAATATTTGCCGTTTACCGCGACATGAACCGTTGTAACGCCGAGCCGCGACATTTTGCAGCTGACTCCGTATTCCTCGAGCAGCCCGGAATTGCCGACAAAGATATGCCGGCCTTTGACGGATACGCTCACCCCCCGGCAGGGTATCTCTTCCATGGCGAAGCTGTTTTTTTCAATACGCTCATAATTCGGACACGCAAGGCAAATCGAGCGCGCTATCGGATGGCTTGAATACTGCTCTGCCACGGCGGCAATCGAGAGAAGATCATACTCGCTCATATTTTCGGCGTATATCTCCTCTATCGAGTACCTCTTCTCGGTGAGTGTACCCGTTTTATTGAAAATAAATGTCGTCGCCTTTGCGAGCTTTTCAAGGACGCCGCTTTTTTTGACGATAATGCCATGGGATGTGCACACCGCAATAGCGGAAATATACGCGGCGCCTATCGTATCCACAAGTATAAAGCAAAAAGACATTGCCGAGATAAGCATCCCCCGCCCTATCCATTTCTGCCATCCTCCGCCGCTCAAAAGCGGAACGGCGACGGCAAGCAGCACCCCGACAAGCGACGATACAATAAAGAAAATCTGTCCCAGCTTTTTTATAAGGCTCTCATTGGACGAGGTCGATGTGCAGGCATCAAAAATATAATTGCCCAGAACGGCGGCTTCCGATTCCGCCGGCGGACATTCAGCCTTGATATACAGAGTGCCGGTCATATTTATGCTCCCGGAAAAGACCCGTTCTCCCTCCTCCGCGCTCACGCTCTCCGATGCGCCGGTCAGCGGATAAAGCTCAACAAGGCTTTTCCCTTCGATAACTATGCCGTCAACGGGTATGGTATCGCCCTTTTTTACAACAATTATCTGGTTTTTCCTGATTTTTTTTAGAGAAATCTTTTTATATCCCGCTTCCGTTTCAATAACGGCTTTCTTCGGCAGACAGATATCCAATTCCTCAACTATCCCGTCGATCCTGCGGTCTATTATTTTTTCTATCAGCCGGAGGATGCGGAAGCCGAGCATTATTGACGCGCTGTCGGCATAGTTGCCGGCGGCAGCGTCGGCAGTGCACAGCAAAATGCACACCAGTTCCTCGCAGAATATCCGCCCGCCGATAAAGCAGTCAAATGCACTGAGAAAAACGCCCCACCCGGCAAGAAGAAACGCGGCCGCAAAAAGCGCAATATTCACCCCACCGTCTGCCTTATAAAAGAAAGCGAAAACAAGAACTGCAAAGGACAGTGCGATCGAGGCGCAGCCCGGAACATTCAGTTCGTACCGATCCGATATGAACTGTTCAGGCAGCGGGATGTTCACCTTGACCTTCGGCACCCTTATATCCGGGATCTCAAGCTGTTTTATTCTGTTTATATCAATTATCTTTTTGCCCGAAAGATGCCTATCCATTATCAGAATGTCCCGCTTTCCTTATTTTCAGTACATAACACGCAAGCACAAGCGCTATGCCGAGCGCCGCGCCCGCGCCGTCAATAAGAACATCCGCCGCCTGACATGACCGCCCCGGTACAAAAAGCTGATGAAACTCGTCTGAGCAGGCGTACATGACACACACTGCCGCGGATACTGCGCCGGAGCGCAAGAGTCTTTTCCGGCGGTCTATGTATAGCTCAGAAAAAAACATCTCCGAAGCCATACCCATGCACATAAACTCAACAAAATGTGCACACTTTCTTATGTATTTCCCTGCGTTTCCCGCAATTTCAGGCAAAAAGCCGAGAAACGCTCTCAAGCGGTCAAGGAAACCGTCGCTCAGTTTCTGCGACTCATCGGCCGGCTGGGAAGAGAACACGAAAATCGCCGACATAACCGAAAGCAGCAGAAGAAGACGCAGAGCAAGCTTAAATTTATGTTCCAAACCAAACTCCCCTTTCCTCTGCCGGTCAAATATACCGCAGCAAACAAAAAAACGCGAAAGCGCGGACAGTTCACGCCGCTGCATAAAACGGCAGTGTTCCGTATGTTCTGACGCTATCTTTATATTATACACAATTTCTCCGGCTCATTCAAGTCTTACAAAAGGCGGGGACGGCGAAAAAAATAATGCGGCGGGAAAACTCCCGTTCGCATTATTTCCAACACAACAGAAAACAATTATTTTGAAAGCTCTTTTTTACGCTCTTCAAGCATCTTTTCAAGCTGATCAATAAGCTCAAGCGTTATGCCGTCGCTTTTGATAAGTGCAGAGAAAATGCTGGGAAGCCCGTCCTTGCCGCAGTAGGCAAGTATCTTCGAGCAATAGTACTCTTCGCCGCTGATATTGGCGGCATATACACGCCCGTAGGTCTTTCCGCTCTTGGCAAAGCCTGCTTCGACAATAGCGTTCTTTTTCATAAGTCCATTAAGGAGTATATGAATAGAGCTGTCTTTCCAGGTCTTGTCACTTGAACATTTCAAAATCTCGCCTCTTGTAAGAGGTTTGTTTTCTTTCCAAATCACATTCATGATTTCAAGTTCGCTTTTTGTAAGTTCCATAGTTATCTCAACCCCATGTCATCAGAAATTCATTCTCTTCTTTCTATTGTGTTTCTTTTGTTTATCGTTATCTATTATACACTATATTTATTCTTTTATCAATAGTTTCCCCTGTGAAATTTAAAAAACTTTTAAGCATTTTATTTATACAAAAAGTTAATAGTGTATAATTATTTTGCCATAAATTGTAAAGTATACTGGTATCCGCAAAAGCCGGATTTCAAGCCAACGATCAATGTGCGTCCCGCTGTCACGAGAGGATACCCAACAGCCTCGCTGCCGGCAAGAGAATGACAGGCATAAATATTGACGGGAGCATGTCCCCTATTCTTATGCGCTCGTTTTTCAGCTCAAGCATATTTATTGCCATACCGATAAATACCGGTCCGCCCGCCGCAGACATCTCGGTTATTACGTCCTGCGTTAGGAACGGCTGCGCCACGCCTGCAAGCAGAGTTATCGCCCCCTGAAAAATAAATATCGGGATTGCGGAAAAAATCACCCCCGGACCAATGGCCGCCGAAAACGCAATAGAGCTTGTAAAGTCCATAACACTTTTTGTAAACAGAATACTGTAATCCTTATTGAGTCCGGCCTGTATCGAGCCGAGTATCGCCATCGTACCTATGCCGAAAAGCAAAGTTGCCGTAACAAACGCGTCTCCGAAGCGTCCTTTTGCAAGACCGGTTTTTTCAAGCTTTTCCTTTAGCCGGTCGCCCGCGCTGTTGATCTTTTCATCCAGTCTGAGTGCGGTACCGAATATGGTGCCGAGGACGCAGCATATCACCACGACAAGGATGCTGTTCGTGCCGGCCGCTCCCTGAATACCTATAATGGCGGTTATCATAGCCATGCATGCCATTATGCCCTTTGTATACCGCTCATTAATTCTGTTTCCGAAAACGCTCCCGATAATTCCGCCGAGAATAATCGCCGCGGCGTTGACGACTGTCGCTATCATCTGTCTCACTCCTATACCCAACAGCCGTATAATATTTTTCTTTTTTGTATTTGTCAATGGGTTTTCCGGAACGTACATAAAAGATTTACAAATTACGGCGCGGAGTATATAATTATTACCGACTGATTTCTTATGCTTTGCCAAACTGCCGGAGGAGGAAAAATATGCAGCCGAAGCTTTTTTTGACAGGTCCCTCGGGATGCGGAAAAACAACGATGATAAGAAACGCCCTCGGCGGCGCTCTGGCATGCGCCGGCGGTTTTATTACCGAGCGTGCCGTTGACGAAAACGGCTGCCTTGCAGGCTTTGATCTGCTTCCTGCCGGTGCGGCCTCCGGCCTGCCCGGCTTCACGGCTTCAATGTTTCTTGACTGCACATGTACTCCGCCGAAAGCGGACACCGAAGTCTTCAGGAAAGAGGCTGTGCGGCTGCTGAGCGAAGCGGAATATTATCCTTTCTCCGTCATTGACGAGTTTGGAGGCTTTGAGCTGCTTATTCCGGAATTTCGCGCCGCGCTTTCGGATTTTTTGTCGTCTCCTTGTCCGTGTATCGGCGTTTTCAAGGATGCTGAGGACGGTGAAAGCCTCCGTCGCACTCTTGGTCTTACGGACAGGTTTCTTACATGCAGACAGCAGATTTTAAGCGCTATGGACAATTTTGACGATATACTAATAGTCAAAACCACCGGACGCTATGACGACGCCGCTATAAGCGCCGTCAGCGAATGGTGCAGAGAATATGCGGAATGATCCGTCGTTCCGCCGCTGCGGTGCAGCGAAAAATAAAAAGCCCGCGAAAAGCAGGCTTTGAAAACAAATATCAGGTCAAATTGCGGAGGATACTTATGCACATTCCCGAAGAAGAAATTATATGGCACGATCACGGCGACGGCGTTATGCACAGCCATTCGCACGGTCACACACATACCCAGACGAAAGCCGTTATCAACAGGCTCTCCAGAGCCATCGGTCACCTTGAATCCGTCAAAAGAATGGTGGAATCCGGGCGCGACTGCACAGATGTCCTCCTCCAGCTCGCGGCGGTGCGTTCCGCCCTTAACAGCACGGCAAAGGTGATACTGAAAGACCATCTTGAGCACTGCATCTCCGACACCGAAGTCGATGCGGCGGGGCAGCTCAAAGCGCTGAACGAGGCGATCGACAAGTTCATGTCATAAAGCCGCTCTTTCTGTTCCGCTGCTTCTTTCGTTCTTCGTCTATGGCAAACTCGACAAGTTCTTTGCGTGTGTCCCTTATCGCAATATTTATCGCCGCGCCGCAGCAGATAATAAGGCAGCAGTAGTAAAGCCACAGCATCAGCAGTATCAAGGACGCAAGCGAGCCGTATACGAGAGAGTAACGGGCGGACTTTGAGATGAAAATGGCAAAAATATAGCTTGCCGCAACAAGCGCCGCCGTCGTGATAAGGCTCCCAACAACGGTGCCGTACATATCGGTCTTTCTCTTGCAGCTTTCAAAGAGGCCGCAGATGAGGAAAAAGAAAATGCCGCCGAGAAGAATATAGCGCAGATATCTCCAGCTGCTGCTGATATCGAAGAACGGAATATATCTGTTTACGAGGTCAATAAAATTTTTGCCGGTAAACATTACGATTACCGCAAAATAAATCGCCGCAAGCAGGACGACGGACAGCAGCAGGCTTATCAGGTAATCCCAGAGACCTCTGAATCTGTTGCCTCCCTGCATGTTCCCTATCGTGCCGCTGAGCGTCCTCACCGCGGCGGACGCCATGGTTATAAGAAGCATTATTCCGCCCATCATCATCGCCTGACTGTTGTTGCTTGCAACATATCCGACAAAATCCGTGATAAGCTTAATCGTATCATCGGCAAGCACGCCGTCCGCCATCTCAATAATGCGCATCAGGTTCTCATAGCTGTTTCCAAGCAGCGTATACAGGCAGATCAGCAGCGGAAAAAACGTAAGCGTCATCTGGAAGGACAGAGCCGCCGCGCACACGGCCAGCCTGTCCCCTGTATAAAGGTTCATGAAATTTTTTATAAACACTTTGATCTTTTTCATAACACCGCTTACTTCCGTAACATTCCCCCGCACAGGTCATGCTTGTGCGGGGGAATAATTTTTGATCAGATTATTCGCTTTATTGTCTCCGGCTTTTGGAACATCACTTTCCGTTGGCGTTGAAGATCTTGAAAATGCTGTCAAAAGGATCTTCTCCGGAAGCGTCATTGCTCTTCGCGTTCGCAGGGCGTTCGGCGGGGGTGACATTGAGCGGAGGAGGAGCGATCGTCGAGGCAGCTGCGGCAGAGGCGGCTTTTTCGGCTGCGCCGGTAAAGAGTCCCGTGCTTCTCTCTCTCGTCTGAACTGGCTTGATCACCGATGCAGAAGCGGCCGTGGAGCTGTCCGCCGAAAAAGCGGCGGATGTGACCGGAGATTCCTCAAAGCCGGTTGCAATAACGGTCACTCTTATCTCGTCCTGCATAGACTCGTCAAAGGTCGCGCCGAAAATAATATTGGCGTCGGGATGTGCCGCTTCCTGCACGAGGTTTGCGGCGGTTTCAACATCCTCAAGATCCATATCCTCTGAGCCGGTGATGTTGATGAGTACACCGCGTGCGCCGTTGATAGACGTCTCCATAAGCGGGCTTGCAACCGCCATTTTCGCGGCATCTTCAGCCTTGCCCTTGCCGGCGGCATGTCCGACGCCCATATGGGCAAAGCCGGCGTCCTTCATAATGCAGGTGACATCCGCAAAGTCAAGGTTGATAAATCCCGTATTCTTTATAAGGTCAGATATGCTTGTGACCGCCTGATGCAGAACATCGTCAGCTATCTCAAAGGCATTTGCCAGAGTGACCTTCTGGTCGGTAGCATATTTGAGTCTGTCGTTCGGTATAATGAGCAGGGAATCTACCTTCCCGAGCAGCTCCTTGACGCCGGCGTTTGCCTGATCCATACGGCGCTTGCCTTCAAACTTGAAGGGTCTTGTAACGACGCCGACGGTAAGGATCCCCGCCTCACGGCAGATCTCTGCAACCGTAGGCGCGGCGCCTGTACCCGTTCCGCCGCCCATACCGGCAGTAATGAACACCATATCCGCATCTTCGATCGCCTTGGCGATATTGTTGCGGCTTTCCTCCGCCGAACGCTTGCCGACTTCGGGGTCCGAACCTGCGCCCTGTCCGTGAGTCATCTTCTCACCGATCTGGAGCTTCTGATTGGCATTGGAAATAGCAAGCGCCTGTTTATCCGTATTAATGGCAATGAACTCGACCCCCTGAGTGCCGGCTCTTACCATTCTGTTTACAACGTTGTTGCCGGCTCCGCCAACACCAACCACTTTTATTGTTACCACATTCTCCGGACCTGTCTCGGCTTTGAAGTCCATATTTCTGCCTCCCTGTCTGATAAGTAAACCTTTTTCTGAGGTAATTATTCGATAAAATGTCGTTGTATATATTATTACATTTTTTCTCTTTGGTCAATAGTTATTTGCATTTTTCGGATACAAATTGTAAACAAAATGTAACAACGTTCATTCTGACATAAAATGCGCTGTCGTTCCGTCGGACAAATCAATAAGACCGACGTCTTCGGCGCCAAGCTTTGCGACAACGCTCACAAGCATGCCGAACTTATGCTCTGTTCCGGAGGAATTGCCTAATTTCACCGTATATCTTCCTGCGTAGCTCAGCTGAACATCATTCGTGTCCGTGATATCGACGAGTGAAATATATGAGGTCAGCCCTCTTTCCTGTATCTGGTAAAGCACCTCCGCCAGCTGCTCCACGACCGCAGTATCACCGTCGGCAGTTGTAAGCTGCTCACCTATCAGGAGTGTGCCGGGGCTTATTCCGGACACCTCAACAAGCTGTCCCGTTTCACCGTCCGCCGCTTTACCGAGAACCTTGCAGTTATGGTCAAGCGTCCATCTCTCGTCGCCAAGCTTGATATAGGCAAGGGCGGTACTCTCCACAACCTCGATAGTCACCTTGTTCGGGAGCTTTCTTACAACGCTCACCTCTTCAATATACGGCAGCTTTGCAAAAACCCTGCTGATCGCGGCAAAACGGTCAAAGAAAAAGAGGTTATCGCCCTGCTCGATATCTATAGCCCGTATGATCTCCTCATCCGTGTAATGCGTATTCCCCGTTACCTCTATATCCGATACGCGAAAGAAAACGCTCATCACAAAAATGGTCGCCACAATGACAACGATGAACATCAGCGGCGCGCTGATGCTGCTATGCCGTCTGGGTTTGATGAAGTCCCCGCGCTTGTCGGCGGGCGGCTGTGTCGAACGGTAATTTGCCATGCTATGTCCTTTCAGTACTCATCTGTGTTCAAGCTCAATATCCGCCCCTATTGCGGAAAGGCACTTATCAAAAGCGTCGTAGCCGCGTGTTATGTGTCCCTCGTCAAGAATAACGGTTTCCCCTTCGGCACACAGTCCCGCAACTATCATTGCCGCGCCTCCTCTGAGGTCGGTCGCTCTGAGAGTATTTCCAACAAGCCTATCCGTGCCGGTAATATGCGCCGTTTTGTCGTTTACGGTTATTTCCGCACCTAGCTTATTAAGCTCCTCCACCTGTCTGAAGCGGTTTTCAAAAATGTTTTCCGTGATACTCGTCGTCCCGTCCGCTTTCAAAAGCGCCGCCATAAGCACGGGCTGCACATCCGTCGGAAAGCCGGGATACGGATATGTAAAAATCTTACCTGGAGAATGAAGCGTTCCCGGAGAGGATATTATAAGCGAATCGTGTTTTGTTATTATATCACATCCGCTGCGCTTTAGAAAGCTCGAAACGGCAAAAAAATGCTCCGGCAGAACATTTTTCAGTTCCACGCATCCGCCGGCAGCCGCCGTGCAGCAGCATATGGTGGATGCAACTATGCGGTCAGGGATAATTTCACAGCTAACAGCCTTTTTTGCCCGGAAGCCGTCAATAACTATGCGGGAAGTGCCCGCGCCGTGTATCCTCGCGCCGAGACCGTTGAGATAATCCTGAAGCGCGGTTATCTCAGGCTCTCTCGCCGCCCCATTGATCACCGTTTTGCCGCTTGCGCCGCAGGCGGCAAGCATTATATTCTCTGTCGCGCCCACGCTCGGAAAACTAAGGCATATCTCCGCGCCTTTAAGCTCATCCGCTTTACAGAAGATTTCTCCGTCGTTTTCCTCTATGTACGCGCCCATACGGCGCAGTGAATCCAGATGCAGGTCTATCGGTCTTTTTCCGAGACGGCACCCGCCCGGAAGGGATAGCTTTGCTTCTCTGCATCTTGCCGCCAATGCACCCAAAAAAATGACCGATGAGCGCATTTCCCTCATGAGATCAAACGGGATCTCGCTTCCGGAGACCGACGAAGAATCTATAAAAACACTGTTTCCTTCCTGAACGGCGGTACAGCCGAGGCTTCGAAGGATACGCAGCGCCGCGTCTACATCTCTGAGTTTGGGGACATTTGTAAGCTCCGTCCTTGCAGGGCAGACAATGCTCGCCGCCAGAATCGGCAGGGAGGCGTTTTTTGAGCCCTGCACATAAGACGTTCCCTCAAGTCTTCTCCCGCCCCGTATGCGCCAAATATCCATAATAATCCTCCCCGTGCTTTTTTCAGTCCATACTATGCATGGGAAGGATACTGTGTGCCTGTATTATACCGGCTGACGGATAAAGGGCGCTATTTTTTTTCGGTCAGCCCGAGAACTATTTCGCATATTCTGTCAACTGCGTTTGTTACGGCAAGCGACCTCATTGCCCCTGACATTTTGCTGAGCGCATCCTCATCCTTGACAAGCGCACAAATGTCATCAAAAAACGCGCCGCTCTCCAGCTCGCTTTCAAGATACACCTTTGCGCCTCCCGCGTTTTCCAGAACGCGAGCGTTATGCTCCTGATGGTTATTCGTAACATTCGGGGAGGGCACTATCACGGCGGGCTTCCCCATGTAGCACAGTTCCGCAAGAGTGGACGCCCCCGCACGGCACATGATAAGGTCAGCCGCCGCCATCACCTTAGGCATATCATAGATATACTCGCGCACATCAGCCCCCTGAATGGCCTTGCCCATCGTTTTTTCGCTGAGCTTTGACGTAAAGTCCTTATAGTAGCGTTTTCCGACCGAATGGATGATATTGAAGCTTCCGTCCATCCTGTCGCTGCAAAGAAACTCCGCAACAACGTCGTTCATGTGTCCCGCGCCGAGAGAACCCCAGACGGAAACGATAAGCGGCTTATCCGCATCAAGACCAAGCTCTCTCTTTGCCTGCTCCTTTGAAAAGCTATCAAACTGCCCTCTGACGGGCGTCCCCGTAACCTCGACCCTTTCGGGGTGACGGTAATGGGCAACGCTGTCAGAAAAACCGACCATTATCCGCTCCACCCTATCGGCAAGCATCTTCGTCGTCAGCCCCGGAACGGCGTTGCTCTCATGCACGGCGCACGGTATGCCCAGCTCCTCCGCCGCAATTATGACCGGGTAGCATACATAGCCGCCAGTACCGATAACGGCATCGGGTTTGTATTCGCGCATGATCTTCTTCGCTTCGCGTGTGGAAACGGCGACGTTTTTTATCGTTTCAATATTATGCTTCACAGCCTCAAGGTTATGGCCCCGGCTGAGGTTTGTGACCGTGAGAGTGCGTATATCATAGCCCTCCCGCGGAACAAGCTCCGTCTCCATATGATCTTTGGCTCCGATAAAGAGTATGCCGCAGTCCGGCATAAGCTCCCTGAGCCTTCCGGCAACCGCTATTGCCGGATTTATATGACCAGCGGTTCCCCCGCAAGTAAGGACAAATTTCATATAACGCGTCCCTTTCCTATCAGTAAATTATATTTCTTGAAGCACCAAGCACAATCCCCATTTCAAACAGGTCAAGCATAAGCGCCGTGCCGCCGTAGCTGAAAAACGGCAGTGAAATTCCCGTGCAGGGAATAAGATTTGTGACAACGGCAATATTCAGAAAGACCTGAACGGCAAGCAGCGAGGTGATCCCCGCACAGACAAGGAAGCTGAAGGAGTCTGCACAGTGCAGCGCTATCCAATAGCCCCTGAGGATAAGCAGGGAAAAGAGCACAATGACAAGCGCCGCGCCGATAAAGCCTGTTTCCTCGCACAGCACGGAGAAAATGAAATCGTTATGCTCTTCCGGAAGGTAAAGAAATTTCTGTCTGCTGCCTCCAAGCCCCAGTCCGCTCAGTCCTCCGGAGCCTATGGAATACAGCGACTGAACTATCTGGTACCCCTCATCCGAGGAGCTTGCGAACGGATCTCTCCATGTGCTGATTCTTTCCGAGGCATACGGGAACATTGTCAGAAGAACCGTAAGCCCCGCGCCCGCCGCCGCGAAAGCCGCAGCAAACCACCCTATCCTGACACCGCCGAGGAACATCATGATCCCGCCTATTGCCGCGATTATCACAGACGCAGAAAAATGCGGTTCAAGGACAAGCAGCCCGATTATCACGGCAATGACCGAAACAAAGGGTATTATACCATACTTTACCGTCTTCATGCCAGACCTTATTTTGCCGATCATTGCAGAAAATGAAATTATCACGGCAAGCTTGGCAAGCTCCGACGGTTGAAGCGTAAGTCCGCCTACCCCTATCCACCTTCTCGCACCGTTGGCCTTGACGCCGATAAACGGCACGAGCAGCAGCAAAACGATCACTGCGCCCAAAAAACATGCGGCATATTTCCTGTATATGTACATCGGCACATAGGATGCCGCGATCATCGCGGCAATGCCAAGAAGCGCATATATGAACTGCCTGACGAAGAAATATACGGGATTTCCGCCCGTTATACTGCCCGGATCGTAATACGCCCTTGCATAGCTGGACGAGAGCACCATTATGACGCCCATTGTCAGAAGTATCAGCACAAGCGCAAGGAACGACGAATCCATTCTTCTCCTTCGCTCCGGCATTGCGCCGGAAACGGAAAAGTCGGCGAGGCGGGCGCTTTCATAAAGCATGCTACCACCTCCCCGACCCGATGCTTCATACCATTAAATGAGAAAACGTTGATACACCCCAATAAATGATATGACGGCAAAGGCAAGAGATATGCCTGTAAAAAGAACAAACAGTTCTTTTTCTTTCCACTTTTTTCCTGTCCATCCGCCCATCTCGAGATGATGATGAAGCGGGGCCATTCTGAACACTCTTTTTCCGTGGGTAAGCTTGAAATAGGTTATCTGAATAATATCAGACAGCGTTTCGACAATGAATACGATACCCAAAGTAATAAGTATCATCGGCATATCGTAGGCAAAGGCAAGCGCCGCGACCGCACCTCCGAGAAACAGCGAGCCGGTATCGCCCATGAAGACCTGCGCGGGATTAAAATTATATACCAGAAAGCCGATCAGCCCGCCGACCATACCGGATGCAAATACGCCAAGCTCACCGTAGTTCTTGCCCCATAAGAGCGAAACCGCAACGAAAAACAGAAACACTGGCACCGAGGTGCCGGCGGCAAGGCCGTCGATGCCGTCGGTAATATTTACCGCGTTCACAGTTCCGACAATGACAAACGCCGCAAAGACGAAATAGAGCCATTCCGGCATCAGCACCGTAACATTGAAAAACGGAATATAGAGGTTCGGCGTAAGATAGCCGATCTCCCTCATCAGAAGCACAAAGACAAGCGCGGCGACCAATTGCAGAAGAAATTTGGCCTTTGCGGTAAGGCCGAGGTTTCTGTTGTTCTTGAGCTTTTCCCAATCGTCAAGAAAACCTATCGCGCCGAATACAAGAGCAAACAGCAGCACAAAGATATGGACATAGTTGCCGTGCAGCATACCCTCGAACCCGACGGTAAGACACACAAACGTCACGGCGCAGATAAAAATCACCCCGCCCATAGTAGGCGTACCGCTCTTGTTCATATGCCATGTCGGCCCGTCAGGTCTTATTTCCTGCCCCGCCTTTTGTTTTCTCAGCCACGGGATATAGAATTTTCCGAACGCCGTTGCAAACAGAAACGCCAGCACAAAGGCGCAAATCAGCTTAATAGTCATATTCGCTCCATATGCCGCGCTCACTTCGCGGCACGTTTTCTTTCCTCAAGCCACTCGGCCACTATCTCGCGTTCATCCATGTGATGCTTCTCGTGTCCAACGACCTGATAGTCCTCGTGACCTTTTCCGGCTAATAATATTACATCACCGGGGCGGGCGTTGTCAATAGCCCAATGAATGGCTTCTATTCTGTCGCATATAACTTTTTTGGGCGTGCGCTTGTTTTTCATTCCCTCGACTATTTCTCGGATTATTTCCTCCGGCTCCTCCGTTCTGGGGTTATCGCTCGTCACAATAACAAGGTCCGAATTGTCCGCCGCTATCGCGCCCATTATCGGCCGCTTCGCCTTGTCCCTGTCGCCGCCGCAGCCGAAAAGCGCGATAAGCCGCCCTTTCGTTACAGGCCTCAGGGTTTTAAGCACGTTTTCAAGGGCGTCGGGCTTGTGTGAATAATCAATCACGATCGAATAATCCCCGTCTGTCGGCACGATCTCGACTCTGCCCTTAACGCCCTTTGCGCTCTCAAGCGCATCAGCGCAGCCGCCGAGGCTCACGCCAAGAGCCATGCACACGGATATGGCGCCCAAGGCATTATGTACCGAAAACAGCCCCGGAATGGCGAGTCTGACAATGGCAAGCTCATCGCCGCACACCGCCGCAAAGCGCACGCCGTTGGCGCTGAGGCGTATATCCTTCGCTGTAAGATCGGCGTCGTTTCTCTCTGCGGAAAAGCTTCTTATCGCGCACGTCTCTCCGGCGCACATAAAATCAAACCACTTGTCGTCTTTATTTATGCATGCAGCGGAGCACTGCGAAAACAGCTTTTTCTTCGCGGCGGCGTACTTTTCCATCGTTCCGTGAAGATCAAGATGATCCTGCGACAGATTAGTATACTCGGCAACGTCATAGTGTATTCCGGCAACTCGCTCCATCTCCAGCGAATGGGAGGAAACCTCCATAACTACGTGGGTACACCCTGCATCCGCCATGCGTCTGAAAAGTCCGTGCAGCTCAAGACTTTCGGGCGTGGTCATCTCACTGTGGATATGCTCATCGCCGATCATATTGCCGTTTGTGCCGATCAATCCCACCTTGGCGTTCAGCTTCTTCTCGAGAATATGCTTGATAAGATAGCTTGATGTGGTTTTGCCGCTGGTGCCGGTAATGCCTATCATTTTCATTCCGGCGGCGGGATTGCCATAGAAATTGCCGCTCATCAGGGCAAGCGCACGGCGGCAGTCATCCGTGAGGACATACGGGATATCCGTTTCCGGCACACTGCTGCATACAACGACTGACGCGCCGTTTTCCGCCGCCATAGGGATGAATTTATGTCCATCCGTACTGAGGCCTTTTATTGCGACGAAAGCATCGCCCGCCTTTGTCAGCTTTGAATTGTAGCTGATACCGGTAATTTCACATTCCGTATCCGCTGTACATTCAATAACATTTACTTTTTCCAATAAATTTTTAAGTTTCATTCCGCCGACCTTCCTAATATCTTCCAAGCATGGCCTCATCGTCCTTCATGAGCGATACTTCGACCACCGCCCCGTGCTTCATCACGCTTCCCGGACTTATGCTCTGCCAGCTTACCGTTTCCTTCATATCGTCAACGGGACTTATCGAATTTATGTATATGCCGTAATACGACAGCGCATCCCTCGCATCTTCATAGCTCATCCCCGTCACATCCGGAAGCGTCTCGGATTCGCGGGAAATTTCTGCGTCAAAGTAAAGTATCACTTCTGTGCCTTCTGCTATGGATGTACCTGCCGCGGGAAGCTGCGCCGTTATGACGCTGCCGTCTCCGATAGTCCTGTACCGCAGGGAGCAGTCGTCCAGAAGCGGTCTGGCCTCCGTGATATCCTTATTCAGCAGCATCGGCATAACGGTTGATGCGTTCTTTTCCGAATCATTTTCTATATGCATGTACGGCAGGATATCCGCCATCATCCGCCCCACCACAGGAGCTGCCATCTGTCCTCCGCTTATATATACTCCGGACTTATCCGATGGGGTATCAAGAAAGATAAGCACTGCGATCTTCGGGTCGTCGGCAGGGGCAAATCCGACGAATGACACGATATACTCTTTCTTTCCGGTCTTGGCCTCAAGACTTACCTTTTCACTTGTTCCAGTTTTGCCGCCTATTTTGTATCCGTCTACCGCCGCGTTTCTCCCCGTGCCTTCGTTTCTGTCGCCTACTACTCTTTCAAGTATCGTTCTGACCTTCTCACTCGTCTGTGCGCTTATTACCTGCCTTATAGTCTCCGGCGCTTTCTCTTTCACAGTATTGCCCGACGCGTCTGTAATTTTTCCGACGACATACGGCTTCATCAGATTGCCGCCGTTTACGCACGCGCTCACGGCGCTTATAAGCTGGAGCGGAGTTATTGTAAAGGTCTGCCCGAAGGAGGCTGCCGCAAGCTGTGAGAGATTTTTCCTGGAGCAGAAAACATTCTTGCTCCACCATATACTGCCGCTCTCTCCGGCAAGGTCGATCCCTGTTTTCGCCGTAAGCTGTGCATCGTCATCCTCACTGAGCTTCAGGAAACCGAACGCATCACAGTAATCGTAAAATTTTTCGCTGCCTACACGCTGACCTATGTTGACAAAAGCAACGTTGCACGAATGCTGCACAGCTTCTGTCAGCGTCTGTGAGCCGTGACCGCCGCTTTTCCAGCAGCGTATGGGACTGGTCCTCCCCTGCACATTTACGGCGCCCGGGCAGAAAAAGCTGTCGTTAATGTCGGCAGCGCCTTCCTCCAGCGCCATTGCAAGCGTAATTATCTTAAACGTGGAGCCCGGCTCATAGGTGTCGGACAGAGCCTTGTTGCGCCACTGCTTTGTCTGCGCCTGCCTGAGTATATTATCCGCTTCCTCCTTTGTCGGCGCCGCGTTCATCAGGTTTTTTACATCATCGCTTACATCAAGGAAGTTGTTGAGATCATACCCGTCAAGGGACACCATTGCAAGTATTTCCCCGGTGTTCACATCCATGGTGATCGCGCCTGCGCCGTTTTGTATATCATAATCCCTGACAGCCTGCTTGAGATGCTTTTCGATATAATATTGGATAGAAGTGTCTATCGTAGTTACGATATTCATGCCCTCTTTACCGGGCTGAAAATCTTCAAAGCCGGAAAACAGCAGTTCAGTTCCGTAGGCGTTTGCCGCCCTCACGGTTTTTCCGGAGGTTCCGGCAAGAACAGAGTCATACTGCGCTTCTATTCCCTCAAGCCCGTAATTATCCGTGCCGACAAATCCGACCACATGGCAGGCAAGCGAGGAATTCGGGTAATACCTTTTTGTATCCGTTTCAAGCCTTACCCCGCGCAGAGAGTTGTCTATCTTGAACTGCCGCACTTTCTGTGCCGTCTCCCTGTCGAGCTTTCTTGCGACAGTAACATACCACGAGCCTTTCTGCTCTTCCTTCTTTAGTATATCATCTCGGTCAAGTCCGAGTATTCCGGCAAGTCCGTCGGCAATAAGTTTCTTGTCCTCGCCGTACATTTCTATCTCAGCGGGACTCAGATAGACATTTTCGACCGAAGCGCTGACGGCAAGGGGATTCATGTTTCTGTCGTAGATAACGCCCCTCTCCGCCGTTGTAGGAGCCTGCCTGAGCTGCTGTGAGATCGCCATTGACTCGTAATGCTCGTGCTCACAGATCTGGATTTTGTATAGCCTCACCAAAAGGAGCAGAAAAGCGCCTATGCCGCACACAGACATAAGCACGAGCGTGCGTATAAGCATCTGCCTTGTCGGTACGGCTCTGAGTTCACCCTTGCCTGTTTTCATAAGCGCTGCCCCCTGCATAAATGATATGACCTTATATAATATATTCATGCAGAGCCTGAATTAAAACCTCGGTTTTTAATCCGATATGACCAGATATTCGATAGCATCCGCCGGGCATTTTATCATACCGGCTTTTTCCGCGTATGCGGCAATAGCGTCAAGGCTTGTCATGCGCTCAAGCTCTGCCGACAGCAGTGCATTTTCCTGTTTTAAGGCGGTGATTTGTTTTTCGAGCTTTTCAGCGCTGTCGCTTATCGCGTTGAGCTTTATGGACATCAGCAGCGAAAGTATCAGCATTGCGGAAGAAAAAAGATACAGCACGGACGTAAAAAGAGATTCGGAAATTTTTTTTGCCATTTTAAGACCTTTTCACAAATTATTTGGCTGCTGACCGCCGTGGCCGCCGCGTTCAAACTTTCTCCGC
This sequence comes from uncultured Eubacteriales bacterium, assembly GCA_900549485.1. GTDB lineage: Bacteria > Bacillota > Clostridia > Oscillospirales > Oscillospiraceae > Limivicinus. Next base: position 50,844 of record UROG01000006.1, read on the forward strand.
AACACGTAGCTTTGCACTTCTTGAGCGCGGATTGCTTTCCAGCTCCTCTTCAGACGGAAGTATTGGCTTTCTTGAAACGGATCTCAGCGTTTTTACAAACCCGCATGTGCATATAGGCGCTTCCCTCGGGCAGGTACAGCCGTTTTCCCTTGCGGCAATGCCGCTTTTTACAATTCTGTCCTCAAGCGAATGGAAGCTTATCACGCAAAGTCTCCCTCCGGGATTGAGCTTATCCGGCGCGGTCTCCATCATGCGCTCTATTGAACCGAGCTCATCGTTGACAGCTATTCTTATCGCCTGAAAGCAGCGCTTTGCCGGGTGCTGCTTTTCTCTCAGGGCGGCAGCGGGAAGAGCCGACTTTATTATACCGACAAGCTCAAGAGTCGTTTCGATCGGTTTTTCAGCACGGTATTTCACGATCGCCGCGCTTATTCTGCGGGCATATCGCTCCTCACCGTAATCCCAGAATATTCTGTTGAGCCTGTCCTCGCTGTATCCGTTGACAACGTCGCTCGCTTTAAGCGAATCTCCGCTGTCCATGCGCATATCAAGAGGGGCGTCCCCCATATAGGAAAAACCGCGCTCCGTCTCGTCAAGCTGCGGCGAGGATACTCCAAGATCAAAAAGCATCCCATCCGCTCCGCCTATGCCGAGATTTTCAAGGATCTCCGCCGTATCGCAAAAATTACCGTGTACAAGCGTTACCCTGCCGCCGAAAACCGCAAGTCTCTTTCCGGCGCGCTCTATCGCACTCTCGTCCCTGTCGATCCCGATAAGTCTCCCGGTGCTCAGACGGGAGGCGATCTCATACGAGTGTCCGCCCATGCCGAGAGTTCCGTCAACATAGATGCCGTCCGGCTTTATATTCAGATTTTCTATACATTCATTAAGAAGCACGGAAATATGCTTTGGCTCACTCATCAAAACTCAAGTTCCTCCATAACCGCGGCAATATTCTCCGGCGTGGTCTCGGCGCTGAACACCTCGTTCCACGCCGCACTGTCCCATATCTCCGCATGATTATTGCACCCTATCACAGACACGTTTTTTTCAAGCCCCGCAAACTCGCGCAGGTTCTGCGGAATAAGCGCTCTGCCCTGACTGTCAAGCTCACACCTTGCGGCATGCGCAAAAAGAGGGCGCATCCTGCGCTGCTTGACATAGGGCATCTCGCTCACCTTGTCTGAAAGCTTCTGCCAGTTCAGGCTGTTGTATGCACAAAGGCATTTGTCCATAGAAATCGTTATATAAAAAACATCGCCCAGTTCATCCCTGAGCTTTGCCGGAATAAAAATACGACCTTTATTATCCAAAGAATGCTGATATTCCCCGGTCATTCACTCGACCTCCATTCCGTGGGTTTTTACGCCATTTTAATCCACTTCTCCCCACCACAGTTACAATTATATGTTCAAACCCTGTAAATTGCAAGAAATTTAATTTGACTTTTTTTGTCTTTTTTTGTCTTTTTTAGCAAAATTAATGTATTTTTGCTTACAAAAAAATCCGATAACAGCATAAGCGGTTATCGGATATCAAACATACTATATGTAGTATTTACTGTCAGTTTTCTCTCGGGATCTTCATCACCGTTGCGCCTGCGCGCTTCTGCGGCTGAACGGCCGATGCAGGAACTGCCTGAGCGGGTCTTGCCTGCCTCGCCGCGTCTGCCGGCTGCCTCTGTTCTCCCTGCTGAGCCTTTGCAGCGGCATTCTGGGAAACTGCGCTGCCCATAGAACGGAAAGCGTTGTGCGCGTTTTGGAGCTTGGTAAGCGCCTCGCTTACATTATTCTCGGTCTGACGCATCATCTCATCGACATATTCGCTTGCGACCCTGCGCAGCTCATTGGATTTGCTCTCCGCGGCAGAGATCATTTCCGCGCTCTTCGCCCTTGCGACGCGCACTATCTCCTGCTCTTCTATCATTGCGCGGGACTTTTCCTCGGCGCTCTTGCGCATAGCTTCCGCCTCGCGCTTGGCGTTGCCGATAAATTCGTCCCTTGCCGCAACAAGTCTTTTGGCCTCCGCAAGTGCGGAAGGGAGATTGTCCTTTATCTCGTTTATTATCTCGACCGCCTTATCGCGTTCTATAATGCACTTGTCGTTTCCGAGAGGAACGCCCCATGCCTCGGTCACCATGCCGTAAAGGATATCCAGCAATTCAATAATGTCATTGTTGTTTTCCATTTATTCATTCCTCCATTCCTTAGCTTTCTCTCTTATATCTTCTTTAATTTCTTCCGGGATAAGACCCGTTAGATCCGCATCGTATTTTGCCATTTCACGCACAATAGACGAACTTAAAAAGGTATACTTTTCGCTGGAAGTGAGAAACATGGTTTCCATTTCGGGGTTGATTTTTTTATTGATGAGATTCATCTGAAACTCATAATCAAAGTCTGATGCCGCCCGCATACCCTTGACCACAACGGCCTTCGGATAGCGCTTGGCATACTCCGCCAGAAGCCCGTCCGGCGTATCGACCCTGACATTGGGATATTTTTCAACGGCGCGCCTTACCATATCTGCCCGCTCATCGACGCTGAACATCGGGCTTGTCTTGGATGCGTTCTGCATGACGCAGACAATGACCTCATCAAAAATCTTTGAGGTGCGTCTTATAATATTCAGGTGGCCGAGAGTTATCGGATCAAAGCTGCCCGGGCAGATGGCTGTGCTCATTCAATATGCTCCTTAGTATATTTGCAAAGCTTGACCGACCCGTAATTATACTCCCTTACCAGCCGATAACAGCCGGTCATCTGAGGTAAGACCCTGCCGCGCCTCGCTTCGCATATTATTATACCACCATCGTTCAAAATGTCAAACATATTGATGGAATCAAGCACTTCTTCGTACAAATCAGAGTCATAGGGCGGATCAACAAAGATGATGTCGAATTTACCGCAGTTTCTCAGATACGCAAGTGAATCCTGTTCGCTCACAAGTCCCTTGAGATTGCATGCGGCAAGATTTTCCTTTATGATCTTTATCGCCTCTCTGCTGTGATCGACGAACACGGCGCTGTCCGCGCCGCGGCTCAGGCACTCTATCCCGAGCTGACCCGTACCGGCGAAAAGGTCGAGAACCTTTCTCCCCTCAATGTCAAATTGGATAATATTGAAAACCGATTCCTTTACGTTGTCCGTCGTTGGCCTTATATCGTAATTTTCCGGCGTTTTCAGCTTTCTTCCCCTTGCAGAACCCGTAATGACCCTCATTGATTTTTCTCCCTGTTATGAAAATAATCATACACCGCAGCCGCCGCTTTTTTCGGCACAACAAGGCTGAGCTGCTCAACGCTCGCCATGCTTATCGCCTTTACCGACTTGAAGCTTTTTATAAGATCGGTTCTTCTTTTCGGACCTATCCCCTCTATTTTATCAAGCGCGGAAGCGTAGCCCTCGTTCCGGAGACTGCGCTGATATTCTATCGTAAAACGGTGTGTCTCCTCCTGAATGGAGCCTATGAGCGCAAACACAGCCTGATTTGTCTGAATGCCTATCTCCTGTCCGTCAGATCTCACAAGCGCTCTTGTCCGGTGCCGGTCATCCTTTACCATGCCGAACACCGGAAGCTTTATGCCAAGCTCTCCAAGTGCTTTTTCGGCGGTCGCGGCGTGTCTGTCCCCGCCGTCTATAAGCAGGAGATCGGGAAGCTCTGCAAAATTTTCATCTCCGTCAAGCGCGTGCTTATATCTTCTGTACACCGCCTGATGCATACTCGCATAGTCGTCGCGTATTTCAAGATCGCGTATCCTGAATTTTTTATACGCCCTTTTCAGCGGTTTTCCGCTCTGAAAAACCGTCATTCCCGCAACGATACCTGTATCTCCGAGGTTTGAGATATCAAACGCCTCTATTCTGTTTGGATAGTTCTCAATGCCAAGCGCCTTTTGCAGCCACTCAAGCGTTTTCAGACTCCGCTGGGACGCCGTGGTGCGTCTGAGCACCTCCTCCGAGGCGTTTAGCATCGCGCTCCGTACAAGCTTGTGCTTATCTCCCCTCTGCGGCACCTCTATATATATGCGTCTGCCCGAAAGCTCGCTGAGAAGCTCTTCCATAGCTTCTCTGTCATCTATCTCGCAGGGCAGTATAACGGACTTCGGCCAGCCTCCCCTGTGACTGCCATAATACTGCATAAGGAGATCCGAAAGCGCCTCGGAATCATCCTCAAGCGGCTCGTCCATCATCTCAACGTCTTTTCCGGCAAGATCGCCGTTCACAAAATGCAGCACTGAAAAACAGGTTTTCGCGCCGCGGCAGAAGCCTACGGCGTCTGTGTCGGCAAAAGCGGTGGATATCACCCTCTGCCTATTTGAAAGCGCCTCTACCGCATTTATTCTGTCGCGGTATTCGGCCGCCTGTTCAAATTTAAGCTCCTCCGCCGCCTGCTCCATCTTTTCACGCAGCTGCGAAATAAGCTCCGCGCTTTTTCCGTCGAGGATCAGCATTGCCAGGGAAAACGTGCGTCTGTATTCCTCTCCGTCCTTTTTTCCAAGACACCAGCCGTCGCACAAGCCCATGTGATAGTTGAGGCACGGGCGCTGCTTTCCGATTTCCGCCGGAAAGCGCCGTGAACAGTCGGGCAGGCGCAGAGTCCTGAGCAGTGTTTCGATAATTTCTCTTGTCTGCGATCTGCCGCCGAACGGTCCGAAATACTTTGCCCCGTCCTTCGCCGTTCTGGAGACGATTTTCATAACGGGATATTCGTCCTTCAGCTCGACACGGATAAACGGATATCCCTTATCGTCCTTAAGAAGAATATTATACTTCGGCTTATGCCTTTTGATAAGCGAATTTTCAAGCACCAGCGCCTCAAACTCGCTCCCCGCAACGATCACATTGAAATCCCTGACCTTTTCGACCATTGCCGCGACCTTTGGCAGATGCTCTCCATGGAAATAGCTGCTGACACGGTTTTTCAGCTTTTTTGCCTTACCGACATATATGACCTCGTTATGCTCATCCAGCATTATATAAACGCCCGGCAGCAGCGGAAGATTATTCGCTTTTTCTCTCAGTGTGTCAAGCATCGGCAGTTTCCCGGCTCTTTGCTTCAACATCCGGACTTTCCTTATGCTTAAGCGCCGTCCAGACAGTAATGGACACGACAACGATCACCGCGCCGATAAGTGCGAATATTCCCGGCTTCTCTCCGTCGAATATCAAGACCCAGACAGGGTTGAGCAGCGGCTCAAGCGCGCCGATAAGGCAGCATGAGAGCGGGGAGCAGCTCATAGAGGCGCGTACATAGAGAATGTATGCAAGGCCAAGCTGAAAAACGCCGAGGATCACAATGCTTGCCGTTGCCGAAAGCGTAAACTCCGGCTTCGTGACAATTATAAACGGCAGACCGACAAGAAAAGTAAACGTCTGCCCTATAAGTATCGTGCTGAATCGGCTGTCGCCTTCAATATTGCCGACAACAATAAACATTCCCGCCATAAATGCCCCTGCGGCGATAGCTACAATATTGCCAAGCAGATATCCGGGCTTGAGCTGGTCGAGGAAGAACAGCGATATACCCAGAAGCGTGAGCAAAACAACCGCCAAATCGTTTTTCTTTATCTTTTCCTTTAGAAAAACCGCGGAAAAAACGACAATAAACACCGGAGACGTAAATTGCAGGACGATCGCATTGGCAGCGGTCGTGAGCTTATTGGCAACCGTAAAGCAGGTATATACGCAGCCCGTCATGATGCCGGCGAGGACGGTCGTTTTATTTATAACAAGCTTTTTCGACGTGATAAGCATATACGCGCCGATTGTAAGCCCTGCAAAAAGGCTTCTCATACCGGAAATAGCAAACCCGTTCCACGGGATAAGCTTCATGAATATTCCTGCGATGCTCCACAAAGAAGCACATATTATCATTTCAAAAATTGCCTTTTTTTCGCTTTTCATACCGTTGTCTCCGTTAATACGTCTGTTTGGCGAGGCCGCATAATGCCCGGCTCAGTACGCCTAAATAGTTATAGGGGCGTGAAACACGCCCCTATCCTGTCAAAAACGACCTGTGCTCAGATTAAAATCATTCGGAAAAATCAGAGTCAATAAGCTCTGCCAAAGTGGATATTGCGGCTTCTTCATCCACGCCGTCGGCAATAATGGTAACGGCAGTGCCCTTAATGATGCCGAGAGAAAGAACGCCCAAAAGGCTCTTTGCATTTACTCTGCGCTCATCTTTTTCCACCCAGATGCTGCTTTTAAACTCGTTGGCTTTCTGAATGAAGAAAGTCGCGGGTCTGGCATGAAGACCTACCTGATTGTTGATAACTACTTCTTTTGCTATCATACTCGCCACTCCTTACAGATATCTTTATTTAAAGTTGCTTAATCCCATTAGGACATATATAGAATATCAAATAATCCAACGAACGTCAACTGCTTTCGCCTGTTTCGTTATTTTATACATTTGTGCGTCCGGATGAGGCGCGTTTTTATTTCAGTTCGACAACGGTCACGCCGCTTTCGCCCTCGCCGTACCGGCCGAGGCGGAAACTTCTGACGGCCTTATTCTGCCTGAGCATCTGCTGCACGGCCGTTCTCAGCGCACCCGTTCCTTTTCCGTGGATTATCGTGACGGTTTGCAGCTTTGCCATAACTGCGCTGTCTATATACCGTTCCGCCGCTATGACCGCCTCCACCGTTTCCATTCCTCTCAGGTCAATCTCGGGCATTACGGACGCTCTGAGCGAGACCGTCGTTCCCTGCACCGGCTTTTTCTTCTGAGGACGGGTACTGCTTTCGACAAGAAGAACATCATCCTCCCCGGCTGACACGTTCATGATGCCAGCACGCAGAGAAAGCGTCCTGTCCTCCGATACAGCCACGACCTCGGCGGTAACGCCCATGGATTTTATTTTAACCGTATCTCCGACTTTTATAGGTCTTGAAGATTTTTCGTCATTTTCGTTTTCCGTGCTTTCCCGCAGCGATTGCTCATGGACGTTCAGACGTCTTCTCAGCTCGGAACGCGCCTCGTTTACCTGCCGGATGTTTTCCTGCTCGTTTGAAGCCCTGCGCATATTGTCAAGCTGTGCAAAAACCTCCTCTGCCGTTGCTCTCGCCTCGCTTATAATGCGCTCCGCTTCCCGCCTGGATTTGATATCGGCCTTTTCAAGCCTTACCTCAAGCTCCGCCCTGAGAAGCGCCGCCTTTTTCGCGTTCTGCTCGGCTTCTCTGAGTTTTTTTGCCGCCTCGTCCCTGTCTTTTTCAAGCATACGTCTCGTCTGCTCAAGCTTTTCAATTGTCGCTTCAAAGCTTACGCTATCCGAATTTATCCTGCTTTTCGCATCGTCTATTATAGCGCTGTTCAGACCGAGACGTCCGGAGATCGCAAAGGCATTTGATTTGCCGGGGATGCCTACAAGAAGCCTATATGTAGGTCTCAAAGTCTCCACGTCAAATTCGCATGATGCATTCTGTACGCCCTTTTCATTCGTGGCATATATCTTGAGTTCGGCATAATGTGTGGTCGCCGCGATCATCGCGCCGCGCCGCCGCGCATATTCGATTATCGAAATGGCAAGCGCCGCGCCTTCCGTGGGGTCGGTTCCGGCCCCAAGCTCATCAAAGAGCAGCAGCGAATTTCCGTCGCACTCGTCGAGTATTTCCACGATATTTGTCATATGCGCGGAAAATGTGGACAGATTCTGCTCAATGCTCTGCTCGTCGCCTATATCGGCAAGTATCTTCCCGAACACCGGCAGATTGCACCCGTCAGCAGCCGGAATATGCAGGCCGCATTGATTCATCGCCGCAAGCAGACCTATGGTCTTGAGCGATACGGTTTTTCCGCCGGTATTTGGACCGGTTATGACAAGCGTGTCATACTGTCTGCCAAGCTCAAGATCGATCGGCACAGCCTTCGCCTTGTCGAGCAGCGGGTGCCTCGCATGGCGCAGAATTATACCGCCATCCTCTGTGGAAGCCTGCTGACAGTCCAGTTTATAAGAAAGCTTCGCTTTAGCAAAAATAAGGTCAAGCCGGACAAGTATCGCGTAGTCCGAAGAGATATCCTCAGCATGCTCCGCGCAGTCCGCACTCAGTTCGGCGAGTATGCGCTCTATCTCAAGCTTTTCCTTTGCAGCAAGCTCACGCAGCTCATTATTCGCCTTGACCGCCGCCATCGGCTCGACAAACACCGTCATTCCGCTGGAAGAGATATCATGCATAAGTCCAGGTACAGAGCCTTTGCACTCCGCCTTTACCGGAACAACATACCTGTCGGAGCGCATTGTTATGATAGGCTCCTGCAAAGCCTTTGCAAGAGCGGGCGAGGACAGGATCTTCTGGAGCGCGTCCCGCGCCTTTGCCGCAGCCGCCCGCATCTGACGGCGTATCGACGTAAGATCGGCGGATGCAGCGTCGGCGATCTCATCCTCACCGGCTATCGAAGCGCCGATTTTTTCTTCAAGGAACTTATTTGCGCGAAGCGCATAAAAAAGGCTGTCAATGCAGGTTTTTCCTACGCCGTCATCGCCGATGTAGCCCTTTACCGCCCTCGCGGCACGCAGCACGCCCGCGACATCAAGAAGCTCCCTCGTATTGAGCGTACCGCCAAGCCCGGCTCTGCCGAGACTTGCCCTCACGTCCTTTACCCCGTAAAAAGACGGACTCTGCCGCACGGTCATCATCAGCTTAGCCGCGCTCACCTCCTGCAAAAGCCGGTTCACCTGCGCCGGTTCAGCCGAAGGGCTTACGCCCAGCGCCGCCTCCTTTGCCCCCTGGGATACCGCCTCCTGCGCCAGCATATTCAGTACTGCCGGCAGTTCAAGAGTATTAAGTGATTTTTCAGATATATTCATTATTACTCCGTTTTATCTTAATGCGGTTTAATTGAAAACCGGGGAAAAGCGTATCTCAGCTTTTTCCAATAATCAAGGGAAGAAAAGCTCCGCTCCGTCTGCCGGAGAAGATAGCTCTCTGCTGCGTCTGAAAGCTCCCTCTGCCCCTCTTCTGACATAGAGAAGGAAAAGAGTTTTTTTGACGGTGCGGAGAGAATATAGCGCATAGCCGCAAGCGACTCGGCGCTCAAGCCCACCGGCGCGTCAAACGCCGTTCCCCGGCACGCGGCACAGCGGATACAGCCGTCGGAAAGGCTGAGATACGGCCGCTCCGGCTCTGTCTTCCCGCATACGGCGCAGCTGTTCACATCCGGCGTGTATCCGGCGAGCGCCATCAGGCGCAGTTCAAACGCCGCCTTTATCGCGTCAGTGCCGTACATTTTTCTGCTCAGCGCGTAGAGCGTATTGAGCGCAAGCTGCATCAGAGCGGGGTCGGGCTGATCCTCTACCGCAACGGCCTCGACGCACTCCGCGACATAGCATCCCAGGGCATAAGCCTCAAAGTCCTCCTGTAAGCCGGAAAACGTTTCAATCGTTGAAGCCTCGTTGACGCTCCACTTGCCGCGGGTAAAAAAAAGCGTCATCTCGCTGAAGCAAAGCTGCTGCGTTGCCGAGGCAAGCTTGCTGTTTTTTCTGAGCGCGCCTCTCGCTTTTACCGTCATTATCCCGCCGTATTCGCTGATGACGGTCAGTATTCTGTCGGCCTCCTTGTATTTGACCTCTCTTAATACAAGCGCCTTTGTCGTCACAAACATATATGTATCCCCGGCATTATACCGGGAGTCTCTCCCGGCTGCCTTTATTTTCCGTTTTTCCGGCTTCATCGGCTTGGGAAAAGCTTTTGTAGAAAAGATAGCACAACGGATCTCCCGTTTCTTCAAACGCCTTCCATAAAAAAGCACATTTCATAAAACTGCCTCCTGCAAATAGTATCTGCAAAAGGTCTTTAATTAAAGTTGGAATTAATTTCTGCAAGCCTCATAAATATTCCGGCAGGCAATCAAGAAATCAATCGTCTCTGAAGCCAAAATTGCGCAGGAGAGATTCGCTGTCGCGCCAATTGTCCTTCACTTTCACCCATGTCTGAAGAAAAACCTTCGCATCAAGGAATTTTTCCATATCCTCTCTCGCAAGCGCGCCGATCTTCTTGAGCATGGCGCCCTTTTTGCCGATTATGATCCCCTTATGGCTTTCCTTTTCACAATAGATCGTCGCTTCTATTTCAACTACGCCGTCGTTTCTTTCCTTGAAACGGTTGATTTCGACCGCCGTCCCGTGAGGGATTTCCTTATCGAGCGATTTGAGCAGCTTTTCACGCAAAAGCTCCGCGCATATCTGACGCTCCGGCTGATCGGTTATCATATCGTCCGGAAAAAGGTGCGGTCCATCGCAGGCATACTTATCCATCTCGCACAGAAGCTCCGCCAGCCCCTCGCCCGTTTTCGCGGAAAGAGGGATAACGGCGTCAAAGTCATAAGCAGACGAATAAACGGCGATCACTTCAAGAAGCTTTGACTTCTCAACGGTATCTATCTTGTTGATAAGCAGTATCGCAGGGGCGCCGCTCTCTTTTATCCTTCCGATAAGCGCCTGCTCCTGCGGACCGATCGCGGCGACCGGCTCAACAAGCAGAAGCACAAGATCAACGTCCGCAACGCTCTCGCGCACAACATTGACCATATAGTCGCCAAGCTTCGTTCTCGGCTTGTGAAAGCCCGGCGTATCCATAAGCACAAACTGCGTTTCCCCGCGCTCAACTATCGCCGTAATGCGGTTTCTCGTCGTCTGCGGCTTATCGGATACTATTGCTATCTTCTCGCCGACAAGCGCGTTTGTCAGAGTGGATTTGCCCACATTCGGTCTGCCGCATATCGTCACCATTGCTGATTTAGTCATTTTCTCTATCTCCCATTATCTCTTTTTCTCTTGCGCGCATCTGCTTCTTAATTTCCCCCTCGTCCACATGGTCATAGCCGAGCAGATGCAGAACGGAATGTACCGTAAGGTACATTATCTCCCTCTTATAGCCGTGCCCGAACTCTTCGCCCTGTTTTTCGCAGTGAGGAACGGATATCATCATATCCCCGAGCAGCACCGCCCCCGTGTCCATGTCCCGCTCACAGCCGTCGGCGCAGAACTCGCCTGGTACAAGCTCATTCATGGGGAACGACAGCACATCCGTTGCGCTGTCGACATTACGGAACTTCCTGTTCACCTCACGGATGCCATCGTCATCGGTTAACATAACGCTTACGGTGCACGGCACGTCTATTTTTTCCGCGTCAAGCGCCATATTGACGGCCTTTTTTATAAGTGCGGCGGATTCGTTATGACCAAGCCCCGGTATCCGGCGGCTGATAAGTATCTCATGGTTCATTGTCTTCACCTATACGCATACGCGCCTTATTTTTTCTTGAAATTTATGTGTGCGGGAAGCTTTTTTATCTCCTGCGCGGGATTTTGCTTGTCGTAAACCTCATACGCCTCGATTATTTTCTGAACGAGCCTGTGGCGCACGACATCCGCGCCGGTCAGGGTGCATATTGAAATATCCTCGATATTTTTTAGCACCTTCATTGCTGTTTTCAGTCCGCTGACCTTATCCTCCGGCAGGTCTATCTGGGTTATATCGCCCGTTATAACGACCTTTGAGCCGAAGCCTATTCGCGTAAGGAACATTTTCATCTGTTCCCGCGAGGTATTCTGCGCCTCGTCGAGAATTATAAAGCTGTCGTCAAGGGTCCTGCCGCGCATATACGCAAGGGGCGCGACTTCAATATTGCCCTTTTCAAGATACTTCTGATAGGTATCAGCGCCAAGCATATCGAAAAGCGCATCGTACAGCGGACGCAGATACGGATCGACCTTGCTTTGAAGATCGCCCGGCAGAAAGCCGAGGCGTTCGCCCGCCTCAACCGCAGGACGCGTCAGGATAATACGGTTGACCTCCTCAGCCCTGAACGCCGCAACAGCCGCCGCAACAGCAAGATAGGTCTTACCCGTACCGGCAGGGCCTATACCGAGGGTGATCGTGTTTTTTGCTATCGCATCGCAGTATTCTTTCTGTCCGAGGGTCTTGGGCTTTATCGGCTTGCCCTTTGCGGTTATGCAGATAACATCCCCCGCAAGTTCGCCTATCTTCGTCTCTTTGCCCTCACGGACGAGCTTCAGGATATACCTGACATTCTGCGCATCTATGCTCTCTCCCTTTGCTGCAAGCGTGAGAAGCCCGTTGATGGCCTTCTCTGCCAGCATGACATCCTCCGCCTCTCCGCAGATATGGATCATATCGTCCCTGTCAAGCACCTTCACGCCAAGTTCAGTCTCTATAATGCGCAGATTCTGGTCAAATGAGCCGAACACGCTTATTATGTGCTCCATTCTGTCAACTTTAACTGTCTGTTCTATCATTTTGCAGTATCCTTTCACCGCGTTTTTCTTCCGCTATATTTTCAAGACATTCACAGCGCATTGTCACCTTTATAAGACCGCCCTTGCTCTCGGAGACAAAGCCGGAGCTTAAAATTTCCCCATCGATATCATCTTCCGCCGCCCGCAAAAGGCTATCCTTCATATCTTCAGCGTTCACAGCGCTATACCCGCTATGCGAATACGGCAGAATTTCCTCTGCTATTATAGTGATTGGAAGCGAAAAAATGCCGTCTATGCCTAAAACATTATTATGAATAATTTTATCATATTCGTCAACCGTATTTGTGCCGCCAAAGTAAAAATTTATTCTTTTTTTCCCTATCAGGACGGCAAATCTTTTTCTGCTTCGGTCCGTGTGACACTTCTGTTGAAGATTTTCGGGGCAAACGGCGGTCGTTTCCCTCCATGTGCGTGCGTATACCTCACCGAGCGCCCTCACATACTCAGTCCGTCCGTAGGTGCTGTCAACCGCTCCCGAAATAAGCAGGTCGCCCTTTTCTACCGTCTGTCCGCGGCTCACAAGCGCCCTGCCGTTCCTTGCATAAATTTCTTCCGCTATCCCGTCCCGCGCAGCGACGAGATCAGAATATTCCCTGTCATTATATATTTCGGAAACCTGTTTTCTCTCCAAAACCGGTACCGTCGCTTTCGAGCCGTTTACATTGACGCTCATCCACGCGATCTCCGGATTTTTCGTTATCATCTTCGCACGGACCATATCGTTGTTTATGCTTGGCCAGAAGCATCCCGTATATACGCCGCATTCCTCAAGCGCTCTTTTTATTTCCCCGTCCGATATTCTCTCATTGCCCGCCACCCGTATCTCCCAGATGAAAAGCGAGGATATAAGCAGGCACAGTGCGAACAGCCCGCAGAAAACAGCTCCCCATTTATGTCTTTTTACAAAACTCACGGCTTTTTTCCCGCCGCACACCTCATCAAGCTCAAAAAAGCACATGCACTCCTCAACGGTCTTTTTAAATTCCTCAGCATCCTTTTCATATATCCAGACAGATATGCAGTGTTCATCCGAGTATTCCGCTTCCCGTATCTCGATTCCCTTGGCGGCGCAGGCGTTAAGAACCGTTTCCGGCATACTTCCGCGAACGGAGACCCTGTATCTTCCGTAAAAATCAAATCCCGTCCTGTTCATCCGCACCACTCCACGCTCCGGAAGTCTCCGTATATCAAAAGACTGCTTTTTGTCATTGTTCTTATTATAAATCCGCTGCCGAGCACCGATATTTTCCCGCTCTCCGTCATTATCTCCACGGCATTGTCCGAATATGACAGCAGCCCCCTGTGGTTTTCTATCAGCATACGCTTACCGCCGACGGCGCTGAGCTTTGACGTGTTCAGTGCGGCCTCTTCCGGCAGTTCAAGCGAACCGCACAGTTTGTCTGCAAGCTTTCTCATCTTGTTCAGAAACCATCCCTCCCCCTCGTATAAAGCTATGCTCCGCAGCATAGCTTGATTACAACGGCATTTGAAGATGGGAGGAATTTATGAAAAAGAAGCTCTGGCTTACTGTATGCTGCGCGGTATTCATCGCGGCGCTCTTTCTTTCCGGGCAGATAGCCGCGATATGCCGCGGTGCGCTCAGAACCTGCTGTGAAACGATCATTCCTTCCTTGTTCCCGTTTTTTATTCTCTCCGTTCTTATAAACAGGCTTGGCCTGCCGCTCTATCTCGGGAGACGCCTTTCCTTCTGCGGCAGATCTCTTTTCGGCGTATCCGGAGCCGGCGTGACCGCGCTTGCGATGGGGCTTACGGGCGGCTATCCCATGGGAGCCGCTTACATAGCGGATATGTACCGGCAAAAGCAGATAACACTGCGCGAAAGCGAAGCTCTGCTCGCTTTCTGCAACAATTCCGGTCCCGCTTTCATAATAGGCGCCGTCGGCTGCGGAGTGTTCGGTTCGGCAAGGACGGGCGCTATTCTCTACGCGGTACACATTATGTCCGCCGTTTCGGTCGGGATATTGCTCAAAGGCAAAAGGAAAAATTTCAATTTTCCCACACGGACGGTAGAACCGGTGCTCGAGCGCGACATTCCCTTTTCTCTTGCTTTTTCCGACGCCGTGCGCACTGCCGTGACGTCAATATTCAACGTATGCGGTTTTGTCGTTTGCTTCACGATAATTGTCAGGCTGCTTGAAGAAAGCACGCTTGCTGTCAGGCTCATGCAGCTTTGCTCCGCTTATTCAGGACTTGACATAAGCTGTATACGCGTGTTTTTCAGCGGCATTTTTGAGCTTGGCTGTTCGCTCGGCGAAATGGGGCGCTTATCTCCCACTCCCGCGAATCTCTCGCTCGTTTCGTTTATACTCGGCTGGGGCGGGATCTCCGTGCATCTCCAGACACACGCAGTACTGTCCGGCACCGAAATAAAAGGCGCCCTGCACACTGCCGGGCGTCTTTTGAGCGGTTCGATAGCTTCTGTTTACACATATCTGCTTTTTTCATTTATTCAGATGATAGGGCAGCTGTAATTAAGCAATGTCCGGCTGTGATCGGCGCCGCTCCGTCAAAAGGAGAAAACTATCCCGACTACCGCCGACAAGGCAATGAACACTATCGGATGAAGTGATTTTGTCTTTTTGACATACTGCGTCAGCACAAATATCACGGCTGCAAGGGCTATTGCCTTCCAATTGAAAAGCGAAAGTATTGCATCTCCCGCGGCAAACGTATCCGCATGAAAAAGCGTGATTTTAAGCACCAAAAAACCAGCAGACGCGATAAGCGCGACGGAGCATGGGCGAATGGCATAAAAAGCCGCGTCAACATATTCATTCTGCCGGAACTTTTCAAGCGCCTTGGAAATGAGCAGGATTATAATGATCGCCGGAGTGACTATACCCAGAGTCGCGCAAAGCGCACCCGGTACGCCGGCGGTTGTAAAGCCGACATAGGTTGCCATATTTATGCCTATCGGACCAGGCGTGGATTCCGACACGGCGATCATGTCCGCAAGCTGTGCATGAGTATACCAGCCTGTTTTATCGCTGATATCATACAGGAACGGCAGCGTCGCCATTCCGCCGCCGACGGCGAACAGCCCCGTTTTGAAAAACTCCCAGAACAGTCTCAAAAAAGTCATTTGCCTCTCACCCCCAAGCGAGTGAGCAGTATTCCAGCCGCGCAGCAGACGACGACATATATGGCAGGCGAAATGTCAAACAGCAGCGACAGCACGAACACAATAAGGCATATTGCCAGCGTCGCCTTGTCCACGACCGCTTTTTTCCACAGCTTTACAATGGCATTGAAAATGAGCACGCAGACGCAGACGCGTATAGCCGCAAAGGCGCTCTTGACAGCCGGAATATCCGCAAAATTTGTCAGAATACCGGCTATGGTGCAAATGATCACAAGACTTGGGAAAACCAGACCCAGCGTTGCAACGATGCCTCCCAGAACGCCCGCCTGCTTGCTTCCGACAAAGGTGGCAGTATTGACGGCGATCACTCCGGGGGTACATTGCCCGACCGCGTAGTAATCCATAAGCTCTTCCTCACTCGCCCAGCCCTTGTTATCCGCGATCTCCCTTTGCAGGATCGGCAGCATCGCATATCCCCCGCCGAAAGTCATTACCCCGATCTTGGCAAAGGAGACAAACAGTTCAAAAAGCTTCTTCATTTTTTAAGACCTTCTGCGTATTTATAATATTTATCTATGCACTTTTCGCACTCTTCCTTAGAGCTTCCACGTGTAAGGATGTATATTTTGATTTTCGGCTCGGTACCGGAAGGACGCACGATAAAGCTGCACCCGTCGGCAAGTTCAAAATACAGCACATTCGAGCCTGAAATCGGGGTCTTATCGACCTTGCCAAGTCCGGCGACCCATACGCTTCCGGTGGAGTAGTCCCTTATCCTTATGGTTTCCTCTCCGGCGATCTCTTTGGGAGGATCGCTGCGCAGACTTGCCATAAGCGCATTCATCTTTTGCAGTCCGTCAAGTCCCGGCATAACGAGATTTATGGTTTTCTCCATAAACCAGCCGTATTTTTCGTAAAGAGAGTTCATTGCGTCCAGCAGCGTCATTCCCTTTGAGAAGTAATACGCCGCCATTTCTGACACCATGAGAGCCGCAGTAACCGCATCCTTATCGCGCACATAGTCGCCCATCATATAGCCGTAGCTTTCCTCAAAGGCAAGAATGTACTTATAGCTGCCCGCAGCTTCCCACTGGGCGATGCGCTCCGCCATGAATTTGAAGCCGGTGAAGGTATCTTCAAAATGCACGCCGTTCGTCTCTGCAACGGCGCGGTACATGGCTGTTGACACTATGCTGCTGACAGCGCCGGGGTTTTCAGGCATCGTACCGGCGGCAGTGCGGGCGTTGATAATATAATCAAGCAGCAGTACGCCGAGCTGATTGCCCGTAATGCTTACATAGTTCTCGCCGTCTCTTACCATTGTTCCGATACGGTCGGAGTCGGGATCAGTGCCGATTATAAGGTCGCTCCCGACTTTTTTGGCAAGGTCTACCGCAAGGTAAAACCCCTCGGGATTTTCCGGGTTGGGACTTGCGACAGTGGGGAAATTACCGTCTATGACCATCTGCTCCGGCACCGGGTAAAGATGCTTTATCCCGAACCTCCCAAGAGCTTCCGGTACAAGCTTATACCCGCAGCCGTGGAACGGAGTATATACGATCTTAAAATCATCGGCGACTTTCTTTATCGTCTCCGTGTCAATGACCTGCCCCATGACTTTTTCAAGGAAGGCCTCGTCCGTTTCCGCGCCGAGCATCTCGATTTTACCATCCTTGACTGCTTTATCAAAATCACACGTCCTGAACCCGGTAAAAATATCTATCGCTTCCATCTGGCGGGCGATCGCTTCCGCCTTCTGCGGGGGAAGCTGTGCGCCGTCCGACCAATACACCTTATATCCGTTATATTCCTTCGGATTATGGCTTGCGGTGATATTGAGACCGGCGGCAGTCCCGTAATACAGCACTGCAAAGCTCAGCTCCGGCGTGGGACGCAGAGCGTCAAAGAGGCGCACATGGATACCGTTTGCCGCCATAACGCATGCCGCTTCCTTCGCAAATTCCACGCCGTTGAGACGGCAGTCATGTGCAATAACAATGCCCTTGTCCATTGCCTCCTGCCCCTCGGCGCAGATAACGTTCGCAAAAGCCTGGGTGGCATGGCGTATAATGTGAATATTCATGTTGTGAAGTCCGACCTTCATCGTGCCGCGAAGGCCGGCAGTGCCGAATTCGAGAGGGGCAAAAAATCTGTTTTCAATTTCCTTTTCGTCGTCTTTGATCGAATCAAGCTCCGCCCACTCACGCTCACTCAGCGCGGGACTGTCCATCCAGCGCTCGTATTCTTCCTTAAAGCTCCTCATTGTTCTCCTCCTTACATAATTGCAGCGCATCCTCAAGCATACTCCTGGGGACGAAAATATCCGTTCCCTGACCGCTCATCCCGAGTACAAGCTTTCCGAAACCGCCGTCGCCGGGATAGCGGGTAACGCACGGTATCCCATATGCTTCCAGCATATTTATCCGAAGCGTATCTCCCATATCATTGTTTCCGCAGTTGCAGAGAAACACCGGTTCCTCCGGTCTGCCGTTTTCATCCTTCGGCCATTTGTCGAGAAGTCCGCCTATATCGGTCCTTCCCCACTGAATGTTCAATTCGTCCATAAAACTCTTTTCTCCAGACATTTATTTATGATATCTTGATCCCTCGTTTATCTTGAAGCCCCTGTATATCTGTTCGGCAAGCATGACGCGTGCAAGGTGATGCGGAAACGTCATTTCCGACATGCTCAGCTTCATATCCGCCCGTTTTTTCACGCTTTCATGCAGTCCAAAGGAGCCGCCTATAATAAAGCAGAGCTTTGGCTTGCCGGAGTTTTCCCTGTCGGCGATAAGCTTTGCCATGCCCTCGCTGGGAAGCTGCTTCCCTTCCACGCAAAGCGCCGTCAAAAATGCGTCGCCCGGGACATTTTTTATGATCTCCGCCGCTTCCCTTGAAAGCGCCGCGCTTATCTCGCCCGCAGACGGATTATCCGAAAGCCTCTGCTCGGGTATTTCGCAAAGCTCGAACCGGCAGTAGCCCTGCAGGCGCTTTGCATATTCCGAAAAGGCGTCGGCATAAAACCTTTCACGCATTTTTCCCACGCATATAAGCTTTACAGCAAGCATAGCGCATCTTCCCCCAAAGAGATTTCAAGCAGCCCTAACTCCGGCGCGCAAAAAAGCTCCGCCACGGTGCCGGACAGCGTTTTCCGCGCCGCCGCCAGAGCTTTTTCCGGGGTGTTGTTTATCTTGCTCAGATGCCCGAGAATGATTTTTCTGGTGCCGTTCAAAGCAAGCCTCCTTGCAAGTGCAGCGCACTCCTCATTGGACAGATGTCCGCGCTCGGAAAGGATCCGCCTTTTAAGATACACCGGATACGGGCCGTATCGCAGCATATCCTCATCATGGTTTGATTCGACAAGAACGGCGCCCGCGCCGGAAAGACCCGCTTCAATTTCTTCCGTAACGCACCCCGTGTCAGTCGCTATCGAAAAAGTGCCGTCCCCTTCAAGCCGGTATCCCACGCTTTCATCCGTATCGTGACTCGTATGAAACGCCATAACAGAGATACTTTTCAACCTGAACGCTTTCCCTGCCTGTATTGCCTCGATGCGACCTTCCGTCTCCGGAAGCATACCGGCGATCCTCGAAGCGACGGTATGCGGTGCGTATATAGGGGTCTTATGCTTTTTTGTCATGGTTTTCAGCGCCGAAATATGATCGGAGTGCTCATGCGTTATGAGCACTCCGGTTATATCGTCCATTGAAATTTTCGACTGTGAAAGACAGTTTTCTATCCTACGCATCGATATTCCGGCATCTATCAATATATTTGTACCTTTATCAGAAACCAGCAGGCAATTGCCGCCGGAACCGCTCGCAAAAACAAATACCTTCATCAACTGACCGAAATAATTTTATTCTGACATTCCGCTTCTTCCGGGAAATCCACGATCTCTATATCCGCACCCATCGTTTTCAGTTTGCCGACAAAGTTCTCGTAGCCGCGCTCAATATAGTGGATATCTTCCACTACCGTCGTCCCGCTGGCGCACATACCGGCGATAACCATAGCCGCACCCGCTCTGAGATCGCAGGCCTGCACCGGTGCGCCCGTAAGCCGCTTACCGCCCTCAATGACCGCAACACGACCGTCAACCTGAATTTCAGCGCCCATTTTGCGAAGCTCATTGACATATTTGTAGCGGTTGTCATATATGCCCTCGGTAATGACCGACGTTCCCTCCGCAAGGCATAAAAGTGCGCCTATCGGGGGCTGCATATCCGTTGGAAAGCCGGGGTAAGGCAATGTTTTCACGTTGGCGCGGCGCAGACTTCTCGCGCCCTTTACAAGCACGGAATCTTCATACTCCTGAACGATCGTCCCCGTTTCGCGCAGCTTGGCGCTTATGCACTCAAGATGCTTCGGGATAATGTTCTTTATCAGCACCTCGCCGCCTGTCGCCGCGGCTGCGACCATATATGTACCCGCTTCTATCTGATCCGGAATAATGGTATAGCACCCGCCGTGCAGCTTATCAGTGCCGTTTATCTTGATTGTATCTGTTCCGGCGCCTCTTATATCAGCGCCCATTGAGTTGAGAAAGTTCGCAAGATCGACGATATGCGGCTCACGTGCGGCATTTTCAATGATCGTGCGCCCCTGAGCAAGAGTAGAAGCAAGGATGATATTCATCGTCGCGCCGACGGATACCTTATCAAGATATATCCTCGTCCCGTGAAGTCTTCCTCCGGGAGCGTCGGCATAGACAAATCCGTTTTTCACCTCGATCTGGGCGCCGAGAGCCGTCATTCCCTTTATATGCTGGTCAATAGGTCTGACACCGAAGTTGCAGCCGCCGGGCATAGTCGTTTTCGCACTGCCGAAGCGGCCGAGCATTGCACCGATAAGATAGTACGACGCTCTTATCTTGCGCATAAGGTCATATGGTGCGTCCTGATAACGCACATCCGTACAATCTATCTCCACCGTGGAGGGATTTATATATTTCACCTTTGCGCCGAGATCGGTTAGAATGGTGAGAAGCATATCGGTATCGCTTATCTGAGGCATATTTTCTATACGGCAAACGCCGTCCACCATCAGAGCCGCAGGAATGATCGCAACAGCAGCATTTTTTGCACCGCTTATCTCAACCTCTCCGCGAAGCACGGTACCGCCCTTGATTACATATTTTTCCAATACAGGCACCTTCCAAGTTTCTAAATAAAGTGGAAACACGCACACTTAGTGTAGATTTTACCATATACCAATATAAAAAGCAACTGTTTCTTTATCTCTTCAGGCGCCGCAAAATGGGTCTCCCGTTTTTACAAATTATTCTTTTATTTTTTACCTTGATGTGTTATTATTGCATATTGAAGAGAGGAAGTGAGATAAGACTTGCCGAAGCAGCTTGGAAAAAAAGAAATAACCGCCAACAGAAAAGCATTCCATGAATATTTTGTTCTGGAACGGTTTGAAGCCGGTATTGAGCTTGCAGGCACGGAGGTCAAGTCTATCAGAGCCGGCAACGTCAATCTCAAGGATTCATTCTGCACCATAAAAAACGGAGAACTCTTTGTGCGCGGAATGCACATTTCTCCATATGAGCAGGGGAACATCTTCAACCGCGATCCCGTGCGGGCAAGGCGGCTTCTGATGCACAAACGCGAAATAGTAAAGCTCAACGCACGCATAATGCAGGACGGCGTTGCCCTTATTCCACTGTCTCTGTATTTTAAGGACAGCAAAGTCAAGGTTGAACTGGGACTGTGCAAGGGCAAAAAGCTGCACGATAAGCGTGACAGCGAGGCCGACAGGCAGTCAAAGCGCGACATTGACAGAGTTATGAAAGAGAGGAATTACCAATGAGCAATCCCATAGTTACGATTGAAATGGAATCCGGCGATATAATGAAAGCAGAGCTTTATCCGGAAATTGCGCCCAACACAGTCAACAACTTTATTTCACTTATAAAAAACGGTTTTTATGACGGTGTTATTTTCCACCGCGTTATTCCCGGCTTTATGATCCAGGGCGGTGATCCCAACGGCACCGGCATCGGCGGTCCCGGATATTCGATAAAGGGCGAATTTTCTGCCAACGGCTTCAAGAATGACCTCAAGCACAGCCGCGGCGTTCTTTCTATGGCGCGCACCATGGCGCCAAATTCCGCCGGAAGTCAGTTTTTTGTGATGCATGAGGATTCTCCGCACCTTGACGGTCAGTATGCCGCGTTCGGCAAGCTCATCGAAGGTGAAGATGTCGTCGATAAGATCTGCGCTGTGCGCACGGACTACAACGACAAACCCAGAACCCCTCAGGTCATGAAAAAAGTCACCGTCGAGACGTTCGGCGTGGATTATCCCGAGCCTGAGAAGTGCTGATTGCTTTCTCCGTTGATCAAGCCCATGGGCAGCCCTTGGGCTTATATATGGGGATGTAACGGTTTCGACGGGGGTGCGGAGGCAGAAATAGCGGGCGGATGCGCCTGACATCCATAAAACGGGCAACCTTTTATAAATTAAAGAACAATAACGATACTGTTCTTCTCGCTGCTTAATTAGCGAGCGTTCCGCCTGAGAGGACCACGGCTTGGGACGGGGCGTCGACGAGTGGTGAACGTGAGCGCGGTAAGCTTTGCCCGCGCCACGCATAATGAAGCTACCAAGACGATGAGTGTGACGGCTCACGCTTCGCCGAGGGAATCCAAATAACCGCCTGCGCCCGGAGAAGTTTCTGTTAATGTGCTTTCGGACAGGGGTTCAACTCCCCTCATCTCCATCATAAGTCCACCGTAATTTTGATAGAATTACGGTGGACTTTTTCTATGCCCGAAAACCGCTTGAAATAAGG